>NZ_JAPEID010000019.1:0-94709 GCF_028823755.1 Vibrio sp. VP6
TTTGTGACGCCCCAGTTGTTTAGCTATTTTAGCGGTACTAATCCCTTGCTTTCTGAGCGCAGAAATCATATACCTTTCGTTCTCAGTGAGGTGCGTGTATCTCATGTTTTTTACTTCTTGGCGGGAGCAAACTTCATGATTATCGCATTTCACTGTTTTTATGTTCAGAGGTGTCGCACTTCGTACTTGAATCCAAGGAGCCTAACAATCTGTTTAAGAGGGATTCGTAACGCGTGGCATTTTCACTATGCGTTGGTTTTAGTGTTTAAGGTGGTATGCGGCGGCTTGAGTATTGCGTTGCTCACCCCTTAACAGGGCGTTATGTGTATCCGCTTGGAAAGGCGTTCAGTTTGAAAGATCTATCAATGGCTGTAGTGGTAAAACAAGGTAAAGTTCTTATTCAGAACCGCTACCGACGTGGTAAAGGTATGGTTTTTGAATTTCCGGGCGGTTCGGTTGATTCTGATGAAAGTGGTGAGCAAGCCGCTATACGGGAACTATGGGAAGAAACAGGTTTAAATGGCCTTAAGGTTCTAGGTAATCACACTGCTCAAAATTGCTATGGTGGTGAAATAAGTTATGTAGTTTTAGAGGCTCTACCGAACCAAGAGCCAACAGCCGTAGACCCAGAACGGAAGCAGACTTTCTACTGGTTTATTCCTACCGATATTCCTCGTGGTGACTTCTTTGAGGCTGACTTAGCCTTCATCGAAAAGCATTTAGGATTATACACATAACAAAGCGTTTAAGAGGGATTCTCAACGCTTGGCAGTTTTGGTTCAAAGTTTAGCTTTTGTGTTTATGGCACAATGATTTAAGCTGGGTGGCACCGCGTTGTTCACCCCTTAACGCGGCGTTAACTGGCGCAGAAAATACGAAAGCACATTGATACGGTTTCTAGGTCCAGAGGTCTAGCGTGTTCGGTTGGTTTCCTTAATTTAGCTAATGCGACTAATTTAAATTTGGTACTTAAGTTTACTGATGTGAAAGGCGGCACAAAGCCTTCTAATAATATAAGGCATTCGCGATTAGTTCGGCGAACTTACATCGCCGAAGTATGGTGTTGTGAGACACATTTCAAACTAAAGATAAACTGTAATCTTTTGGTTAAACACATATTTGAGTTAGCTTTACTAATCATTAATTAGTGAAACCAGCTTTGGCTACAGTGGCTGTAAGCTCGGCGAAAACTGAAGGGCGCTCAGTTAACAAACTGTTCAAGAGGGATTCGCAACGCGTGGCATTTTTACTATGCGTTGATTTTAGTGTTTAAGGTGGTTTGCGGCGGCTTCGGTATTGCGTTGCTCACCCCTTAACAGGGCGTTAGACAAAATAAATAAGAGAGAATGTAATGGAAAGAAAAAAAGAGTCATTGGCTATAGATAAAATCTTTGAAGAAATTAGTGATTTTCTTATTATTGGTTTGACAGGTAGGACTGGATCTGGATGTTCTACATCCGCTGAAATTCTATCTGCTAAAAGTCTAGATTTACCCGACCCAGGACAGTCACACTTTTCTGGAAATGAGCAAAGAAAATATAGAATTGTTAAGAAGTATATAGAAAAAAACAGGAAGCCATTTTTATGGCTTCAAGTTAGAACAGTAATAACTGGCTATATTTTGAGACTGAATTTTTCTGAGTTTTGTGTATTATTGAGTGAAACACTAGATACTCCACTGCCAGAAGTTTCCCAAATTATGTCTAATTTTCGTGAGAAATATGAGAATGCGCATCATAGAGTCAACGGATATTTCATGAGTGAGGAAAATACTGTTGATAGTTTAAATAAGAAAAAAGAGGAATGCTACAAGATATTTTTTAATTGGCTGCCTGTACTATCTAATGAACTTAAGGATGAAATAACTAAAATTAAACCGGGTGCGTATACAAAGTTGTATCAGTTGGTCGGTGACAATATTCGCTCTTCAGGTTTAGCCAATTGTAAAGAATTTAATGAGGATTTTATATTTTCATTCCCATCATTGATTAATTCAATCATTAAATCTGCACGATACTTTTGTAAGATTAATAATAGGCCATGCTATATCGTTATAGATGCAATTCGTAATCCATATGAAGCTGTATATCTAAGGGATAGATATTCTGGTTTTTATTTGATGTCTGTAAATACTAGTAATGAAAACAGATTGAAACATCTCATGGAAAGCCATAAATTTACTTCTGTACAAATTAAGGAATTAGATACAAAAGAATATCCAGAGAAATTGGTTGGTTATCAAAAATATATTTCTCAAAATATACAAAAATGTATAGAGCTAGCTGACATTCATATAAATAATCCTAGAGAAAATCAGTTTGGTCATAGTGAGTTAAGAGCACAACTTGCGTGGTATGTCGCATTGATGTTACATCCAGGGTTAGTTATGCCTACTTCAACTGAAAGCTGTATGCAACTAGCTTATAGTGTAAAACAAAATTCGGGTTGTATATCTAGGCAAGTTGGTGCAGTTGTGACCGATAATGGGTATTCTGTTAAAGCTGTTGGTTGGAACAATACAGCTCAAGGCCAGGTCCCATGTCTATTAAGAAGTGCCGAAGATTTATTAAATGGGTTTGATGAAAGTGCTTATAGTAAGTATGAAAAAAATGATAAAGAATTTAGAACTGTATTAAAAAATAAGTTTGATCAGGTTCGTAGATATAAGCATTTGGATGGGAGAAATCTAGCATTTTGTTTTAAAGATTTACAGAATCAGGTGGAGCAAAAGAAAAACCAAGTGCATACGAGGTCTTTGCATGCAGAAGAAAATGCTTTTTTGCAAATTTCAAAGCATGGTGGTCAAGGTGTTAATGGCGGTATACTATTTACGACAGCTAGTCCATGTGAACTTTGTGCTAAAAAAGCATATCAATTAGGAATGTCAAAAATAGTATATATTGATCCATATCCAGGAATTGCTACACCACATATTCTATCTTGCGGTTCACATCAACCAAAATTGGAGCTTTTCAGGGGGGCAATAGGCCGAGCATTTTATCAGTTATACCAGCCTATTATGCCTTATAAGGATGAGCTTGAAGTGTTGTTAGATATTAAGGGGGGCGTTGATAAAAAAGATCTTCAAATACATCAGCTTAAATCA
The DNA here is from genome assembly GCF_028823755.1 of Vibrio sp. VP6. Classification (NCBI taxonomy): domain Bacteria; kingdom Pseudomonadati; phylum Pseudomonadota; class Gammaproteobacteria; order Vibrionales; family Vibrionaceae; genus Vibrio; species Vibrio sp. VP6. Next base: position 3,107 of record NZ_JAPEID010000019.1, read on the forward strand.
GAGTCAGAAGTCTTGAGATCAGAAAATGAAAACTTAAGAAAAGAAATTTCACGTCTTAAAGGGCTTGAAAATACCGAAGAATGATTTTATCTAACAAACGCTTCAAGAGGGACAGCCAACGCGTGGCATTTTTACTATGCGTTGGCTTTTGTGATTACGGTATTATGCGGCAGCTCGGTAGTAGTGTTGTCTGCCCCTTAAGCGGGCGTTAGTTGCCAACGAGAAAATCGCAGCTAAAACAGAATGTTTAGGTCTAATCGTTCGTGTGCTTTGATCGATACTGCACTTAGAACTTCGGGATCTTGGCTCGGGGAATTGAGCATCGATCTTTTCCTAGTTTGGTTTGCCGTTTCAGAAGCCGATTTACTTGTTGAAAGTCAGCTTTGTGGCATTGTCTTTTCAAATGAGCTTTTTGGTGTTGTTAGACGGCATTCTACGGCGCTGTTTGTTCCAAGTGGTTTCAGTGACAGGCGCTTTGAAACTGCGCCTGATTTAAGTTTTTCAAAACACGTAAAGTTCGTGTTGGCAAAGCTACAATTAATTTCAAATCAAAGCGTTAGGCTTGGCAACTAACAAAGCATTCAAGAGGGATTCACAACGCTTGGCAGTTTTGGTTTGAATCGGCTTTAGTGTTTACGGCACAATGGGTTAGGTTGGGCGGCTGCGTTGTTCACCCCTTAATGCGGCGTTAGTTGAATAGGGAAAATCCGTGAATATTTTTGAAGCATTTCTTAATGTGTTTGCGCAAGTCTGGTATCTAGTGCCTTTATTACTCATTGTTAGCGTTTTCAAAAGTAGGTGGCTAAAAGGTGTATTCGGTGAGTTTCTCGTGAACCGTCTTTTGTCCAAATTACCAGAGTCTGATTACACGCTAATAAAAGACGTAACGTTGCCGACTAGCGATGGTACAACTCAAGTCGACCATATTGTGGTTTCTAAATATGGCATCTTTGTCGTTGAAACTAAGAATATGAAAGGTTGGATATTTGGCTCGGCTCGCCAGAAGCAGTGGACACAAAAGATTTACCGTCATTCCTCTAAATTTCAAAACCCACTGCATCAGAATTACAAGCACATAAAAGCTCTGGAAACCTTGCTAGGTTGCAGTGAAGAGCACTTGCATTCAGTTATTGTTTTCATCGGCGATAGCACCTTTAAAACCGAAATGCCTCCAAACGTTACCTATGCTCGAGGAAGTATTCGATACATTCAGCAATTTAACGATGTAGTGTTCTCTGACAATGATTATGCTCGGTTAACTGAGTCTATAAACCAGATAAAGTTAAAGCGTGGAGTTATTACGGATTTAAAGCATCGTAAACATGTCAAAGAAGTTGTCACATCCAAAGCTAGCTCAAATCAGTGCCCCCGTTGCGGCTCTGAAATGGTGTTGCGTGAAACCAATCGTGGTGAAAATATAGGTAAACAGTTTTGGGGTTGTTCAACTTTTCCCAAGTGTAGAGCGGTGAAACAATTCAACTAACAAACTGTTTAAGAGTGATTCGCAACGCGTGGCATTTTTACTATGCGTTGAATTAGTGATTAAGGTGGTTTGCGGCGGCTTCAGTATTGCATTGCTCAGCCCTTAGCAGGGCGTTACATGCTTGATAATAGTGGCTAGTTTGTTAATTACATTTACTATAGATATTTCTAGAAGTCTGTCGAATGTTGATTGACTCCTGTTGAAGATTGGAAATGCCTGAATAACATAATTGCTATTTTAAGTTTATGGGGATTTGTTGATGGTAGTGATCGAGAGTTCAGTTGGTGCTGGTGGAGTTAATAAGAAAAAAGATGTAAAAATTGTTCAGATTTTGCTAAACAGTCAAGCTAAAGCAGAAAAGCTAATAACCGATGGTTTGTGTGGTTCAAAGACAATCGGAGCAATATTTTCTTATCAAAGAACTATAATGCCAGGTTGGAAGCCTGATGGTAGAGTTGATCCGAATGGAAGAACTTTTCGCGAGCTATTAATGTATGTGCCTAAAGAAGAAAAGGAAAAACTTAGTAGTTCATTAATTGTACGCAATTAAAATGTTGAAATAGAGTCAAGGAATAAGTTGTCAACTACAGACTATTCTGTTAGCTATAAATCATCACTCCCTAGCGATAAAAGATTAGTAAGTAGTTATTCTATTAATGTTATTAGGTTAGCGTTAGCACAAGCTGGAATGAAGTGTGCGGTAATATCTAGTACATTAAGATTTCCTGAAGAGCAAGCGTCCATAATGTATAGAAACGCTAGAATTGATTTGAAAAAACAAAAACAGCTGTATGGTAAAAATGGCGACGCTGTTCTTGATGTTTATAGTAGTAATTCAAAAAAAGATAAACATGAAGTTATAAGACTAATGAAAGAAAAAATAGAACTATTAGCTAGAGATGGTAAAAAGGTTTCAAAGCATTGTACAACTGTTGAGGACTATAAGAAATACAATGTTATTGATATCGGTGTTAATTCTACAAGAGCAGCTAATAGTGAGTTTTTTCTGTTAAAAAAATTACTGCTGTTTTGAAAGCATTAACAGAAGACGGATATATCAATAAGTTCATTGATGAAACAGGAAAGTCAAATAAATGTTGGCATATAGAAGTTGTCCCTAATGCAAAAAAAATCACGAGGTTTGATTGATGAGGGTATCCAATTGCATACTGATCTTTTGCTTGGCTTTAAGTCCATTTTATTCAAGTGCCTGTGATGAAATCTCTTTCATGCCATTGATCAAAGGCTCTTCTGCATTTTATGTCTATGAGGGGATTGATACAGATAGTGATGAGAAAGTAATAAGGCACTATTACACTTTTAGTGATGGAGACCAGTTAATATTTGAAAATAAATATTGTCTAATGAATAACTATGTGGTTAATTATCAATCAGAAAAGTTAAATTTAGATAAGCTAAAGTTACGAGTTGGTTTAATACTAGATGGTATTAAAGATAAACATCAATTAACAGTTAGCCCAGACTTTTTTTCAATATGGTTCTATGATAGTGAAAAACTTGAACTTGTGGTTGATTCAAAATTCTCGAGTATAGAGGTATCTGGAACACGGGAATATAGTAAAAATTCGGTGTTACATGAAATGATTAGTCTATATGTTGGTGTTGGAGGTGAGCCATAGGGGCATCGTTGGTGCGCATGTAACAAAGCATTTAAGATTGATTCCCAACGCTTGGCATTTTTCATTCCATCGTTGGGTTTTGTGTTTACGGTGGTTTGGTTGAGTTTCGTGGTAGCGTTGCTCACACCTTAATGTGGCGTTATAAGCTTTCAAGATACAGTTGAATTTGGAGATATAAGTGTTTGAAGTTCGTGAAGCCATAGATGAAGACTACGAGTTCCTATTTGAGCTAAAGAAGGCTGCCGAATATGAACCAGTAAAAGCCGTTTTTGGTTGGGACGAAAACGTACAAAAAGCAATTCATCGCAATGAGTGGAATGAAGCGAAACCAACCATCATAGAAATTGAAGGAGTACCTGTTGGTAGTTACCTAGTGCAGGCCCATCCTGAGCACTTGTATTTTTGTCGCTTTTTCTTATTGCCATCCTGCCAAGGTAAAGGTATTGGTAGTCAAGTTTTGAAAACTGTAATTTAATTTGCTAATGAAAAATCACTGCCAATTCAGCTTTGTTATTTGCAAGGTAATCGAGTAGGGCAACTATATAAAAAGTTTGGCTTTGAGGTAACAAGGCAAGATGAACAGTTCGTGCATATGCTCAAACCACGCTTATAACAAAGCGTTCCAGACGGATTCACAACGCTTGGCACTCTCAATTCGAATCGGCTTTAGTGTTTATGGCACAATGGTTTAGTTAACGTGGTCGCGTTGTTCACCACTTAACGCGGCGTTAGTTGCCAACGAGAAAAGCGCAGCTAAAGCATAATGTTTAGGGCTAATGTTCGTATGTTCTTGGGCTTGTTTCCGTATTTTAATTTTTAGTCTTCAGTTCCGACTAGATCTGACACTTCAATTTGAAAAGAAGAGAGTTACCCACTTTGATTAACGGTGCTGAATCTGTAATCAAAGACAATAAGAGGTAACTCCCATGCTTCATACTAGCAATCCAATCATCAAACACAAAGCTGGTCTTCTCAATCTTGCAGAAGAGCTTGGCAATGTATCTAGAGCCTGCAAGGTTATGGGGGTCTCACGAGACACTTTTTATCGCTATCAAGGATTGGTTGAAACTGGTGGCATTGATGCTCTGATTAATCAAAGCAGAAGAACACCAAACTTGAAGAACCGAGTAGATAGTGAAACAGAGCAAGCCGTTCTCAAGTACGCCATTGATTTTCTTGCTCATGGGCAAGTTCGGACAAGCAATGAGCTGCGTAAGCTAGGTGTATTTATTTCTCCAAGTGGCGTGTGTTCAACCTGGTTGCGTCATGACCTAGAAAACTTCAAAAAGCGCCTTAGAAAAACAGGTAGCTGAAAACGGTATCATTCTAACGCACGAGCAAGTTGCTGCTCTTGAACGTAAGAAGCACGATGATGAAGCTTGCGGTGAAATAGAAACAGCCCATCCAGGTTATCTAGGCTCTCAGGACACGTTTTATGTCGGCAACCTTAAGGGTGTTGGACGCATCTATCAGCAGACGTTCGTTGATACCTATAACAAAGTGGCTTTCGCTAAGCTCTACACAACCAAAACACCAATCACGGCAGCAGATATGCTCAATGACAAAGTCCTACCGTTCTTCGAGGCTCATGCGCTACCTATGCTCAGAATCTTAATCGACCGAGGTACTGAATACTGTGGCCGCGTTGAACAGCACGACTATCAACTCTATCTAGCCATAAATGATATAGACCACACGAAAACTAAAGCGATGTCGCCACAGACAAAAGGCATCTGAGAGCGCTTCCACAAGACCATATTGAATGAGTTCTACCAAGTAACATTCAGAAAGAAACTGTATGGGTCGATGGAAGAGCTACAGAAAGATCTGGACGAATGGATGGACTACTACAACAATCATCGTACTCATCAAGGAAAAATGTGTTGCGGCAGAACGCCGATAGAAACATTAGAGGATGCGAAATCAATCTGGGCTGAAAAGAATCTAGCCCAGATATAATCTGACAGGCACCGAGTCAAAAAGTGGGTAACTGTCAGATCAGGTCTGAATTAGTACAGTTAAAAGGAACATAGCTTTGTAACTCAGATAATTTCATAAAGTCCTTTTTGATAAAATCTTACACTAGCAAGCAATGTCTTGTTATGGTGTAAGCAATGCAACCTCCGAACTCAAACCCGCTTCGTGAAATGCTGTAACTTGTCGTTTGTCTAATGCAGAAAAAGCGATGTGGCATGTTGAATTACTGACACCTTTTTCAATGAGAAATCTTACATTTGGCTCGCTCGAAAGCCCGAAACCAGCAGCATTTTCATCTGACCATTTGAGTTCAATGCCTAATGGCTCCAGCGCATTCATGTAAAATGCACGACATTCTTCGAATGCTGCTACCTTAATTTCAAAATGATCTATCACTCTTTATCCTTTAGAGTCAGTTACAATTTCCCTTGAAGTGCACAACTCCAATGATGGGGTGAGGCATGTCATATCGGTGCTTTATACAACTTAGCGATTTAACCAGCGCATAGCTCACGTAAGATCTGCTTCTGTAAAGTTAGTTTTAAATGTGAAAGCAAAGGGCGTATCTCCGTTATCGCGCAAATGTTGAAGGCGGAATAAAGCTTCTTGTGGTGTTGGTATATGGCCATCTTCAACCCACCATAGAACATAGCTATCTTCTGTTAATCGATGAAACCATTCGCTTTTTCGGCGCATGAAATCTCTATGGTCAGTACGGAACATAAAGTTTTTGAGTGCGTCAGTACTTTCCCAGACAGACATGTTTACAATCATGTTTGGGTCTTCAAACAATTTAATGCTGGTGGCATCACCGGAGTCGTCTTTTAAACGCCAAACAAAGCCTTCACTCTCTTCAGCAATACCATTAACTAAGTCTAAATTGTCTACAAATTCTCTAATTTCAGGTGCATCCAGAGGATATTTGGCAAGCGCAATATTTAACTGTGCTAATTTCATTTCAGACCCTCCTTGGTCGGTAAGTTAGTGCAATAGCGGTAAGCGGCTTCTTATAATGCAATGTATTGCTTATGCCTTCAAAGATAAATTAGAAAGTTAGTGATTTTGACTGCCAATTACGTTGTAAAAATCGGTTTGGTACATTGGTCTTGTTGAGTTAAAGACGGTACCGATAACGAGAGATTTCTTAGAGACAAACCATCCCATTTGTGCGAGAGTATTTTTAGTCGATTTGACTATCTATTTGATTTTTAATTTATATTTCGAGTTACTATGAATTAATTGCGCAAGTATCACTCGGCGTGTTCAGTTCAAGACGAGCAATACTTAAAGGAGTCGCTATGTATTTTTGGGATGTACAAAGTCTGAAGAACGATATTCGAGCCAACAAACTGTCGGAAAAAGATAAGTTCTTGTATATGTTTTTAAGCATAGCGTTTGTGACTATTGGTATTGAGCTTATTTCCATCTCGCCACTCGAACCACAAAATGTATGGGATGCTGTCGAATCTGTGTCTTATATTCTGATTGTCTTGTTTGGTACGTACTGGGCGTATAAGGCCAATGGTTCCGAACATGGTACGGATTTCCTTGGGCGTTACTTTAGTATTAGCTTTGTTGTGTCAGTGCGGTTTTGTACGTTATTGATTCCGATATCTGTATTTTTGCTTGCCTACTACATGACTGTGATGCCTGAGGATGGCATTGTGGTGAGCTCGTCCGTCGATGTTCTGCCATTCATCGTTTGGTATGCCTTACTTTACGCCAGTATCATCAAGCATATTAAAGCGGTGCAGGTTTAGTTGAGATTCTGCCTGTTTCCGCTTCGGATGTTTCGCCAAACTAAAAAGCCCTGCTCATTGGTGAGCAGGGCTTTGCTTTTAGGGCTAATCTTAACCGATGATGAAGAAGAAAATCGCGGTTGCAACAATACCAATCAGTGCATAAGGGAACTGTGTTGTCGCGTGTTGCATGGACGTACAACCAGAGCCTTGTGCAGACAACACGGTAGAGTCACTAAAGAAACAAGAGTGGCTACCGGCCGCTGATGCCGAAAGTAGAGCCGCAACGGTTAAGTGTAGTGGCACGCCAAGCTGTTCACCCAAAGGCAGAACTATTGGCATCGCTACCGCGAATGTTCCCCAAGAAGATGCAGTAGCAAAGACCAACGCACCAGTAATCATAAAGATAATCGCAGGGAAGTAAGACGCCGATAAGTAAGGGCTTACGGTCTCAATCACGTATTGCGTGACACCTAGCGAGTCATTGACGGATTTCAGCATGAAGCCACCAATTACGGTTGCAAGCGGTAGTAGCATGACTTTAATGCCATCATAAACAGCCTCGAACATATCGTTCATTGAAATCAGTTTTTGTGCGCCGTAGAAGCTAATGGTGAAGATCAGCGCGACGAAAACCCCCGCCAGTAGGTCGATACCAAAGTACCAGCTGGCAGCAACGAGGACGATCATCGGTAAAAGGAAGTTGATCAGACCCATTGTCGGATTGGTGTGCGCAGAAACTTCAGAACCAAAGTCCACATCGGTTGCGCCGTCTGGACGAACTTGACCATTCTTCGCACGCTCTTCTGCTTTTTTCATTGCGCCGAGGTCAGGGATTTTTTCCATCGCAACGAGTAAAACAATGACCAAGGTTACCCAGCCGTAAGCCATGTAAGGAATTGCTTGCATGTACGTCTGAATACCTTGGCCTGCTTCAGCGACGCTGTTTGCTTCTAGCAGTGAGCTAAAGAAGATGGCCCAAGTTGAAATTGGCACCAGAATACAGATAGGCGCTGCGGTTGAATCCACTAGATAAGAGAGCTTTTCACGAGAGATCTTGTAGCCGTCAGTGACTTTTTTCATTGATGATGAAATCGCAATTGCGTTTAAGTAGTCATCAATAAAGATCAGGATACCCAGAGCAAATGTCATCAACATCGATTGCTTGCGGCTTTTGACCTTGGTGACAAGCATATCGGAGAAGCTCAAAATACTGCCGCCTTTCTCCAACACGGCAATTAGACCGCCCATCAAACCACATACGAGGATGATCCATGCGATGGTTTCATCCATCATCACACTCATCGAAATATCGACAATTTGCTCGACCGCTTCGGTTGGATTGAGCAAAAGTACCCCAGCAATTGCGCCACTAAAAAGGGCTTCCACAGTTCGGTGTGTCGTGAGGGCAAAGACCAAAACCAACGCGGTTGGCAGAAGACTCATCCATCCGTAGGCTTCGCCTTCCTCATGATTTAATCCGATTGTGGTAAAAAAGATAAACGTCGCAACTGAGATTAAAGAAACAATAATATGTTGAGTATTGATTTTAAGCGGCGCATCCAGCGCCTTGGTTTGCGTTGTCATAAAGTGCATTTCCTTTGTTTATGCCGAGTGCAACATCCAGTCGATTTCCAATGGAGTAATCGCTCGCTCAAATTCTGCGAGTTCACTCCGCTTGCAAGCTAGATACAAGTCAATAAAGTCTTGTGAGATGTATTGAGCTAACTCGCTGTGCTCCAGTCGCTCTAGCGCTTCTGACATACGCAGCGGCAGTTCAACAGCATCGTCACTTAAGGTTGGCGGACATTGGTCTTTGGTGTAGTTATCACTCGCTAATACTGCGGAAAGTACTACTGCAGCGAGAATGTAAGGGTTAACGTCAGCGCCAGCGATACGATGCTCAATACGACGGTTTTTACTGTCGCTAATCGGCACACGCAGCGCCACGCCTCGGTGGTTTTCTCCCCAGTCAGCTTTTGTTGGCACATATGCACCCGGTAAAAAGCGGCGGAAGGAGTTAACGTTCGGACAAATCAAACCCATGGCATCGGAGGTTTGTGACAACATGGCTGCCATGGTTTGATAGAAGAAGGGGCTAGGTTGACCATCGGTTTGACTAAAGTGGTTGTTACCATCTTTATCAACCAAGCTGAGGTGAATGTGCATGCCATTACCCGCTTGTTCACCAAATGGCTTCGCCATAAATGTCGCATCAAACCCGTGCTGGTGAGCCACTTGGCGAATCAAACGTTTTGCAATGATGATTTCATCACACGCTCGCAGTACATCTTTGGAATGGTTGAAGTTGATTTCAAACTGTCCCGGTGCAGACTCAGAAAGAGCGCCGGACGTATTCAACCCTTGTTCTAATGCGATTCGATTAAGATCGGTCAAGAAATCCGCGTAGTCATCTAATCCATCAAGGTCGTAAACCTCGGTGTCTTTTTCTCGTGTTTTCTTCGTTGGATTAATTGCCGTTAATGGTTCGCCATTTTCCCCACGAGTTTTGTCGATTAAATAGAATTCTAACTCTAGCGCGACACATGGGTACTGATCTTTGGCATGCAGCGTTTGCAACATAGACGCGAGAATGTTGCGGATGAACAGTGGGTTAGGGTGTTGCCCGGTTTCATCCATCATACTAAGCAGTAGTTGGCCAACTTGTTCCTTTGCCGTTGGCATCAAAGTACCACTGATTGGGTAACAGAGGTGATCTGGCTCTCCGAGATCTTCGCCCAACCCCGCAGTTTCAACGACGTTACCTTTAGTATCGAGGGTGATGGTCGAGAGGGGGAGTGCTACCCCTTTATCAAGCTTCTCTAGTGCGTCTATCGGGATGCGCTTTCCTCTTGGAGTGGCATTGATATCGGTAAAGATAAGGTCGATAAATTCTATATCGGGCCATTTTTGTTTAAAATTTTGTACTTCCTGTAGATACGATTCCATTTTCTTCTCCAAATAGCCTGACGAGTAGAAATTAGAAATAACCAAATTAACAAATAAATTACAGTGCTTTAATTAAATCGTTTGTTTTTCAGGTTATTTTTAATTTAAACATGCACTTATACTGTGCTTTTGGTGTTTAACGGCTGGTTTTTATGTCTTTCTGTTAACTATTTTGTAACAGTTGGTTTTGTTTTGTTCAATATAATGAGCATAAATATTCAATTTAGTGGCCTAAATAGTGCGTTAGATCACGTTGTGACGATAATAACGAATATCCGTGTTGATAATTTTGTACATGGTTTGTAGGGTAAATGTTAAATAAATCGAACACGGAAATATCATGTCAGGAACACGCAAACCCATCATTGGTGTGGTTAGCTGCACTAAAGAGTTAGGTGGCTATCAGATACAAGCGGTCAACGACTTTTACTTACGCGCCGTTAAGGATTTTGGAGGGCTACCGATTATGTTAGCTCCAGAAATGTCGGGAGACGACGTAGCCACCATATTAGACATGTGTGATGGCTTCCTATTTCCTGGTAGTCATTCGAATGTTGCTCCGTATCGATACAATGCAACACACGAAGAAAGCCATAAAGATGAAGCGCGTGATGAACTATCACTGACATTAATTCGTCACGCGGTAGACCAAAACATTCCGTGCCTTGGTATCTGTCGCGGTTTCCAAGAGATGAATGTTGCACTAGGCGGCTCATTAAACCCAGCCGTTCACGACTCAGGCTTTAATGATCATCGCGAAGCGACTGTTGAAGATTTCGAACAAAAATACGCGCCCGCTCATGCGGTATTAGTGCAAAAGCAGAGTTTGTTTGAACAATGGTTGGTACAAAATCACTGGGAAAATACCACCTTTTTTGAAGTGAACACGCTGCACAATCAAGGCGTCGATCAGCTTGCCCCTCAACTGCAAGTTGAAGCTAAAGCCCCGGATGGCCTAGTAGAAGCATTTAGTCTTCCGCAACAAAAATTTTTCGTTGGCGTGCAGTGGCACCCAGAATGGAAAGCAAAAAACAATCATTTCTCTCAAATTTTATTCAATGAATTTATGATGGCAGCCTCTCGTTAAACGTTTGGAGCTGCATGAATGGACAATCATGAGATTGGTAAAAATATTGTTCAGTTACGTAAAAAACATGGATTGTCACAAAGGGAATTAGCCGAACGCGCTGGTATTACCCACAGTGCAATCTCGTCCATTGAAAATGGCAAAGTGAGCCCGTCGGTCAGCTCACTACAAAAAATCGTCAATGTCTTTTCTTTATCACTGTCGGAGTTTTTCATTTTTGAACAATCTTCGAATGATGAAGTGAAAGTGGTCTTCAAACCGTCAGACCTCGTGGAAATTGGGAGCGAGACGGTATCCATGAAACTAGTGACGAATGGCGACAAAGATCAAGTTATTGGATTCTTGATCGAAGAATACGCACCACATGGAACAACAGGTGCGGCGGAAATCAGACACGAAGGCGAAGAGGTCGGCACGATTTTAGAGGGAGAAATCACTCTAGAGTACAAAGGCCACTCCTACGTCCTCACAGCCGGCGAGTCGTACATTATTGATACGACGAAGCCACATCGATTTACGAATCACACAGACAAGGCTTGTCGATTGATAAGTGCGCATACGCCAACCACATTTTAGTGGGGGCTTGCCTTGTGTGATCACAAGGAGAGCGTATGAAAACCCAAGAGCAATGGATTGAGCTAAAAAACAATCTAAACATCGAAAACAGGGCGTACATTAACGGTGAATACAGTGCCGCTTTAACAGGGCAAACCATCCCGGTAGTTAACCCAGCAACAGACGAGATATTTACTGAGATCGCCCGTTGTCAGAGTGAAGATGTCAACCTTGCCGTATCGTACGCTCGTCAAGCATTCCAATCAGGTCAGTGGAGCGAGAGCAGCCCAGCTCATCGCAAGGCAGTACTTAAGCATTTTGCTGACCTGATTGATCAACACCAAGAAGAGTTAGCTCTGCTAGAAACTCTTGATACTGGTAAACCTATCTCTCACAGCTTCTCTACCGACATTCCTGGCGCGGCGAGTTCTTTGCGCTGGTACGCCGAAGCGATCGACAAAGTGTACGGTGAAGTTGCCCCAACAGAAAAAGACGTACACGCTTTTATTTCTCATCAGCCAATTGGTGTGGTTGCCGCGGTTGTGCCGTGGAACTTCCCACTTTGGCTCGCGTGTTGGAAGCTTGGCCCTGCTTTAGCGGCTGGTAACAGCGTGATCTTAAAACCCTCAGAGAAGTCATCACTGACCGCTATCTTCTTAGGCCAGCTTGCATCTCAAGCGGGCTTGCCAACAGGCGTTTTCCAAGTCGTGACGGGTTTTGGCCATGAAGCTGGCGAGGCGCTGGCGAAACACCAAGACGTAGACTGCATCGCCTTCACAGGCTCGACGCGTATTGCAGGTCAACTGATGGTCAGCTCGGGTGAGAGCAATCTAAAGCGCGTGTTTGCAGAAGCGGGCGGCAAGAACGCGAACATCGTGTTTGAAGATTGTGATGATTTAGACCGCGCAGCAGCAGAAACCGCTGCAGGGTGTTTCTACAATCAAGGTGAGGTGTGCGTCGCGGCAACCCGCTTGCTTGTTCACGAAAGCATCAAAGATCAGTTCATAGAAAAAGTTATTCAAGCGTCGAAAGCGTTCACGCCAAAAGACCCAATGGACCCAAGTTCATCCATGGGCGCGCTTATCGACCAAGATCATAAATCAAAAGTGTTGGAATACATCTCGTTAGGTGAATCAGAAGGTGCAAACGTACGTTGTGGCGGCGATGTCGATGGGCAGGGCGCATTTGTCTCCCCAACCATTTTAGACAACGTCGACAACAAGATGCGTGTCGCCCAAGAGGAAATTTTTGGTCCGGTGCTGTGTGTCATTCCATTCAAAGATGAAGCGCAAGCAATTGAGATCGCTAACGATTCGAAGTACGGCCTAGGTGCCGCACTTTGGAGTAGCAATATCAACCGCGTTCATCGCGTAGCAAAACGACTGCAAGCCGGCTCGGTTTGGGTCAACAACTACAACGAAGGTGACATGACGGTCCCATTTGGCGGATTCAAAATGAGCGGAAATGGTCGAGACAAGTCTCTCCACGCGATTGAAAAATTCACCGAAACCAAAACCACTTGGATTCGCCTACATCCTTAAGCCTGCTGACGATTACGATAAATAAAGGAATAGTTCTATGAACAAGCATACGGATTCGTTCTACGCGCACTCTGTGCCAAACATGCCGGAATACCCACAACTGCAAGACAACATCGAGTGCGATGTGTGTGTAGTCGGTGCGGGATTCTCTGGTCTTTCTTCTGCACTACACCTAGCGGAAAAAGGTTTTAAAGTTGTTGTGTTAGAGAGCGCAAAAGTGGGCTTTGGAGCAACTGGTCGTAACGGTGGCCAAATCGTTAACAGCTACAGCCGAGATGTTGACGTGATTGAAAGCCGTTACGACCAAAACCAAGCCAAAGCTCTGTGCGATATGATTTTTGAAGGCGGCGATATCATCCGTGGCCTGATTGACAAATACGACATCAACTGTGATTACAAGCAAGGTGGCTTGTTCACGGCACTGAACAGTAAACAACTCAAAGGGCTAGAAGAACATAAGAAGAACTGGGAGCGTTACGGAAACGACCAACTGACTCTGCTTGACGCAGGAGAGGTAGAACAAGCGGTAGGCACGAAAGTATACACTGGCGGTTTGCTGGATATGCGCGGTGGTCATATTCACCCGCTTAAACTGGCATTAGGTGAAGCCGCTGCGTTCATTTCTCTAGGTGGTCAAATCTTTGAGCAGTCGGCGGTCGTGTCGATTGATAAAGGGATGAACCCAGTAGTTAAAACTGCGCAAGGCAGCGTGAAGAGCAAGTACGTGGTACTGGCAGGTAACGCCTACCTTGGTGGTTTGGCACCAAACATCAGCAACAAAGCGATCCCGTGCGGCACACAAGTGGTGGCGACTCAGCCTTTGAGTGATGAGCAGTTAAAACAAGTGCTGACCAGTGACTACTGCGTTGAAGACTGTAACTACTTGCTGGACTACTTCCGCTTAACTGCCGACAAGCGTTTGTTATTCGGAGGTGGCGTGGTTTATGGCGCACGTGACCCAGAAAACATTGAAGCATTGATTCGTCCGAAGATGGAGAAAGTCTTCCCACAATTGAAAGGCATCAAGATTGATTACACCTGGACGGGTAACTTCTTGCTGACTTACTCACGCATGCCACAATTTGGCTCGTTTTCAGACAACATTTACTACCTACAAGGCTACAGCGGTCACGGTGTAACGTGTACTCATCTCGCAGGCAAGTTGCTGGCAGAAGCTCTGACCGGACACGCAGAACGCTTTGATGCGTTTGCGGCTCTGAAACATTACTCCTTCCCGGGGGGCCGCCACTTCCAAATTCCGTTTACGGCAATGGGCGCGGCTTACTACAACCTACGTGACAAACTGGCGATTTAAGAGATAAGGAATATCCAATGAGCAAAGTAGTGAAATTTGCAGCCCTTCAACTGACGAAAAGCTGGGATCTGGAAGAAAATCTAGCTAAAGCCAAAAAGGCGATTCGTGAAGCAGCACAAAACGGTGCGAACGTGATTCTTCCTCAAGAGCTGTTCGCCGCGCCTTACTTCTGCAAAAAACAAGAAGCGAAGTATTTCGAGCTTGCAGAAGAGACGGCAAATAGCCACCTTATTCAGGAAATGAGCGCACTGGCGAAAGAACTCGGCGTGGTTATTCCTGTTAGCTACTTTGAAAAAGCGGGCAACACGTTTTTTAACTCGCTAGTGATGATAGATGCCGATGGCACAGTATTAGATAACTACCGCAAGTCACACATTCCTGATGGTCCGGGCTACAGTGAAAAGTACTACTTTAGCCCTGGCGATACTGGTTTCAAAGTGTGGCAAACCAAGTTCGGTAAGTTCGGTGCTGGCATTTGCTGGGACCAATGGTTTCCAGAGCTTGCGCGCAGCTTGGCTCTGCACGGCGCGGAAGCAATTTTCTATCCAACCGCAATCGGGTCTGAGCCTCAAGATCCAACACTGGACTCGCGTGATCACTGGCAACGTACAATGCAAGGTCACTCGGCAGCAAACCTCGTTCCAGTGATTGCGTCAAACCGAGTGGGCACTGAGGTCGATGATGGTATCGAGACCACTTTCTACGGCTCTTCTTTTATCACTGACCACACTGGTGCAAAAATTGCCGAAGCACCACGTGAAGGTGAAACCATCATTTACGCAGAAATCGATCTCGCTGCGACAGCGAAAGCGCGTCACGCGTGGGGCTTGTTCCGCGACCGTCGTCCAGACCTTTACACCAGTGTTGGCAAACTAGCTGTTTAAAGAGGCGTTAAAATGAAGTTATCGACAACACCAGCGCAAGATGGCTTCTATTTTCCGGCTGAGTTTCAGCCGGTTAGTGAAGTTTGGCTAGCGTGGCCAGAAAGGAAAGACAACTGGCGTGATGACGCATTACCCGCGCAAGAAACCTTTGCCAGAATCGCGAACTTAATCGCGGAAGTGACCAAGGTGTGTGTGGCGGTATGCTCGCACAACTTTGACCGAGCGCGTCAAATGCTCCACTCAGACGTACGTTTGGTGGAAATCCCATTTAACGATGCGTGGATGCGCGATATTGGACCGACCGTGCTCGTGAATCAGGCGGGCGAGCGCCGTGGGATTAGTTGGCAATTTAACGCGTGGGGCGGCGAATACAACGGGCTTTACGATAACTGGCAACAAGACGATCTTGTCGCTGGCTCGGTGTGCGACATCATCGGTATAGATTATTACCGCGCCCCGTTTGTACTTGAGGGTGGGGCGATTCACACCGATGGTGAAGGCACCCTTTACACCACAGAAGAGTGCTTGCTTAGTCCGGGGCGAAATCCGCAATTGAGCAAAGCGCAAATCGAAGAGCAATTAAAGGCGTATCTCGGTATCGAAAAAGTCATTTGGTTGCCAAATGGTTTATTCAATGACGAAACAGACGGCCATGTTGACAACCTGATGCACGTTATCGCACCGGGTAAGGTGGTACTGAGTTGGACCGATGACCCAAGCGATCCGCAATACGCGTTGTCTCGTCAAGCGGAACAAGTACTTAAATCTCAGCACGATGCGAAAGGGCGCGAGATTGAAATTGTCCGTTTGCCATTACCGGGTCCGTTGCATTATAGCGAGCGCGAAGCCAATGGCATTGACGCCAGTTCAGGAATGAGTCGACAAGCTGGCGAACGCCTAAGTGCCTCTTATGCGAACTTTCTTATCGTCAACGGCCATGTGTTCTTACCGATGTTGGATGAAGACACCGACGCCATTGCGATCGATATTTTGCAAAACGCGATGCCGGAATACCAAATCATCGCGATACCGTCGAGAGAGGTTCTACTGGGCGGAGGGAACATTCACTGCATTACGCAGCAGATCCCTGCTTAAACATATGCTCGCCGCTGACTTTGCGGCGATGATGAGTTGTCAAAAGGAATGACCATGCAACAGATACAAAACCAAAGCCTTGTTTCGTTTATGGTAGCGAACCCACAGCAGGGCATTGCAGTGACTAATCCAGCGACCGGAGAGCTTCTCGGGTACGCACCAGTCTCAACCGAGAATGACATTTTAAATAGCATTGAACGTGCCCATGTCGCGCAGAAAGAATGGGCGGCACTGCCAGCAAAAACGCGCGCTGGTATGCTCAATCGTTGGTTCCAACTCCTGTTAGAAAACAAAGCCGACCTTGGCCGTTTGATGACGTTAGAACAAGGTAAGCCGCTAGCGGAAGCTCAAGGTGAAGTGCTTTACGGCGCGAGTTTTATCGAATGGTTTGCTGAAGAAGCGAAACGTACCTACGGTGAGACGATTCCTGCGCCGAGTGCAGACAAGCGTTTGGTGACCATCAAACAGCCAATTGGTGTTGCCTGTGCGATTACACCTTGGAACTTCCCAATTGCGATGATCACGCGCAAAGCAGGGCCAGCTTTAGCGGCAGGCTGTAGCTTTGTCGTAAAACCATCTGAATCTACTCCGCTGTCTGCGTTTGCGGTTGCAGAGCTTGCCTATCAAGCGGGTATCCCACGCGATGTTCTGCAAGTGGTTCTAGGTGAAAACTCCCGTCAGGTAGGTGCTATCTTCACTTCACACCCGTTGATTCGCAAGTTGTCGTTCACTGGCTCTACTCAAGTCGGTCGCGTGCTGATGCAGCAAAGCGCTGCGGACATTAAACGTACCTCAATGGAGCTAGGTGGCAACGCGCCGTTTATCGTATTCGATGATGCAGATATTGATGCAGCCGTGGCGGGCGCGATGGCGTCGAAATTCCGTAACGCAGGTCAAACGTGTGTGTGTGCGAACCGTTTCTACGTACACAGCAAAGTGTATGACGAGTTCGTTGCTAAGTTCGACGCTGCGGTTCAGCAGCTCAACGTCGGTAACGGCTTAGAAGAGGGCGTAAACATCGGCCCTGTGATCAGCGAATCGGCAAAGCAAGGCATTCAAGCGTTGATCGATGGTGCTATCGAGCAAGGCGCGAAGCCGGTTTCAGAACTTAAAAAGCTCGATGGCCTATTTATGCAGCCAGTGGTGCTCAAAGACGTTACTCACGACATGAAGATTGTCTCTGAGGAAATCTTTGGCCCTGTCGCGCCAGTGATTCGTTTTGACAGTGACGCACAGCTGATCGAAATGGCGAACGACACCATTTACGGTCTTGCGTCGTACTTCTACAGCCAAAACATCCACCGCGTTTGGAAAATCGCAGAAGCGCTCGAATACGGCATGGTCGGCATTAACGAAGGCATGATTTCTACTGAAGTTGCTCCTTTCGGTGGTGTTAAGCAGTCCGGCGTCGGACGCGAAGGCGCAAAACAAGGTATCGATGAATACATGGACGTGAAATATCTCTGCTTTGGCGGCAACTAATTAAGGACAAAACAATGACAAACCAACAACTACACGAAAGAAGAAGCCAAGTTATCGCTCAAGGCATGGGCGCACTGTACCCACTTTACGTCGAGAAAGCAGAAAACGCTTACGTATGGGATATCGAAGGCAACAAATACATCGACTTTGCAGCGGGCATTGCGGTGACCAATACCGGGCATTCTCACAAACGTATCAGTGATGCGGTAAAAGCTCAGTTGGACAACTTTTCGCACACGTGTGCGATGGTCACGCCGTATGCGTCATTCGTTGAGCTGGCGGAAAAGCTGACAGAACTTGCACCGGGTGAGACTAAGAAGAAAGCGATCTTTCTAACCACTGGCGCCGAGGCGGTCGAAAACGCCGTGAAAGTAGCGCGCGCTCATACTGGTCGTAGCGGCGTGATAGCGTTTAAAGGTGGCTTTCACGGTCGCACAAACATGACGATGGGGTTAACCGGTAAAGTTGCGCCATACAAAGCAGGCTTTGGTCCTTTCCCGAACGAAATCTACCACGCGCCGTACCCAAATGCGTTCCACGGCATTAGCGTTGAGCAAAGCTTACAAGCGATCGACGATCTATTTGCTTGCGATATTGAACCTTCACGCGTTGCGGCGATTATCTTCGAGCCAGTGCAAGGCGAGGGCGGCTTCTACAAAGCACCTGAAGCGTTTGCACAAGGCTTGCGTCAGCTGTGTGATAAGCACGGTATCATGCTGATTGCTGATGAAATCCAAACGGGTTTTGCTCGTACCGGTAAAATGTTTGCCACAGAATACCTAGGCATTGAACCAGACCTAATGACAATGGCGAAAGGCATTGCTGGTGGTTTCCCAATCTCAGCGGTAGTTGGGAAAGCGGATGTGATGAATTCTGCACTACCTGGTGGTTTAGGTGGCACTTATGCGGGCTCGCCACTTGGCTGTGTTGCTGGTCTTGAAGTACTGAAAATCATCGAAGAAGAAGACTTGTGTGCTAAAGCAATGGGCATCGGTGAAGTGGTCAATGCTCGTATGACTAAACTGCAACAGTCAGTGCCTGCTATCGGTGAAATCCGTACTACAGGTGCGATGATGGCGATTGAATTTACTGATCCAGAAACGGGTGAGCCGCTACAAGAGATGACCAAAGCGGTGATTTCTAAAGCGCAAGAAAACGGCCTTATCCTGCTTTCTTGTGGAGTAAAAGCGAACGTGATTCGTCTGTTACCTCCACTGACCATTGAATCTGAAGTGCTTAGTGAAGGCTTAGATAAGTTGGAAAAAGTGATTCTTGAAGTGGCGTAATTCACGCGCTTTTAAATAGCAATCACAAGTAAAGGAAACGATTGGCACCAATCGTTTCCTTTTTGTTTTTGGAAAATCGTCCTTCGCTTAACTAAATATCCTGTTTAAGTTGTAAGCGGAATCGATAAAAAAGTGTGTATCGACTCGAAAAACGTTTGCGATTCCAAGAATATCGGGTGAATTGGCAACTCGAAAAAATTACATTTGAATCAATGGTCTATGCAGTACCAATAGTAACTTACCACTCACCATTAAGGACTCAAATGAAACGTTCACTACTTGGATTAACCATGATTGCCTCTTTCAGCTGTTTGGCTGAGGGCGCTTTGGATCTCACCACGCTTTCAAACAATAATACCGACAACCTTGTATGGGTTGGACATTTGAGCCCAGACACCGATAGTGCCGTTTCCGTTATCCTAGCGTCACACATCTACGGCGGAGAAGCAGCGCTAACTGGCGAAGCGAACCCAGAAAGTAAGTTTGTGTTTGAATTTTGTGGCATGGACGCGCCAAAAGTGAAGGCGGATTTCTCTTCTCACCACATTGGTTTGGTGGATTTCAACCAATCGACTCAACTTGCAAAATCGGTTGATCCAACTTCCATCGTGGCAATCATCGACCACCACGCGATGGGCAGTTCGCCAATCAGCATGCCGCAAATCGTCACGATGGACATTCGTGCTTGGGGTTCAGCGGCAACAATTCTTACGGCAAATGCCGAGAAGTTAAACGTTAAACTGCCTAAGAATATTGCGTGTGCAGGTTTAGGGGCTATTTTGTCGGACACGGTTGTGTTCCAATCTTCGACTACCACCGAATATGACAAACAGTACGCGCAAAAGCTGGCGGACATTGCAGGCATCAAAGACATCAAAGGTTTTGGTGAACAAATGTTGTTGGCTAAATCGGATCTGAGCCATTTCTCAGCAGAGACGATTTTGACGATGGACTACAAAAACTTTGAATTCGCAGGTAAAAAGGTAGGCATCGGCGTAGCAGAAACGCTCAACGCGCAGCAGTTGATTGACCGCAAACAGGACTTCAACGAAGCTATTCAAGCGTATAAGAAAGCTCAGAATCTTGATTACTTGTTCTTCTCGATCACAGATACCAAGCACAAACGTGCAAACATGCTTTGGGCGGATGACGCAGATAAGAAAGTGCTATCAAAAGCTTTTGATGTGAAAATCGACAATGACATGTTGGTATTGGATGGCGTGACGTCTCGCAAGCGTCAAATTGGTCCTGCAATTCAACAAGCGATTGAATCACTCTAGTGACTAAGCCACACTGAAAATAATCAAAAAACCACCGTTAAAGGTGGTTTTTTCGTTTTTGGCAAGACAGAGTTGGAAATTTAGATTCCACGCAAAAGAGCAGAAGAAAACAGTCTCCCGCTTGCGATAAGCCATTGCGTATATAATAAAGGTCAATTGCTATCATTATTAGCTCATAATCTCATGCGAGAGAGTTGTAAAAGCCAATGTGCAGCAGTAGTCTCAGCAAATAATTGCCGCTCAATCACTTATTCTTTGCGATTGAGAGTCCATCCCCACTTTTCCACTTATTAAAGTGAGATAGTGAACCTGCTTACTGAAAATTGTTCGTGGCAGAACATTAGGAGGAGTTTTGGCTAATAAGACAATAAGAAATGCCATCTTAATAGGGCTAGTCCCCATCATTATTTTTGCTGTCGCTTTTAATGCCTTGTCAAATTTATATGTTGGGTATATCAAAGAGGCGAAAATCAAAACGTTGGTTGAATACTTAAATCACAGATCCACGTTTTTAGAGAGTGCCATTACCAAACAGATCGCCCAGCTCGACTTCAACTGTCAATCTGATGATATGAAAGTGCTGCGTGACCCTCGTTACTACAACCGCTACATTCGGTTTATTGGCATGACCACGGAAGATGGCGACTCGTGCTCAAGCGTAGGGATGCCTGTCTCCAAAGTTACGTCATCCGAACGGGTTCAATTAGATACCAACTTCTATATTTCCTTGATTTTGCCGGAATACAAAGACCAAGCAGAATGGATGGTAATTTATGACAATCAGCACGTTGAGGTGTTTTGGGTTCTCGATAACAGTTGGATAAAACAGCTTATTGCTGAGCCGTGTGAAGAGTGCTTATTCGTAAAATTTGAATATCACGAACCTATGTTTGGTGACCTTTCAATCAGTCGCGGCATGCCAAACATTATTGATGAAGACAATGCGCTATCGAGCGAGTTTTTCTTCTCTGATGAATCTCAGGCCAACATGCTCATCAAGATTTACAGTGGTGAAGCCTTGGCCGCATACGCGAATCAGCGTCTTTTCGTGTGGGGTGTGCCTGCTACTTTGATTCTTGGGATTGTGTTTGCGCTGTTTTATATCTCAAGTAAAAGCCTAAGAAAGTCTATCAAAGGGCTGATTCAAAACGGCATCAATAACGGCGAATTTATCCCTTATTACCAAGCTATTGTGGATAGCAGAGATGGCCAAACTGTAGGTTATGAAGCGTTGGTTCGTTGGTCAAGACGCGATGGTTTGGTGCCACCTAATATGTTTATTGGCGCCGCAGAAGAGAGCGGATTGATTGTTCCGATGACGAACCAGATGATTCGCAAAATCATCCAAGATCTTGAGTCACTGCCTGAGTCGATTTGGGTGAGTGTC
This sequence comes from Vibrio sp. VP6, assembly GCF_028823755.1. Classification (NCBI taxonomy): domain Bacteria; kingdom Pseudomonadati; phylum Pseudomonadota; class Gammaproteobacteria; order Vibrionales; family Vibrionaceae; genus Vibrio; species Vibrio sp. VP6. Next base: position 24,807 of record NZ_JAPEID010000019.1, read on the forward strand.
AATATTGTCTCTTCTCATTTAGAAACCGGTTCGTTAACCAAACTGTTGGCAGATTTGAATTGGCCGTGTGCAAACCGAATTCATTTTGAGCTAACAGAAAGAATTCCGGTTAAAGACGTAGAAGCCGCGAAAAAAGAGATTCTCTACCTCACCAACAAAGGTTACAAGTTCAAAATTGATGACTTTGGAACTGGGTATGGTGGCTTTTCTTATTTGCAGGACTTGGGTATTCGCTGCTTGAAAGTGGACAAAATGTTCGTTGATCCAATTGGCTCAGACGACCAAAAACTCAAAGTGTTGGATTCTATTGTGTCTGCGGCGATGAAAGCGGAATGTGAAATGATTGCTGAAGGTGTAGAAAACAGAAAACAGATTGAGTATTTGGCTACGCACAATATCTATTTGATTCAAGGCTATGTGTACGCAAAACCAGAGCCAATCGAGAATATTGCTGAACCAAATCCGGAGGCGTAACTTCTGTTCGTTGATTTTAAAGGTGTCCAATGTGGCACCTTTTTTCTTGCCTATTGTTTACCAGAAAATAGGGAAGTCATTAAAAGTGACTCCCAACTTTAAATCGAAAACTTGAGCTGATTTTTATATCACGATGAGACGATTTTGATATTTGGCATATTGTCGAATTGAGCACTTCCCATTACATTTTTTTGCCATCTCATAGATGGTCGTCGAAGTAAATAAACAGAATGTGATTTCTAAATTTATGTATTGTGAGAATCACGATGAGTGAACATGAGTTCGTGTGCTCGTTTGACGAGCAATTAGCGATGGCCAAAAGTGAATTAATTTCAGCAATTACCCGTTATCGAGAAAACATCTTGATGAGAGATACTAAAAACAGATCTGAGTTGGAGGTTGAATTAGAGAAAAAGTTTCATACATACGAAGCGCTAACCAGTCAGCGGTATTGCTGAGTTGTTTGTATTCATAATTTGAATTTTTAATGTCGTCTAATAATAAAAATTTGAATGTTTGACTCTATGATAAGCAAAAATACTTTTAATAAGATCGCAATGCTATTACTCCTCACGAGTTTGTTTGGTTGTAATAGCGACAGTGGAAGCAGCACTAGCCAACCACCAATGAGCTTGCCAGAAGAAGTATTACCTGACGAGCCAGAAATTGAAGCACCAATACCGGAACTGCCAGTGCCTGAGTTTCCTGATGTTTCCAAACCGGAAGCTCCTGAAACGCCAGAGGTGACGCCGCCGGAGCCTTCTGATCCCGTTATTCCAGAGCCGCCAATACCAGACAAAGTGGTGTCTCGTATTGCACTAAACCAAAGCCGTGTGTCGCTTGCAGAGGGTGAGCTGGCGCAGGTGAAAGTCATCGGCTTTTATAACGATGGCACTCAAGACGACCTTACATCACAAGTTGTTTGGAACGTTGAAAATGCTGACATTGTTAACATCGACGAACGCGGTGTGATTACAGCGCTTAAAACAGGTGTTTCGGTCATTCGCGCAGACCTAGATGAGTTCAGTAGCGAAATGACCGTACAGGTTGTGGACGCGAAGTTGACCAACATTTACTTCGCTCTGCCACATAAGGCGATTGCCAAAGGGCTAAGCTTTCAAGCGAAAGCTTACGGTGAATATACTGACAAACAAACCCGTGATATTAGCCATCTCGTAGAGTGGGATTCCACAGATTGTAGCGTTGTCATGCCAGGCACAAACGGCATTTTCACCGCACAAGATGAGGGTGACGCGGATATCTATGCCGAGCTTGATGGCTTAACCAGTACGCATGGTTCTATTACTGTCACGCCTGCGGTATTAGTGAGTATGGACATTTCGTCAACCGCACTGGAAATGCCGTTGGGCACACATAAGCCTTTGGTGGTCATGGGAACGTTGAGCGATGGTGAACAAGTCGACCTCACCCGAGGTATCACTTGGCACGTCGATAACGATGTGGTTGAGATTGTCGACAACGTTGTGAAAGCCAAACATAAAGGAACAGCGTTGGTGACGGCTGCGTCAGATGGTGTGCAAAGCGAGCCAATACAAGTGCAGGTGACCGATGCAATCCTAACAAATATTGAAGTGACAACGAATGCGTCGAGCGTGGCAAAAGGCAACTCGACCCAGCTGTCTGCACAAGGAGTCTATAGCGATGAAAGCCGCGTTGAGTTGACCGAACAGGTTGCTTGGTGGGTTGATAATCAAGATGTCCTACAACTAGAAGGCGATCGCGTTAAAGGTCTTGCGGTAGGGCAGGCAATGGTTTACGCCACCAAAGATGCGATCACCAGTGCACCATTGCAAATTCAAGTAACGAATGCGGTGTTAGAAAAAATCCATGTTCATCCTAGTGAAATCACTCTAGAGAAAAAGAACGTCCAGCGATTTTATGCCTACGGTGAATATAGCGATGAAACCACTCAGGATGTAACGCATCGAGTGACATGGCGAAGCAGTAATAAAGCGGTTTTAGATTTGATTGCTGGTGGGCTCTCAAATAGTGCTCAGCTTGGTTCGGTCACCATTTCAGCTTCCTTTGGGGAGTTAAAAGGCACCTCTGAGGTCAAGGTTGTTGAGGCGGAAGAAAAAGAGTCTGCCATCTCTATTTGCCCACAGCCTCGTTCAGGAGAAGGAAGCGCGGAAGCGTGTTTGATGGTAGCGAGTGATGAAGATGGTCGCCTATTTACCGCACCACCATCAGTGAAGCTCATGAACAAACTAGGCTATGAGCTTGTTAAACCTTTGAGCTACGACGCGACAAAACCAAAAACTTACGTTGGCATCAAAACGGAAGACGGTACACGCGGCCCTGAGGGTGACTTTGCGATGTTCAACCAATACGGACGTGATCGCGCAGGCTTAACCAGCCAATACGCAAACTGGTGTCATGATTTGTCTGTAAGAAACTTTGCTGGCCGTGACAACTGGCGTCGTGCCACTCGCAATGAGTTGTTTAGCTTGTATCGTGCATCACGAGGCAGTGTTTGGGACGGGACTGAAAGCATCTATGAAGAAGACAAAGATGGCGGAGGTTTTGGTTGGCCAGCGAACTCGGAATATTGGTCTACCTCGCTAATGGATTTACCGCATCATGAGGGCGTCGTGTATGACATCATTAACCTGCATCGAGGTCGAGCGCAGTTGGTGATGGATGCTCGAGACCCGGCTTATGCTTCCTGCGTGTCTGACGCGCCTGGCGTTCCTCTTAAGTAAATGAATAGGCTCCTTCGGGAGCTTATTTTTTATCTCATCAGCATCGCTTGACTTCACTTATTAGCCGCGTAGCATCGATGTACGTCAATATTATGTGCAAAGGAAGGCCATATGACCGTCAAGGTATTTTGGAAAAACCCTTACCAAACAGAACTCACCTCCACGGTAACTCGAATTTCGGACAAAGAAGTCGAGTTATCCCACACTATTTTTTATGCTGAATCCGGCGGACAAGAGAGCGATGCAGGTACGATCGACGGGATTCCTGTCGTCGGTGCAATTAAGTCTGGCTCACGCATTGTTTACACTCTAGAACGTCAACCCACGTTTCGAGTTGGCGACCAAGTGATCACTCAAATTGACTGGCAAAGGCGTTATGCGTTGATGAAGCTCCACTTTGCGGCGGAAGTTATACTTGAACTGTTCACGCAAAAATTTGCAAACATTCAGAAGGTTGGCGCACATATCTCCGCAGATAAAAGCCGAATTGATTTTGAATGGCCTGAAAGCATCACGCCACTGCTGGCGGAGTTTCAACAACGAGCTCAGGCAGTTATCGATTCGGACGCTGAGATTGAGAGCGCATTCTCTGACGAAGGCCAAGAAAGGCGCTATTGGAAAGTGGAAGGCTTCGCTCAAGTGCCTTGTGGTGGTACACACCTTAAGCGCACCTCTGAAGTCGGCCGCATTGCCTTAAAACGTAAAAACGTTGGTAAAGGAAAAGAAAGAGTCGAAATTACTTTGGTTAGCTAACCGATTTCAGCGTTCAGTATTTCTGAACGCTGATTAAAAAAATTCAAATTGACTCTCTGACCGCGAGAACTAACATTCACGCACTTTGTTCATATCGTTTCAAGATAGCGTTGACACTCATTTTGGAAATGTAAATGAAGGCTTTGATTGAGGTTCTTGACGGGCAGGTGCAACACTGTCCGATAAATCAAAAGTTTGATATTAGCTCGACGGATTTTTACATTGTCTTAAACCATAACTGTGCTTTGGAGTTATGTGATTCTAAAGGCATTAAACAGCTTATCGACCCACCTTGTTTGGTCGCTATTGGCGCGGATTTCAAAGGGCAAATCGCCATCAATTCGTTCGTAGAAAATGCCAATATTTCGGGTTTCAGACTGGCTGCGTGTTTCATTGAAAAACTCAATCAACAGTTGAACTTCCGCGAGCTTTGCGATGGCGTGTTCTCGGGGAATGTGGTGGTGAGTTTCACTTTACGTCCGGGAATCGTGGATATTTACTCAGCATTAAAAGCAATGGTGAAAAAGGGCTGTGGTAACCGTTCAAATGATGAATTGCTCGATATCAACAGCATGCTTTTGTATTTGTTGATGCACTTTGAGCAGAGCGCCAGTCAGGCAGAAACTCGTTCATATTCTTCGTTGTCTTCACGTATTCGCGCACTGATTTCTAAAGATCTAACGAAGCCGTGGACGCTCAAAGAAATTGCGAAACTGGTTTACATGAGTGAGTCGACGGTAAAAAGAAAGTTGAACAAGGAAGGGACGACGTTTACTGATGTGCTGCAGGCTGCACGATTAGATACAGCACAAAAAATGGTGTGCAACAGCGACGCGAGTGTCAGTGCAATAGCTGAGCTATGTGGTTTTAAGCATGCCTCTTATTTTGGTGCCTGTTTCAGAAAAGAATACGGTGCCACACCGCTTGCTTATCGAAAACAAGCCCAGCTCAGAGCGAGTTGATCGTATTGAATAACAAAACGCCCGATACAAAATCGGGCGTTCTCTGAATATGATGGGGATGATTACTTAAACCGTTATTACTTCTTTTCTTGCGCGCAACGACGTTAAAATTTGAGGCAGTAAAGACATCACAATCATGCCCACCATCAAGCTGTATTGGAGTGGGGTAAAGTTTTCACCCAGCAGCAATAGCCCAGAGACGATCCCTGCAATCGGGTTGGCAATGCCACCAAACGTAAAGTCGACCACAGACATGCGTTGCAACAACCACACATACATGCCGTAACCTAGCGCGGTGTTGAGCACAATTACCCACAGCAGCCCGAGTGTGTTGGTCATATCGATATTCTGTACGGCATGCACATAAGGCTGCGGATTGATGGTAGCTAACACAGCCGCGGCGATAGACAGCAATACACCACCCAAAATCAACTGCCACGTGAGTACCGTCCACCAATGCATTTTTGTGCCGAGTGATTTGGTTACGCTACTGCCAATCACGATGCACATGATGGCCGCCAGCATCGCCCCTAAACCGATAGGGTTGAGCGAGATTGAGCTTGGATCGAACAAGAACCACGCTAACGCAATCAACACTGCGCCGCTAATGCCTTGTATTGCGCTAGGCTGACGTTTGTAAACCGCCCAACCAAACAGCATGGCAAAGACGGGGACAGAAATCATGCCGACACCGGAAATTGCAGAAGGTAGGGTCAACGCCATCACAAAAATGAGGCCAAAGAAGAAGGCGATGTTAATCGTGCCCAATACCAATAACACTTTCCATTCGTGCTTTTGGGGCAGCGAAGGTTTGATTGCCAGTAGCAGTAGTCCGGCTGGAAGTGCCCGCAGTGCTCCCAGCAATACAGGCGGCCAGTCTGGAAGAGTGAACTGCGTAACGGCATAAGTAGTGCCCCAGAAAAATGCGGGGATCATTGCGAGTAATATGTTCATGTAAAATATCTTCACGTTGAGATAATTAATTGTAAAGGTACGCGCTAGATTGCTTTTTGTAAAGTATCTTTATGTTAAAATAAATCGTCAGGCAGAATTCGTATTGGAGAAAGAAAACTCGTGGACGCAATTGATAGAGTAGTAACGCAGTGGGCGAAGGAAAAACCAGATCTTGATACCGAACCAATGGCTATCATGGGTAGGCTAATGCGCATTGCTAAGCATATGGAGTGTCGAGTCGCTGATCTGCACAAACAATATGACCTGAAAATGGGCGAATTTGACGTGTTAGCCACGCTGCGCCGTGCCGGAGCGCCTTACCGTCTCACCCCATCAGAGTTGATTGCGTCGATGATGCTCACGTCCGGAGCGATGACCAACCGCTTAGACAAGCTAGAAAAGAAAGGCTTTATTGCCAGAGAGCACAGTAAAGAAGACCGACGCAGTGTTACTGTTGAGCTAACAACTGAAGGCTTGGCATTGATTGAGTCGTTGATCCAAGAGCATGTGGATGTACAACATAGTTTGATTAGTGGATTGTCGGCGGACGAAAAGTCACAAGTGAATCAGGCGTTAAAGTTACTACTGCCTCAATTTGAATAGCGAATCTCGTTGCTAAGAAAACAAGGAATGAGCATGAATATCAAAGAATTGGAATCGTATTTAGAGACATTTATGTGCGCCGAAAGTGACTTCCCTTTCGGCCCTGACGCACTTGTGTTCAAAGTAAAAGGCAAAATGTTCGCGATAATCGCGGAGCGTGGTGGTCGAGAATACGTCAGTGTTAAAGTGAAACCGGAAGATGGAGAAGTGCTAACGTCCCAGTTTACCGACATCACACCGGGCTACCATCTTAACAAACGCCATTGGGTCACAGTGTATTTCAATGGTGATGCCGAAGATGGTCTCATTCAAGACTTGTGCGAGCGCTCCTACGATTTGGTTGTAGCGAAACTGCCCAAAGCGCAACGTACATTGCTTGGACACTGAAGCCAAATAGCATTTCAGGAAAGCGTTTAGGCAATAACGAAAACCATCAATTGCTCGCTGAAAAACTCGCACCTTTTTTGAGCTCGGACTATATAAAAAGAAGTTGCGTAAAAAGGGAAGTGGTATGCGAGCACTATCTGACTGGTTAGAAGCCTACGGTGAAAACCATCAAAACCCAATCAATCAAAAAATCCACAAAGTTGCCGTACCGGGTATTTATCTTTCTGTGGTTGGGCTTATTTGGTCCATTCCTCAACTTTCAATCTTAGGTTTTCAGCTCAACTGGGTTTGGTTCGCTGTCATTCCGGTTTGGGTCTTTTACTTCCGTTTATCTCTCAGTGTGTTCATGATGATGCTCGGTTACACGTTAGCGTGTATTGGTTTGATTTGGTCGTTGGAGATTCTACAGCTACCCGTCTTACACATTTCTATGCTGTTGTTTGGCGCTTTGTGGATTCTTCAGTTCATTGGGCACAAAATCGAGGGCAAAAAGCCATCCTTTTTTGAGGACCTACAGTTCTTATTAATCGGCCCGATCTGGGTGTTTCGAAAGCACTAAATGCACAAGCTGAGTGTATTGCCACAACACGATTAAGATTTTGAGTGTAGTATTCGGCTCCTTTCGAAGTTTATGTAGTAGAGGCGAGTGGTGAGTGACGCGCATTTCCAAGGGCAGTTTGAAGTTGAGTTAAAGTATCGAGTAAAAAATCATGATGCATTTTTAAACACGCTCAAACAGATTGAGCATGAAGTCATGTTCGAAAACAACCAAGAGTCAGATTGGTTTTACGATACCCCACAACGCACGCTGACTCAGCAGGGGAAGAGTTTAGTGCTCAGAGAAATTCAGCCTGCTGGCATCAAACTGTGGATTGTAAAAGGGCCAGAAGCTGACCGTTGTGAAGCAACAAATATCACTAAGTTAGATTCTGCTCAAAGTATGCTCGAAAACATGGGCTACGAAGTGATTCAACGCAGCAAGAAAATCAGAAGTATCTTCTTTGTCGGCGAGTTCCATATCACCTTAGATTTTCTCGATGGTTTTGGTCACTTTGCGGAGTTCGCTATTATGACCGACGACGAAACTGCTTTGGCTCGCTATCGCGAGCGGTTAGTCGCACTTGCGCTGCAGTTTCATCTGAGTGAAGCGGATAGAGAGCACCGCTCATACAAAGAGATTTTAGCTGCATAGTCGCTATTTCTTTCCTTTCTAAAACGCGGAGCAAATTCTTCCCAAAACACAATGTCATTTTTGTGTTCTTCTCATTGGTTTGACAGGCAACTCCTAGTAAACAGCACTATGATTACCATAGTGCTGATGCACTGAACCCACACTATCATTTAATGAGTGACGCCGTCACTTTGTGGAGGAGTAATGTATAACCGAGAACATAAGTATGTTTATTGGCGAGAGGAGAGAAAGAAAGGAAAATGGCACTACATCATGAAATCGTTTTTTATGATTTGTTGTGCGTTGTTGGTGGGTAAAATTATCGGTTTGTTCATCTTTGGAGAGCTTCACACTTTTCAGGACGTGACGGAGCAGTTTCCGGCAGATTTCTTCATCATGATGTTAGTTGGTTTCCCGATTAGTGTTGTGGGCTGGTATCACGAAGAGTCCAAGTTCTTCCGTGCTCTAAAACGTAAAGATAAGCAGCTAAAGATGAAGCGAGAAAAAGCAAAGCAAAACAATTCATCAGTGAGTTAATTTCATTTTGTGCGATGGCGCAACTTCCTGTTTTTTCGTGCAGTAATCCGCAAGGTTTCCATGATTTTTTGCAAATTTTGTTCGTGCAAGGTCTGCTAGTTTCTACAAGACATACTCCGGTCTGCCACTGTGATTGGTTATTGTAAGACCGAAGGTAATAGAACGTTAAATGAGATGGATACATGGACCGACAATCAATGCTGCATAGTCAGAAGATTTATTTTTGTACTGACGAAGAACTCGCAAAACAGCAAACGCAATGCCTAGAGATTCTCTATGACTATAACCAAACGCGACCTTCAGAGGGCGAAAAACGTGGTGAAATTCTTCAGCGTTTACTTGGGGCTGTGGGCGATAACTGTTATTTAGAGCCACCGCTTCGAGCAAACTGGGGGCGTCACACTTATCTGGGTGACAATGTGTACGCCAACTTCAATCTTACACTTGTCGATGACACCTATATTTATATCGGCAATTCCGTGATGATTGGCCCGAACGTGACGATTGCGACAGCAGGACATCCTATAGAGCCAGGTTTACGTCGTGAAGTGGCTCAGTTCAATATTCCGGTTCACATCGAAGACAATGTTTGGATTGGCGCAAACTCAGTGGTGTTACCGGGTGTGACGATTGGTGAAAACTCGGTTATTGGTGCAGGGAGCGTTGTGACCAAAGATATTCCAAGTAATGTAGTTGCGGTGGGGAACCCTTGTCGTGTGCTACGTGAAATCGACGAGCATGACCGAGAGTTTTACTTCAAGGATCGTAAAGTCGAGGGCAATGTCTATCGAGACCAAAAAGAGGCTTAACGCTGGGCATATGAAGCGATAGATAGAAACAAGAAAAGGCAGATGGACCATCTAATCTGCCTTTGTTCGTATTGAGTAGCTAAAAGACGAAATTCAACATCACCGTGTAGAGGTTGGCATTGGTATCGGCTGGTGGGAGAGAAAACGCGCCGGAGTCGTTGTTGAAGGCTTTAAAGTGTTGCCATTCGGCATTCACTGACACGTTGTAATCCACGTCAAACCTTAACCCTGTAAGGACGCTGTCACCGGTCTTCTTTTCGTTGTCGTCAAACTGCTGGCCATAAACCACGTAAGGGGTGAACTTGTTTAGGTTGTAGCTGGTTGCGGCGTACCACGAGGTCGAGATATCGCTGGTTTGTCCTTCGGCTGTGACGGTTATACGGTCAAACTCATATTTTGCACCCAGTGAAAACAGCTGGATGTGTTGGCCTTCATCTTTCAGCCGTATTGTTCCCGCCGTGCTGCCTTGGCCAGGTATGGGTTGCATGGCGTTAGAAAGTATGGTGGTTTGATCGTACTCGGCATTCAAATACGCAAAGTTCCAACGGTAGTTATCACCGCTTAACGTCAAGTTAAGCCCTGCTGAATAGTTGGTGTCTATACTAATGTCCGTATCTTCACTGATGGTAACGTCGCTGCTGTAACCATAGCCCACAAACGGCATTGCAGTGATCATCACATTCTCATTAAGGTCGTAATTCCATCTAACGGATAGGCCATCATACGCCGTGATCCCGAGAATGCTGTCATACACTTCGTTCGGAGGTCTGGCGGTGGTAAACGCTTGTCCCACATAGTTGTATTCAGAAATAAGGAATACAGGCAAACGCAATCGACCACCACGAATTTCGACGTTGTTATAGGTGTAAGCGAGGTAAGCCCATTCTACTTTGGGTTCACTCCAATGATCTTGCGGTCGCTTGACGACTTGAACAGAAGCACGAAAAGCTTGATAGAAGTAATCAAGTTGGAGGCCGAATGTGGTGTCGCAATCGAAACAGCTGTCATCATCAATAAATCGATTCACGAGCAATGAAGTTTCGTTGTCGGACTGCGCCCAAGCAATGGAGCCAAACCCGCTAAGCGATAAGTTATCGGTCAGTTCTACTGTTGCTAAGCTCGGAAAAGCGACACTGCTAATAAGTACTGCGAGGAGCGATCTCTTCATTTCATTTCTCCGAACTGACGACATAAAGAACATGAGCATCCGACGGCAACGAGTCGACGGGGGCATAGCCAATGCGATTAGGTTGTTCTCGCATCCACGCTAACAAGATTTCAATACTGGGTTGATCAATTACTTTGGGTGGACGCGCCTTGCCTGAAAACGAAAGGCTGGCCCAATGCGCATTCATTTGAGCCAAGTTTTTATTAAGCAGGTAGCGATAGAACTCCGTTCGTTCAACGGACGTCTCTGGCCAATCAGAGAGTTCAATTCGTTGGCCTTGTAATAGTCTGGTTTTGCCTCGGTAGAGCTTCCTCGCTTTATTAATGGTCAACGCGTCAAACTGAGCGTTAAGTGAGAAAATGGCGTAACTTTCTGCGGCAAATGCCTGATGGCTCCAAGGCAACAAAAATATAAGCAGCAAACAAGCGGAGACCAGTAGTCGCAGCGCTCGTTGATTATGAGGGGGGAGAATCATGCTCATGTGTGGCTCGCCTACATTACGTTTTCGATTTGATGCAACAGTTTCTCCTTTCTCACTGGTTTAGGCACATAAGCGTCCATCCCGGAGTCAAAACAGCGTTGAATATCGTCGTCGACCACACTGGCTGTTAGCGCGATGATCGGCGTTTTTTCGAGTCCTAAGTTTGCTTCATAAGCGCGGATCTGTTTCGTTGCTTCGAACCCATCCATCACCGGCATCATGCAGTCCATTAAAATGATGTCGAAGCCACCATCGCGCTGGAACATCTCCACTGCGATCTGGCCATTTTCCGCGACTTCAAACTGATAGCCAGCCTTGCTTAACAGTAAAGAAGCAACTTTTTGATTCACTCGGTTATCTTCCACCAATAAAATCCGTTCACGTCGCATTGGCACCGCACTTAACGTCTCACCAACGCGTTGTTTGAATTCGGGTTCTTCAAAAGCGGGCAAGCTTGACTGGTTGAGCTTTGTCGATGCAGTTACGGGAAGTCGCAACCCAACGGCTTTATCAAGTTTCTCTTTGAGTAAATCCGCTTTAAACGGTTTTGGTACGTAGTCGTCCATGCCGACGTCAAAACACTTTTGAATATCGTCATCAACAACGCTTGCTGTTAACGCGATGATAGGAATGCGGAACGTTCGATTTTCTTTCAGCTCTATTTGTCGGATTTGTTTTGTTGCCTCAAACCCATCCATCACCGGCATCATGCAGTCCATCAAAATCAGACAGTATTGGGATGTTCTGAACATGTCGACCGCTTCCTCACCATTAGCAGCGACATCAAAACTAAAACCTGCTTTGGTGACATGCAACCCTGCAATTTTTTGGTTCACAGTATTGTCGTCTACAACGAGCACTTTGGGTAATTTTTCAAGTCGGGTTGCAGGCTGAACGACGGAAATAGATTGAGTAAATCGTTCAGCACAGCTTTCAAGCGCTTTGAGTAGACGTTGTCCTAGCAAAGGTTGAGTAATGATCGCTGCAACACGGTGACCGAAATCAAGCTGTTGGCTGTGTAGATGTTTGATTAGGCAAACTTGCACATGTTGATGTTCCAAATTTCGCATCAAATCTGTGTTCTTCACTGCGGCATCTGGCGTCGTTTCAACATAAAGAATGATGATGCGTTCTTTGTCGTTAATCCATGTTGGAAGAGCACTAAGATCATGAACAGATTGATGCACTTGAATTTGATAGAAGCTCAACTCATTACGTAGTTTTGTTTCTAGGTCAGTGTCGTCACAGACGAGCCAGATTTGGTTATTCACGGTATGTCTAGCACGAAAATGGGCTTGAGAAATCGGCGCGGTGAGTTGGAAGTAGAAACGGCTTCCGCGGCCTTTTTCAGATTCAAGTTGTATGCTTCCGCCCATGAGTTCGACAAGTTGCGTACTGATGGCAAGGCCTAAACCTGTTCCTCCAAATTGGCGGGTGGTGGAATCGTCCTCCTGAGCGAATGGTGCGAAGATTCGTTTCTGTTGCTGCTCATCGATGCCGATGCCTGAGTCTTGCACGGAAAACTCGATGATGGCTTCCGATTCATTACTTTCAAGCGTGGTAATCGAAAGCTCTACACTGCCTCGTTCCGTAAATTTAACGGCATTGGACATGAAGTTCATGATCACCTGACGCAAGCGGTGATCGTCAATGACGATGTGGTAAGGCGTGTTCGGGCTAATGCTGACGGTTAATTCGATGCCTTTCTCTTTTGCTTTTGGGGACACGATTGAGGCTATGTCATAAATTGATTCTCGCACGCAGGTTGAATGAGGACTTATCAGCAACATACCGGACTCAATTTTGGAAAAATCCAACACGTCGTTAATCAGGCTGAGCAGCAATTGGGAAGACGTCTCTATTGTGTCGACGTAATCTCGCTGTGTAGCCGTCAACGGGGTGTCTGCCAGCACTTCAGAAATACCTATCACACCGTTGAGCGGAGTACGAATCTCGTGCGACATGTTCGCTAGGAAGCTACTTTTCGCTTTGCTGGCTTCAATCGCGTCGTCTTTGGCGCGCTCGGCATCTTCTTTGGCTTTGGTGAGTTTCTGCTTTGCTTGTTCTCTCTCATGACTGAGTTTTTCCACTTCTTGAGCAAACTTGCTTAACTCATCTTTGCCTTTGATGAGCTCAGAAAGTGGTGAGTCTTCGCTGTAATTTTCGCGGCTTAAAAACTCAAGAACAAGATGCAGGTTGTTGGTCACTTTACGCACCAAGCGAATGGTTAAACTGATAACAAGAATCGTCACCAACGACATGATAACAATGAATACCAACCGCTGTTGCGTGGTTGCTTTAATGGTTTGTGCGAGCTTCGTTTGCAGCTCATGTTCCATCGTATCGTCGATGTCATGAAGTAGCGCCAGTCGCGTGTTCAACGCAGCAAGTCCAGCTCCCGTTTTAAGAGGAGATAACGCTTGTAGTTCCTCTTGGTTAAGTAACTGATCACGAAATTCTTGGCTAGTTTGAAATACCTTGTTGCTAAAGGTTTCTATCAGCAATTGGACTTGGTTCTGGTTGGCATTGAGCGCGACGAAGCGCTCTACAAGCAGCTGTTGGTTTTGAATCAGAGACTGAATCTCATCACGAACAGCCTCGTCGTAATGAAGACGCTTATTGGCTGAATAAATGAGATATTCACTCAATCGACGCTCTTCCGTCGACCAAAACATTAACCATTCCAATTGCATTAAGGAGGAAAGATGGCGATCGGTTTCGTAACTGACGTTACTAAAATAGACCTTGTCGAGATTAAGTAGGATTTGCTCAAAAGTATCTGCTCGCCATTCTGCAATATCCAGTTTTTCTTCGATATCGATTGCTGTGAACATCGAGAGGCTGGCTTCTTCAAAACTCGCAAGTAGAGGCAAAACCTCTGAATTGTCGCCAAAAACGCGGGGGGTCGTTTCTTTTAGTTCTTGAATGAGCTGCGCTGTTTTGTCAGCTTTATTCGGGATGGATGGGTTATTGGGTAAATTAAACAGGTAAGAGACTTTGTCGATGTAAACAGAGAATAATTGAGCTTTTTGTAAATCTTGAGCTTGAGTCGAAAGATTATGAACGTGTTGTCCCGCCAGAAAAAACAACAAAATGATTGGCAGTAAGACAAGGCCAAACAGTTTGTGTTTAACTGACAGGTTATTCCACGAAAAAATTCCGACCACAGCGCATTTCCATATCCAAAGGGTTGATATGAAAAGTGTAGTTTATCTATTTGGGTTGTTAGCGCTGTGAGTGCAATCGGGTTTAAAAGGGGATAAAAATGTGACGTGTTTTGCAGAAAGCTTCTCATAACGCCAAGCAAGAAGCAGAGCGTTATGAGCTTTTCATGCCAGTTTTTAACCTACGATGGAAGAGGCATTGTGCTTCATCGCTTGGCAGGTATTTTCAAGTTCTAGGAGCTGCGCCGCTGGAACAGGCTTGCCTAAGAAAAAGCCTTGTGCCACATCGCAATTTAGACGCTCGATCAGCGCCAGTTGTGTTTGGGTTTCTATACCTTCTGCCACAACTTTCATTCCGAGGTTGTGAGCCATTGAAATGATGGCACGTACCAGAGAGTCATCTTTGTTGTCTTGCTGGGTTTGCGCGATAAATGAGCGATCGATTTTAAGCCCATCAAAGTTAACTTGTTGAAGATAGGACAGGGCAGAATAGCCAGTACCAAAATCATCTAACCAGACTTCAATACCAGTGGCTTGCAGTTTGCGCAAAACGAAGTGGGCTTTTTCGATGTCGTCCATCAAAAGTGACTCCGTCACTTCTACGTGAATGTCTTTGGCGGATACATTGTATTGCGATAAAAAGTGCTCAAATATGAGGCTAAGATCCTGACGGTAGATTTGTCGTGGGGACAAGTTCAACGCGATATGAAAATCATGGTCGAATGCTTCTGCCCATTCCGCTCTTTGCTTGATCGCGGTTTCGATCAAATGCTCACCAAGATCGAGAATCAAGTCGTTTTGTTCTGCAATCGGAATAAACTGTTCAGGGCCAATGTAACCTTTCTCGGGATGATTCCATCGCACTAAAGCTTCAACCCCAACCAACTGGTAGGTCTTAAGGTCAAATTTAGGTTGATACCAAAGCTCAAACTGCGATAAGTCGTGGATGGAGCGACTCAGTTCTCTTTCGATATAGAGTCGTTGTTTCACCGTCGCATCGAATGCGGGATCGTAAACGGACATAATGTCTTTGCCGCGACGTTTTGATTCTTGTGCGGCAAGGGATGAAAGTTGCAGCAACGAATCTGCGTTACAGCCAAACTCTGGATATACCGCAACACCAAGGCTGGTGGTTAAGCGGATATTGTGACTGTCGAGCCTCAATGGCGATAGCACTTGTCTATGAATTTGGTTGGCAATCTCGCGCGCTTCTAAGCTGTTGTTGCAAGGGAATACGACGACAAACTCATCCGCCCCAACGCGGCTTGCGAGTATCCATGGTCGATAATCTGGTTCGATATAAATTGGCAGTTCCTTTCTCAATAGTGCCGAAAGGTGCACCAGTAATTTGTCCCCAACATTGTGGCCGTAGTTGTCGTTGATGTGCTTAAAATCATCCAAATCGACAAATAGGACGGCAAGCGCTGGCGCTCGCTTGGCGCTGATTTGTTCTTGAAGATCAATCAGCAGCTTTTCACGATTAGAAAGCGAAGTCAGAATGTCGTGATAGGCCATGAACTCAACACGGGTTGTGTAGGTGTTTACCTTGTTAGACATCTTGTTATAGGCAGTAATCAGCTCACCAATTTCATCTTTGCGTTGAATATCGGTAACTGGAAGTGCTTGGGTATCAAATTCCGAAAACTGTTCACTCAACTGTTTGATTGGTTTCACCAACGAGCGACCTACAGCGAACGCGAATAAGCTACCCATGAAGATAGAAATAATGCTGATTGCCAGCAGCAAAATAAACATGTTGTGTTTATCTTTAGACGTTATCGCTGCAACTTGTGCAATGTTTTGCTCTTTTTCTTCTAATAAATGGGCAAGGTTGAGCTCCAAATATACGGCTCCAAGCGTCACATCTGATTGGTGAATAGGCGCGGCAATTTCCAGTTGTTCTCTAGATAGAGCGACTTGGACACGTTCTTGTTCAATGGCCTTAAGAATAAAGTCTGAGCGGTAGTGGGGCTGAGCAAACATGGCAAGCTGAGGTGTACCGTCGTGGAATACAAGTCCATCGTTATCTACAACATGGATTTTTGATACGTCCGGTTGGCTTAAGGTTGCCGTAATCTGTCCATAGACTTGGCTGATGTTATCGTTGTAAAGCGGATCAAACAGCTGCTTAGACAACAACTCCGCGTACACTAATCCTTTTTGTTTGACGTAGGATTCCGTCTTATCTTGAGAATTTTGCGTAATCTGCTGCGCGAGATTGTTTGAGTATGTGTCGTAGCCATGCATGTAAAGTACAAGGTTGACCACAACCACCAAAACAACGACGGAGATGGTCGCGAAAATGTATTTGGTTTCTAGCGAAAGTTTGTTCAGCATCAGTTTGCCTTTGGTAGCAAGTTAACAGACTTTCGAACCGTGTCGAGAGACGTTGCCATATCTGGCGTGAGTGCTGATATGCGCTTGGTATTTTGGAATACATCCAAGGCATGCAAACCTTCTGGTGAGGCATCCATTTTCAATAAAATCGATGTAATTTCATTTTGGGTCGATTGGCTCAAAGTAGGCGACGCTAAAACCAAATCACGCGGGATCTCAACCGAGTTATGGAAAATGGTCAGTTTTTCCTTCATGTTTTCTGGCAAATCTTTTGGGTTGTTCCAGTTGAAATTACTGAACGCCCCGGCGGCAACGCGCTGTTTATACACCCAAACGGATAGGTTGATTTCGTTGGATTGTTCCAAATGTTCATCCAAAAACAAATAGCCGATACGGCCTTTCGTTGGGTGAGCATCAATAGAGCGAAGGTATTCTAATTTTTCGCCTTGGTTGAGCAATGTAATGGCAGGTAAGTAAAAGCTGCTGGTGGAGTTGCGACTCTCGAAAATGAGCGTTTTGCCGCGCAGATCGGCCAAGGAATGAATGCCACTGTCTTGATGGGTGAAAAATACAGAGTGGTATTTTTCGAGTCCCTTTTTCCACCTTACGGCGAGCACTTGGCTGTTAGATTCTCGTTCTAGGGTTACGGCGTTAAACGGTGTAGCTGTTGCAATTTGAACGCTGCCATTTTTGAGAGCAACTGCAAGTTGTCCATAGTTGTTGAAGACTTGTACCGACCCAGAGGTATAACCGAGGTGATTCAGCCTTCCGGACACATATTGAGCAAAGGGTGTCGCCTTTTTGATTTTACTTTTTGCTTTGTCGGAAACGATACCTACGGTGAATACGAGGTCATTGACGGGTTGAGCGCTAGCAAGAAAGGGGGAGCTTAAAGAAGCAAGCAGTAAGAGTGTGCAGGCAGGTTTCATCCGGCGTCAACATCCTTGGGTATGTGTTCTTGAACGACAAGATTCATAATAAAAGCAAATTGCACTTCAACGAAGCGCACAATCATTCAGTAATTATTGAGTTAGAACTCAAAAAGTGACTCGGTCACGTATCTTTCAAATAGTACCGATTTTGAATGTTAAGTACAGGAGTAATGTCGCTCTTTCAGCGACTGAAACACAAGTGAAACAGGGGATTTGTCGGCGTTCTGAGAAACAAGGCTCACTTAACTTGAACGGTGTAAGTGAGCCTGAAAATAAAATGAGAGGTTAAGCAAAGACTTATGCTGTTTGGGTTATCAGTGTGGCTAGTTACGACATACGTTCTAACTGTTTTACGTATTTTTGCTCTAGCGCTTCATTACCTGCCGCACGTTCTAACTCGATCATAAGTTGCAGTGACGGTTTTTTCACACCGTACATTTGATTAAATCGCATCAGTCGAATTCTTGCATCGGTAAAGTTGCCACTTTCTATTTCGAGTTTAGCCAGTTGGAGAATCGATTTTGGGCGGTGTGGGTCGTGATCGATAGCTCGCGTAAAGTAGTATTTTGCTTTGCCTTTATCTTGTGATTTCAATGCGCAGAAAGCGGCGTTTTCGTAGCTTGCAGGGATGAGGTAGTAATAAGGTTGTTCAATTGCGCGGTTAAACATTTGGTCGGCTTGTTGGAAATCACCTCGTTTACATAGAAATGTTCCGTAGTTATTGAGCACGTTGCCGTTTTTGGTGTGTTGGCGTAAAGAGCGTTTGTACATGTCTTCTGCTTTCGCATCTTCACCAACGGTTTCGTAGTAGTGCGCCATAGAAAGCTGTGCGCGATAGTACTGTGGGGCGTGGCTCAAGGCTTGTTGCAAGTTGTCGTGCGCTCGGATCATATTGCCACCTTCGAGATAACCAAGCCCAAGAGCGATGCGAGATTCTGCCATAGCAACAGGATCGGCCTTCACGATAGGAGCGCCGTTTTCTTTTACGGTAACACAGCCTACGAGTGCAAACTGAGTCATCAACATTAGTGCACTGAGCGTTACGGTTTTCATTCTTCTTCCCCACATCCCTGAATCTGACAGCATGATATGAATTACGTAGCAAAAGCCCATTGAGGAAAAAGCACTATGCGATCAGGTTTGCAAACTGATATGAAAAAGCCGCCAGATGGCGGCTCGGTTCACAAACTTAATTTGTTGATTTAATCGTCTTTAGTGAAAGCATCTTCGCTGAAGTGATCCAGATCGTAAGGCGTTTGTTGGTATACGCAGTAGTTGAGCCAGTTCAAGAACAGCAAGTGTCCGTGGCTTCGCCAACTCGCAATGGGAGAGTTGTCAGGGTTGTTGTTCGGGTAGTAATTGACCGGAATTGCCGGCTCCATCCCTTCACCCAAATCCCGAATGTACTCATTGTGAAGAGTGTGCGAGTCATACTCTGGATGGCCGGTAACAAAAACGTTTCGCTTGTCTTTGGTCGTTGCCAGATATACGCCCGCCACATCGGATGTGGCGAGAATATCTAAGTCAGTATGTTCTTCTAAAAAGTGTGGCGAAAAATCGGCATAACGCGAATGGGGCGCTAAAAACGTATCATCAAACCCACGCAAAATAGGGTGGAATGGATTATGAATTTGGTGATGATATACACCGGAAAGCTTTTCTTTACGCGTTTTTTTCGGCAAGTCATACAATAACTTTAAGCCAGCTTGCGCTGCCCAACACACATACAACGTCGAGGTAACATGGTCTTTCGCCCATTCCATGATGGTTTTTAAATGATCCCAATAGATCACATCTTCAAATTGCACTAGACCAAGTGGCGCACCAGTGATGATAAGACCGTCGAAATTCTTCCCTTTTACCATCTCAAACTGACGGTAAAACGTATCTAAATGCTCGGTTGGTGTGTTTTTGCTTGGTCGATTATCTATGCGCAGTAGCTCGACGTTTACTTGCAATGGACTGTTTGAAAGGAGGCGAAGAAACTGCGTTTCTGTTTCGATTTTCTTGGGCATCAAATTCAGAATCAGTACTCGCAAAGGACGTATTTCTTGACTCGCGGCACGAGTTTCGCTCATTACAAAGATGTTCTCTGTCCTTAGTACATCTGAAGCAGGTAGTTGATCTGGAATTCTAATTGGCACGACTTTCTCTCCCTAAGCTTAGTCAATCTAGACGTCTATACTTCTAAAGCTAACTTAAATTAAAATGGATGTCGATACGAAATGTGACTTTAGCCAAGGTTATTTCAAAACGCTGATAGCAGAAGATGGCGACACCTATTAGATAGTATGGGAAAGGCACAGCAAAGCAGCCAGCAATTGTGATTAAAACAGGGTTTCTGATGAGACGAGGTTGAAACGAGGTGACTATTATTTGATGCGCATTATGCGATCAAGTTAGTATACAAACGTGACTTGAATGTAACTTAGTCTCTAAATCGTGAGCCATACTAAAAACTATTCGCTCGCTCGACCCACGTTGTGTGCGGTATTTGGAGACATCGTCAGTGGAGGACATTATGTTCGGTATTTTTAAGAAAAAAACGAAAATTCAGAGCATTGCTCAAGAGGTTCCAAGCGTGTTGTTGCGTTCGTTTGGCGATAAAAACACTTACGTTCCCGATGAAATTGATCAGGCACTTCAAGAGCTTGGCTATGACAAACAGAAAGATCTGAATCATCATTATTACGCGTATGGCATGTTCGCAAGCGAATCATGTTACGAGCAACTAGGCCTAACCGATGAGCTTGGGAACTACGGCCATTTTCAGCGCGAAGTCGGCAAAATGCTTTTGAACACACCTGAGCCAATAGACATGCATATCTACTTCGAAATTTCTCAGCAATACCAAAGAGAAGGCAAACGAAATACCCACTAGAGCGCGTGGGATTGCAAGCATGCTTTGCATGATTTTTAGACAAAATATGTAAAAACAAAAAGCCGCGACAGGTAACTGCCGCGGCTTTAATCTATTGCGTATTTCGGAAAAATTAGCTTGCTAAAGCTTCGATTAGTTGAGCTTGAGAGCGAACTTTTCGATTGCGATACATCACCGCCGCGATAGCTGGCAAACTAAATGCGATGAACCCCAGTACGAGCGCATACGCCCCCGTTTCTGCGCTGATACCTGCTGGTACGTCGAACGACACCACGATAGTGATCATACAGCTAATTAATCCTAAACCTGCCACTAAGCTCATCCCCACTTTGCCACCAGGGACACGAAATGGTCGTTCGATGTCTGCGTGTTTGCGTCGTGACACCAAAAAGCTAATAAAGATACACACGTACATCACCATGTATAACTGAGTCATTAAGATATTCAGCAACCACATACCTTGGTTAACGTTTGGAACCAAAATAAACACTAAGGACAACACGCTAACGATGGCCCCTTGCAATAAGAGTAGGGCGACAGGTGCTTGGTTTTGATTTTCTTTCGCCAGTGCGATTGGCATAAACTGGTCTTTCGCCGCCACATGCAGGCTCTTTGTCGGTGCAATAATCCAGTTGTTCAAGCTTGCTAGCGTGCCAAACACAATCGCCAAAGCTATCACAGGCAGCATGAACGAGAGGTTCAAATCATCAAAGAAGGTTTTGAACGCCAAGATCACACCTTCGCTTAAGCTGGCGTGATCGCTTGATACCACCGATGAAATTGACAGTGAGCAAGCTGTTAAAGAAACCAAAATCAGCGCCGTAGAAGCCAAGAGTGCTTTTGGATACGCCTTTTGTGGATTTTCTACTTCACTTGCATATGAGGTGGTAATTTCTAAACCAGTCAATGAAAGCACTACAGCGGTGAAACCTGCCCCAATTCCATCTTGAGAGAAATCGGGTAGCCAGTCAGAGACATGACTAAGGGAGATATGAGACTCACCCGGATTGGTATATGCCCAGTAACCACCCAAGCCAATGATCAGCAAAATTGGGAAAATGAGCCCTAGAGTGCCAAACACGTTTGTGATCATCGATGACAAACGTAAGCCGAATATATTTACCAATGTTAGCGCCCAAAAAATCACGTTAATCATGATTAACATGAAAATATTATTCTGCGCCAGTTCAGGGAAAAATGGGTAGGCACCTGTAGCGACAATGAAAGAGATCAGCGGCGGGTAATAAACGATATTTTCCGCATATTGATACCAAACGGTCGCAAAGCCGAAGTTAGGTCCAATCGTTTCTTTTCCCCAAAGATAGACACCACCCTGTTGAGGGTAAGTCGTGCTTAGCTCGGCACACACTAAAGCTGTGGGAATGAAAAAGCATAAACCAGCAAGTAAAAAGAAAGAGATGGCATGACTACCAAATAAGGCGGCACCCGGTATGTTTCTGATGCTATCAACGGATGTAACCGTAATCATGATCACAGAGAAAACACTGAGTTTAACAGCGGACTTGGCGATATTGCTCATTCGATACCTTTAATAAACGAGCCACGAATTCATGGTTGGAAAACCCGCGTGCTACAAGTAAGACGCGCGTATTGTAGGGTTGTTATAAACGGCGGGTATATAGCGAAAAATGGTATGTATTTACCCAAAAATGAACCGAAAACTCAGTGATTTATTTGTAAGCAATATAAACGTTTGCGTTGGTGTATTGGCGTGAAAAAAGTAAAAGAGACACACAACAAACTGCCTCAGGTTGACCTTCACCCAAGGGTAAGCGTTAAGTTAAAGGGAACGAAAATCGTTAAGGAGAAGTCAAATGGGATGTTGTAATCAAGCGCCAAAAGGTGGAACAGGCAAGCTATCATACTTAATGTTAGTTATCGCTGGATTGTTTGCGGCTATTTTTCTGATCGCCGTTCTTTGGGGGTAATACGCAATCCAAGGTATTGTAAATACACGGTTATGTTTATCCAAACTTTATGAAAGGCGGGTGGATTCATTTCATCAGTAGATGTTAATGTCCGAGCTCGTCTTTGGTGTTTTTGCACGCCCAACATATTCTTGTAAAGTTCTTATTGTGTAGTGTGTCGAAGAACCATAGAATCCGCGCGCTTTAATTTATGTTATTAGCGTTATCAATGATAAAAGTGCTTTTTATTATCATTGTTTCTCCCGCTTATAGATGCCCGCATCTGACATTTCACACATGAATAAATACAAAAAGCCTGAATTTAAGGCTAAATTTCTTTTACCTCGTTATTGGGGTACGTTAATTCTCATCGGCGTGATGTACTCATTGAGCCTTCTTCCTTTTAATATTCAATTAGCGCTAGGACGCGGTATTGGCCGTTTAGCCATGCGAATAATGAAAAAGCGTCAAGTGACGATACGGCGCAATCTTGAGCTTTGTTTTCCTCACATGGGCGAATCTCAACGCGAGGCAATTTTAAAAGATAATATCGACAACTCCGGTATTGCACTCTTCGAAACAGCGATGGCATGGTTTTGGTCAGATAAAAGAGTCAGTAAGCACGTTACGATTAAAGGAATGGAGCATTTAGAAGCGTTAGAAAAGTCCGGTAAAGGTGCCTTAATGTTGGCCGTCCATTCAATGAACTTGGAATTAGGTGCTCGCGCATTTGGCATTCAAAAATCTGGGACGGGTGTCTATCGACCAAACAACAATCCGTGTTTCGACTATTTCCAATACAAAGGTCGTTCTCGTTCTAACCGTACGTTGATCGATCGTAAAAATGTCAAAGCCATGCTTGAAGCGCTCAACTCTGGCGAGCGTGTTTGGTATGCGCCGGATCATGATTACGGTAACAGACGTTCGACGTTTGCTCCGTTGTTCGCGGTTAAAAATGCCTGTACAACAACAGGCACTAGCTTGCTAGTCGATAATACAAATTGCGCAATTGTCCCATTTACGATGGTCAGAGGCGAAGATGGGCATTATACCTTGACGATTGATGCGCCAGTGGATGGTTTTCCAAAAGACGACCCCGATAGTGCTGCGGCTTTCGTTAATAAAATTGTTGAAACATCTATTATGGCAAGCCCAAGCCAATACATGTGGCTCCACCGACGTTTTAAAACCAGACCAGAAGGGGAAGACTGCTTGTATAAACCAAGACTTGTCCCTGCAATGGATATCAGTATTTAAAAAGAAAAATGCCCAAGGAGCTAAGTTCCTTGGGCATTTACTTTCTAGAGTCTTAACTCGTGGGTCTTAACGTTATATTAAGTTCAGCAGTTATAGGTAACGACTTTTTAAGTGGGCTTGGAAGTGTTGAGCATTAAGCGTTTCACCTGTTGCTTGTTTTACGAGCTCATCGGTCGTTAACAAGCTGCCTTTGCTCCAGATATTGTCTGATAACCAAGTAAAGATAGGTGAAAGGTCACCACTTTGAATTACACCATCAACGTCGATAGTCTTCTTCATCGCTGCCATAAACTGTGCCGCGTACATGGCTCCTAGTGTGTACGATGGGAAATAACCAAAAGAGCCGTCTGTCCAATGGATGTCTTGCATACAACCATTTTTGAAGTTGCCCTCTGTAGATAGACCCAGATACGCTTTCATTTTCTCGTTCCACAATTCAGAGACGTCAGTGTGTTTAATCACACCGTTCATGAGATCTCGTTCAATTTCGTAGCGAAGGATAACGTGCGCAGGGTAGGTCAGTTCATCTGCATCAACTCGGATGAAGCCTTTTTCTACTCGCGTGTATATCTTCGCTAGATTGTCCTTCGCGAACTCGTTGCCAGAGAAATGATTTGAAGCCAAGCGAGCAAGATGATCGATAAAGGCGTTGTTGCGGCCAATTTGCATCTCGAAGAATAGAGATTGTGACTCATGAATGCCCATCGAGCGCGCTTCACCCGCTGGTGTGCCAGCCAATTCCTTAGGTAAGCCTTGTTCATAACGAGCGTGACCAGTTTCGTGCACGATTCCCATTAATGATTGCATAAACTCACTCTCATCGTAACGAGTTGTGATACGCACATCGGTAGGAACGCCGCCACAGAACGGGTGGACACTCTCATCGAGTCGACCATGCTCGAAATCGAACTGGAGCAGCTTCATCACTTGCAAGCCCAGTGCTTTTTGTTTTTCAGCAGGGTAATGGCCGTTAGGAAGCAGAATGTTATTTGATTTTTGCTTTTCAATTGCTTCGTCAATTAAAGAAGGCAACCATGTTTTGACGTCAGAAAACAGTGTATCTAAAGAAGCCGACGTCGTGCCTGGCTCGTAAACATTCAGCATCGCATCGTATGGCGTTGTGCCATTTGCGTCTGCACGAATTTGAGCCTCTTCTTGGGATAGCTTTACAACTTCTGCCCAGTTCTTCTCAAAACCGGCCCAGTCATTATTAGCACGCTGTGTTCGCCAAGCGTGCTCACACTTCGAACCGGCAAGAGAACTTGCTTGAACTAATGATTCTGGAAGAAGGTTTGCAAGCTGCCATTCGCGTTTCATTTCACGTAACATGGCTCGCTCTTGCGTGGCGAGGGTTTCTTCTTCTGCTTGTGCAAATAGATCCTCAAGATGCGGCTGAGTCATGAGCGAGTGGATGTGTACTTCAAGTTCAGCCATTGCGTTGGAGCGTGCTTCAGCACCGCCTGATGGCATCACAGCTGCTTGATCCCAGCCTACAATTTCTAATAAATGGCCAAAGTTGGCGACTTTTTTTGAATGTTCGACGAGTTTTGTAAATGCATTCATTGTGACTACTCTTATTTTTGTTCTTTCCCTAAACACCCGAAAAGGGTCCTTCACATCAAGTCGCGCTAAGCAACTGAAGTTAATTTACTAATAATTAACATTTAATGACGTCTCATTGTCCACAAATTCATCCGGTTGTATAGCGCTCTTAAAAAAGAAGCTTGCGAATCGAGTTGATTGGCGGTATTGATGACGCATTACCCATTAATTATCACAACAATATGGACATACTAAATTTTGAAGCGTTTCTTATCGCTATCACGATTTTAACGCTGACGCCGGGGCTGGATACCGCATTAGTTCTTCGTAATACAAGTCGTTCGGGCTTAAAAGATGGGTGTACAACAAGTTTAGGCATTTGTTTTGGCTTGTTTGTACATGCGTTTTTCTCTGCCGTGGGCATTTCTGCCATCCTTGCACAATCCGCTGAGCTATTCCAAATCGTTAAAATGATTGGAGCCGCGTACCTCATTTGGCTTGGTATCAGCAGTTTGAAAGCGCTAATGGCTTCAGACGGAGGCATTACTGTCGCTGAACAAATTCAGCAGGTATACAGTGGAAAACGTTCGTTTAGAGAGGGCTTTCTCTCAAATGTACTAAACCCAAAAACGGCAGTGTTTTACTTGGCATTTTTACCGCAATTCGTTAATCCGGAAGGCTCACCATTGTTGCAATCTATGACGATGGCCGCTATCCATTTTGTTATCGCAATGGTTTGGCAATGTGGCTTGGCGGGGGCTTTAAACTCAGCAAAGAACTTGCTCAAAAATGCCAGCTTTATGAAATGGATGGAAGGAGTAACAGGTGCTGTGCTTGTTGCGCTAGGAATTAAGTTACTGATTGAAGAACCACTTTAAATGCGCAATTTATACCGACTTGCTTTAATGCTGACGCTGTTTTTGTTGGGGTTTGCGAGTGCTGTTGCTTGGATGACATTACCACAAATCAAGTTTTCACCTCGGGGGATGGAGTGGGGGTGGCACTGGGCGCACTTTGAGCCGTTTTCTAATGGTATCCAAAAGGCGCGAACGCACGACACCAAACAGCTCTTGTTAAGACGAGTTTACCTTGACGATGCGATCGTCGTTTTTGTATCTACGACGTTAGACAACAAGTTTGAAATCGATGTTGTGCAGGAGAAAACTTGCAAACCGAACGCCACAACTTGGGCATCCGTATCAGTGAATCGCCAGCGAATGGCGCATGTGCCAATGGTGTGTGATAGCGTCGGACAGAGTTATTTTTACCGTTACATAGGTAAGCATTTAGATTCGCTAGAATTTGGCGTTGATGAGTCTTTCATTACGGAAGATTTTGCCCATTGGCCAATCGCGGATATTAAAGTTGATCAGTTCAAACAGCAAAACGCTAAGTTTTTTGAACAGCGTGGAGAGAAGGTTGAACATCAGTGGTTACGTGATTAACGCTGTCATCTGAATCTAGATAAAAATAAAGCCCGCTAAACATGAGCGGGCTTTGTGTTTTAAGGTTTCTAACTCGTTTAAGTGCAGGCTTAACGGTTCTTTGTAGAGCTATGCTTTTACCGCATCAAGATCATCAGATTGAACTGAAGGGTTAAAGAACAATTTAGTTTCTGCTAGTACAACATGACGAAGCGCAATCAAACCAATAAGGTTAGGGATCGCCATCAAGCCATTTACGATATCTGCCAGAATCCAAATCATGTCTAGATGCAGGAACGCACCTGAAGCCACTAGAGCAAGGAAGATAATCTTGTAAGGCAGAACCGCTTTTGTGCCCATTAGGAACACCACACAACGCTCACCGTAGTAGTTCCAACCAAGGATCGTTGTAAACGCAAAGAACATCAGACCGATAGACACCAGCATTGGGCCAAATGTTTCTGCGTTGAGACCAACAGCAAAGGCATGCGTTGTCATCGCGGCACCTGACAAGTCACTTTGCCAAGCGCCAGTTAGGATCAGGGCTAGACCTGTCATGGTACAAATGATGATGGTATCGAAGAAGGTACCTGTCATCGAAATCAAACCTTGTTTAACACAAGAGTCTGTTTTCGCTGCTGCTGCGGCCATTGGCGCGCTACCCAAACCCGATTCGTTGGAGAATACACCACGCGCAATACCAGATTGGATTGCCAACATGATGCTAGCACCTAGGAAACCGCCCGTTGCTGCGGTAGACGTGAAAGCAGATACCAACACAAGTTCAACAGCATTTAGTAGTTGATCTGCGTTCATGATGATCACGCTAAGACACGCCAGCACATAAAACAGCGCCATTGCTGGAACCACTTTACCTGCGACACTTGCGATAGATTTGATGCCACCTAGAGTTACAAATGCAACCAAAAGCGTCAGGATGAAAGCTGCAAGCTCACG
Organism: Vibrio sp. VP6; assembly: GCF_028823755.1. NCBI lineage: Bacteria > Pseudomonadati > Pseudomonadota > Gammaproteobacteria > Vibrionales > Vibrionaceae > Vibrio > Vibrio sp. VP6. Next base: position 52,251 of record NZ_JAPEID010000019.1, read on the forward strand.
GTTTACACCTAGAGAGATTTCACTTGCATCAAGAATCGCATTTACTTGCGGGAACGTACCGATACCAAAACAAGCAACCCCAAGTGAGAATACCGCAAACATGATGGCTAGTGCTTTAGAGCCAACACCATATTGTAGGTAGTACATTGGGCCACCAATCATTTGGCCATTGTCGTCAACGCGTCGATATTTAACAGCAAGCAGACACTCAGCGTATTTCGTCGCCATTCCGAATAGGGCAGCAAGCCACATCCAGAATAGGGCGCCAGGGCCACCAAGTTTGATTGCGGTTGCAACGCCGACAATGTTACCAGTACCGATAGTTGCAGAAAGTGCAGTACAAAGTGCTGCGAAGCTAGAAACGTCACCCTGTTTATCAGATGACTTATCTTTACTGAATACCATCGCTAACGCGGTTGGTAGGTGCTTAAACTGGATCAAGCCTAGGCTAAAAGTGAAGTAAACACCGGTTCCCACAAGCAAAATAAGCAGTGGTGGACCCCAGACAAAGTTATCAATGGTTTGTAGTAAAGATTGTAGGTCGTTCATGATTTCCCCTTAATAAAACAACTAATAAGGAGAAGAGGGAAAGGACGAGATCAAGGATCTCTAATAGAACTAAGCTATTTAAAGAAGGCGGGAACGCCAAATAGTTAGGTTGTAACTTTCCACTCCTCTGTCCTTTTGCCTGAGAGTTTCACCCCGCACACATGTGCAGGACTTGCTCCTTCGGCGACCGATTTAACGGTTCTCTCCAGAGGTTCCTCCAACTACAGTCCCCGCTACCAAGGTAGCACCTGAAATAGTTAATTCTTCGGCGAGTTAATCTAACCAAATGTTAAAGTTTGGTTAATAACCACTCTCCTGCAGTCTTCATCGGAACAATTACTCAATCAAATGAGTAAAGGTTAGTTAATGATGCTGGTCACCATTAACGTGTGAACTCTATCATGTTTCTTGACCATTTCAACACCCTTGGACGATTTATTTTCAACACATTTTTGAACAAAAGGTATTTTTATGACGTACTGGATAGAGGTTTGTTGAGTAGAGTAGGGAACTGATACTATTTCTATCGGCAATATTCGCATTTCTCAACATAATTGTTGGTAATGCATCGCCAGTGAGCCTTAGGTAAGTTATTCAATTAAGAGCACAAAATTGATCCAATCTAGCACACGCGAATGAAAATCTACGCTAAGTTGACCTTGCGTAACGTAGAAATGAGTTACAATAAACTTTTGTGAAACTGTCTCAGGAGTTAGTCAGTTTTACGCGATTGGACAAGGAGGCTGTATGACCAGATTGTTAGCCATTGCGGTATTGATAGTTGTAGCGTTTGTGCTATTCCGTTATCGAACCAATGAAAAAGTCCAAAAAGCGACCGTCATAACATTGATTGGCGCATTCCTGATTTATACCGCATCCATTGTGATTGCGGAACTGATTCGCTAGCAAGATAGAAGAGTCCTTGGAGTAATATACGGTGACTTCTCAAAAAAATATTGAAGAACAAGATGAAGTGGTTGTCATTGAGGAACGTGACAAACGCACACACATATATATCGCAATTGCAGCGGTACTAGGCTTGGCATTTGGGGGCTTGGCTGGCTCTGTTTTGACGGCGAATAAATGGGAATCTACTTACCAAGTTTTAGAAGATAAATATCAAGCGCTTGCTCAAGATAAAACCGCGTTAGTTTCTCAAGTTAAAACTCGTGAAGAGTCGCTAGACAAAGAAATCCAAGAAAAAGTGGATGCACTGCTCGCAGAAAAGGACGCCGCACATCAGAAAGCGCTGAAAAAATTACAAGCTCAGCTTACCGAGGTCGAGAAGGTTAACTTGTCGTTGGAATCTCAAGTGAAGCAACAGAATGACAAGTTGAGCTCAAGCAAGACAGAGAATGAAAAGCTCACTCGCCAAGCGGATATGCAAGCAACCATGTTTGAACGCTCTCGTGAAGTGTTCCAGAAAGAACTCAAAATCTCGCAAGATCTAGAAGCGTTAGAGAAAGAGCGCGAGAAGCTACTGCCGAAAATCGACAAGCTGAAGAAAGAATGTGATGTGTTCTTAGAAGGGAAGTCGTGGGATGTAAAATCCGATGCTTGCGATAAGCACGATGAAGCAAATTCTCGACTTAGCCAAATCGATCAACTAATTGAAGTCTACAAAATGGATCTCAAACAGATCAAAGAAATCACATCGGATATGGGTTTATAAGCTCAACAATACACTCGATTGTTCATATAAAAAGGAGCTCACTGAGCTCCTTTTCCTTTACCTATGTCAAGCTAAAACTCGTTAGATACGAGAGGCATCATAACCTGATGCAAGCAAAAGTTCTCGTTCATACCTAATGAGTTGAGCACGATCTTCAATTAATTCGTTCAAAGCTTGAGATGGCTTTCCTGCGAGAGTTTTGAAAGCAGCAAACGTTTCTGCACTGTCGATCTCATCAATCATACTGCTAATGACATTGCGCGCTTCACACGGATTGTTATCTGTAGTGAAGTATTCCACTTGTTTAGCTGCAGCTTTCATTTCTGTTAATAGCTCAAGCGGGCTCGTGTCTTTTGCTACCGCCATGTAGTTGTCTAACACGCGCTTTGCATAAAGCAGTTCTTTTAGTGGGATATCACGTCCACTTTCAATTAGGGATTCGCTAAGGATCATACTTGAGCTCATGGGCATTCCTTTAGTTATATACAACGCAGCTTATAAGTGTCCCATGAGTCTAATTTATTGAAGTCTAGTTGGGAATGGTAAAAAGCATTTTTTACGCATTTTTATTCACTAATGAACACGCGAATGCGATGCTTATCAGGATCGGTCGCTACAAAATTTAACCCATACACCGAGGTCATTGGTGGCTGAATAATGTCTACGCCCATCTCTTTCCACTTGTTGTAAACCAGCTCCAGTTGATGGCCGTCTGCTACAGACAGCGATAACTCGGCTCCTCCACCTTTCACCATGCTGATTGGAGTGAGCGCGTCACTTTGTTTGAGCGTAAGTTTGACGCTATGGGAAAGTGGCATAGAAGCAAATGTAGGAGATAAAAGCGTGACCTCGCAATCAAACAGTCTCGAGTAAAATGTTTGGCTCACGTGAATGTTTTCTACATAGAGAACGAATGAATTGATAGTCAGCATGGATTATTCCTCAACTTTGTTAAATAGATGAGGCTGAATTTACCGAAAGAGCATGACAGGTGCTGTCAGTAGTGAATTTTCACGTTAAAATCTAGTCGCTCTAAAACAAAGAAAAGGAGCCATTTGGCTCCTTTTTTCCTAACTGAATCAGCGGATATTAGTTGGTACGTTTCGAAGAGTACCAGTTGTTTTGATACGCTTTAGATGCAAACAGCGCGTTTGCTTTTGCTCGGTCAATAACGGATTCATCGACCTCTAGCGGTTTCATCGTTTGGCTTTCAAAGTTGTATTCCATGGTCGACACTTTTTCGCCAGGAGAAAGTACAACCAAGTTATCTCGGGTTAAGTAACCGAAGTTTTTGTCGTACTGCATCATTGCGCGTTCATCTTCGCGAGCCAGTGGCTTAGTTAAGTCACGGCCAATCATCGGTGTTTTTGCGTCCACACCAATAAGAGACAGCAGCGTTGGCGGCATATCAATGTTGTTGGCGATGCGGTCATCTTTACGTGGTTGAATGTCTTTACCAATGATCAAAGCAGGGATGTGGAAGTGCTTAACAGGAACAAGGTTTGCACCAAATACACGAGCATCGTGGTCCGCAATTACGATGAAAATCGTGTCATCCCAGTATGATGATTTTTTCGCTTTGTCGAAGAACGTTCCCAAAGCGTAATCTGAGTATTTCACCGCGTTGTTACGCGTCATGTGCTCAGGATCGTATTGTTCGATTTTACCTTCTGGGTACTCATAAGGACTGTGGTTGCTTGATGTGAACACAAGGCTGAAGAAAGGTTTGTCGCCTTTTGAAAGGCGCTCAAACTCTTCATCTGCTTTATTGTAAAGATCTTCGTCACTCACTCCCCAAGAGCCAACAAAACCTGGGTTCGTATAGTTTTTCTCCTCAACAATTTGGTCGAAGCCATTGCCGAAGAAGAAGGTCTTCATGTTATCGAAGTTTGCTTCACCGCCGTAAATGAACTGTGTGTGGTAGCCTTGCTCTTTCAGCAAATCAGCAATAGTAAAGAAACCCGTTTGGCTCTTACTCAGTTTAACAACCGCGCGAGAAGGCGATGGCGGGAAGCCTGTTGTTACCGCTTCGATACCACGAACTGAACGAGTGCCCGTTGCGTACATTTGTGTGAACTGCCAGCCTTCTTGCATTAGTTCATCAAGGTTTGGTGTAAGAGGCAGACCACCCAAAGAGCCCACAAACTGTGCGCCCAAGCTCTCTTGTAACAAGATAACCAAGTTTTTACGCTTGCCTTGGTACGTCGCTGGGTTGCTGTTCATGGTTGGTAGCAATGTAGGATCAAAGTCGACCTTCGTTGATGAAGCGCGAACGAGATCCAACATTTTTTGATTGTCCATCTTGCCGTAGAACTGCTCTGCGCTCTTTTCTGACTTCATATTGTTGACAGCAAATAGCAATGAGTAAGACGAATTCAGTGCTAAGTCGTTAAGCAGTGGATCGTTCGAAAACGCCACCATAGCAGGGTTGAGTGGACGGTGACCCAAAGACGAACGAGCGCCTGCAACACAAAGAAGCACAACGAAAACCGCCAAAAGAGGGCGCCATTTCCAATTGATTTGTTGCGCGCTATCGGTCAGTTTTTTGCTCCATTTCCAGCCTAAAACTAGCGTCAAAGCAGTGCCGATTGCACCAATAAACAGTTCTAGTTTGTAGCCAGTCCAAAGCATGCTCATCACTTCTTTCGGGTAGATGAGGTATTCAACAAACAGGCGGTTCGGACGCAGGTCATATTCTTGAATGAATGGCGCCGTTGCCAGCTCCATGTACACAAGAATCCATAGCCCTGCGACCATCCAAAGGCGCAATACCCATTTCCAGCATTCTCCGACCTTGCCTTTTAGTGGCATGAAAGAAGAAAGCAGAGCAGGGAGGATGAACAACCAGCATAACGTTGCGATATCAACACGCACGCCTTGGCCTAGGATGTAAAGGAAGTCGTTGAAGGATTCAATACGATCAAACTGCCAAAAGGCGAGTAAAATGCGTGATATGGACAAAAATGCAAGTGAAAACAAAGAAAAAACAGCGAGAGGCTGCAATGGCCCAAACATGGGTCTCTTAGACGAACTTTTCATATTTATTTTGTGATGGACTTAGTCGTGATGTTGTGTCGTTTCTAGCAAAGCGAGCGTGAAATAAACGTGAATTATAATGAAAATCTATGGACTGAATTGTAAGTATTCGTATGTCTATGTAAGAGTGGGAGGCGTCTCATGTCTGGGGCGAAACAAGGCGATAGAAGTGTGCTCCATATCGCCTTTTTAGTCGTCTTTTTTCGCTAGTACTTTGGGAATGCGACGACAAACGTGTTCTTGCCATTTTCTCTCGGAATCAGCTCTATTGTTGCGCTGTGTAGCGTGGCGATATCTTTGCAAATAGACATTCCCAACCCCGCACCATCGCCTTTTTCTGAGTGACCTCGGTAGAATTGTTCAAAGATCCTTTCTCGCGTTTCTTGTGGAATTTCGGGGCCAGTGTCGGAAACCAAGATTTTGATGGCATTTCTATTTTCTTGCACATTAACTTGGATTTCGCTGTGTGCGCCTGAATAGCGAATGGCGTTGTCTACAAGGTTACGGAACAACACTTCTAACAACATTTTGTCGCCAGAAAGGGCGACTTCCGCTGGTGAGAGGCTGATGTCTTGATCTTGTCTTAAAGCAAGTGGCGCTAAATCGGCGACGACGGTTTGCAGCAATGGCGTTAGTTCGACGTTGTCAAAGACGCGTTCAGATAAACTGTCTACTTTAGCAAGTGTAAGCAGTTGGTGGATGAGACGGTCGGTTCTTTCAATGCCTTGAAGGATGTTGTGTAAGTCTCCGCGTAGCTGCTCTGGATCATTACTTTCAAGAGCGTTTTCTACGTTTAGGCGCAGGATTGTCAGCGGCGTTTTGAGCTCGTGAGCGGCGGCTCGCGTAAAGCGCTTCTCTCTCTGCCACGCTTGTTCAAGTTCAGAAAGCAATGAATTGAGTGCTTCCACCAACGGAGCAAGCTCGGTTGTGTTGTCGGTTACATGAATGCGGTCTAAGCGGTGCACGTTTCGTTGCGTGATAGCCGTGCGTAGATCGTTAATCGGTCTGAAATACCTGTCTATCAGCCAGAATAGCAACAGCAGCAAAGTCGGCAATAGTAGTAACTGTTCGATGGACGTCGACAGAGCGATTTCATGGATGATCTCTTTACGTATCTTCTGCTTTTCAGCAACGACTACGTATTCGTTCTCATGCTCGGTCTGTGGTAATGAGAGTTGGAAAGTGCGCCACTGTACGCCGTCTTTGGTAATGTCGGCGTAGCCGTTGTTATAAAAAGAAGAAGAAAGAGAACGCAGATTCGGAGTGGAACTCCAGATTAACTTGTTGTCACGGTAGAATTGAAAAACGAGATTCTGCTCGTAGGGGTGACCAAATTTGGTGGCTTTGTCTTCGTCGCTTTTTGCCAAAGAATCGATGTTCTTCATCCACTGGTCGAATAGCTCTCTGTGGTTGGCGAGAGTGTCCGTTTCGGTTGAAATGGACAGCGTCAGCAGCATCAGCTTAGCGGATTGCCCAAGCCTAGCGTCATAAACTTCTTCGACTTCGTGTTTTGCTGATTGAAAGCTGAAGTACAAAGAAATAAGCAAAAGCGCACTGACTAACAAGCCAACCGAGAGCGTCAGTTGGCGTTTAATGGAGTAAGGTTTTTTATTTTTCAAGAATGTACCCCACACCACGAATGTTTTTGATGGCGACGTTGGGGGCTTTTTTTCGTAGGTTATGAATGTGAACTTCTATCGCGTTGTCGCTTGAACCTTCATCCCAGCCGTGTAGTGATTGTTGCAATTGCTCCTTACTTTGCACGCGTCCGGCGTTCGTCATCAAGCTGGTGAGGATTTTAAATTCATTGCGTGTGAGTTTAAGCGGAGCGTCATCGTAGCGAATGCTTTGTTCCGATAAGGATAAAGATAACTGCCCAACTTGAATGACTTCTTCTGCACTACCGGATTGACGGCGAATCAACACACGCAAGCGAGCGAGCAACTCTTCGAGTGCAAACGGTTTTCCGAGGTAATCATCTGCGCCGCCATCAAGGCCTTGAACGCGATCGCGAATGTCGTCTCGTGCAGTAAGTATCATCACTGGGAGCTTAAATCCGCCTTTGCGAATATTACGCAGAACTTCCAATCCATCGATATCGGGGAGAGTGAGATCCAAAATCACGGCAGTGAACGCTTCTGTTTTGAGTGCGCTAGTCACGCCAGACCCTTTTTCTACCCAATCCACGGTGTACCCATGGCGACTTAATGAAGTCACCATGGATTGACCGAGTAGTTTGTCATCTTCTACGAGTAATAAGCGCATAGATTATTTCAATCTCCCAAGAGTCGCTTCAATTTCCAGTTTTCGACCTTTATCCGCCAAAGGTCGGTCAGGGCGAGGTGATGCTTGCATTGCGCGAGTCAAATACACTTTCGCTTCTTTGTCTCGACCTTCTTCTGCAAGGAAGTCTCCATAAAAATAGTTCGGATCGATGCCTTTTGGATTGATCTCTAACGCTTTTTTCAACATTTCTTCGGCTTTATCGTCATCACCAAAGCCAATTGGCCACCCCGGAACTTTGTAATACAAAGAACCTAAACTGGTGTATGCAGAGCCATCAAGCGTTTGCGGTGACGTTGCAATTACTCCTTCGAGTAAAGATTTGGCTTCTTTGGCGAGTGATAGGGCACCTAAGCCACCTTGAGCACCAGCCAGCGATGCTTTATTGATTGCCAGCCAAACAGTGAGTTCGGGATTGCCGGGTTCTCTGTCGAGATAAATACTGGTTTTGGCAATCGCACGATGGAAGCATTGTTCCTTTTCGTCACCATCGGGCGTGCTGTACTGACATTCCGCCCATTTCTTTTGAACTTGTTGCAGTGGAGCATTACCCGCTAACGCAGCGGTCGAAGCTAACGTTGAACAAACCGTCAAAGCGCAAAGTAGTTGTTTGGTATTCATCGTCCATGTCCTCTTCAATGACTGACTCGGTTTACGTATTGGTGAATGGTTTCTTGTTGCTTACGAATCGCAGAAGAAACCACGCTTGGAAGCAGTTGATTGATGCGCGCAAAAAGTTTTTCTGGCCAACCAATCCACTTCGCGGAAATTTCTTTTTCCAACATGGTAACAACGTGATCGGCTACAACTTGCGGCGAGTCCGTTTTGTTACCCAGTTGTCGATTCATTTCATTGACGGCATCGCTATTGAGTGAGGTTTCTGTCGCTCTTGGGGCCAAATACAGCGCACGAATTCCGGTTGCGAACAGCTCTCTGTCGATCGATTCGGTAAAACGGTGCAACCCCGCTTTTGCCGCGCAATAGGAGGTATAGCCAGGGTAGCCAATTGAGCCGAATGTTGAACCAATATTGAGAATCACCCCAGGCTGTTTTAACCACGTTAACGCCGATTGGCACAGCAGCATCGGCGCGACGAGATTGAGTTGGATTTCGTCTGCGATCTGCGTTGGTCGTTTGTGGCTTAACAACGAGAAATCGTTGCTGCCCGCATTGTTAATCAGTGCGTCCACTTTTTGATGTTGGCGCGCTCGATCTTTAATCGCTGTTAATCCTTCTGATGAGGTGATGTCTGCAACGACTACGTCATGACGTTCTGGATTTGACAGTTCACGCTGTAGTGTTTGCAAGCTCTCTTCGTTTCGCCCAACAAGAATGAGGCTGGCTCCGCGTTTTGCTAACTCTCGCGCGATGGCTTGCCCAATTCCGCCCGTTGCGCCTGTCAGGAGAATGGTGCTGTTGTTAATGATCATGCTTCACCTCACGCCGCTTGTTGGGTTGAGAAGGAAGGCAAAGAGCGCAGCATTTGTCCGTACAGTGCAAACACCATTTTTGCAGAGTCGATGATGACTTGTTGATCTTCCACTTTGGTGATTTTGTTCATCAGTGATTCAAAAAATTGCAGATGATCTTGGTCTAACACGCTGTGTGAAATTAGGTAAGTCATTGCTGAAGGCGGTAGGCTTAACGTTGACTGGATTTTTTCTGCCATTTGGCCACCAATGCCGACGCTGGTGCCTTCTAATACCCACACCATGCCAAACAGCGCGAGTGGGTTGTGGCGGTCAATGTTGTGGTAAAGATAGGAAACCATTAATTCAATCGGCGCACCGACTTGACCTACATCTTTGTTGTTGCGCACTGCTTCGGCATCACCGCCACACGCTTTGATGTCATTTAAAATCCATTCTTGATGGCCTTTCTCTTCCTCGATGTATTCGGCAATGGCGTCTCGTACCCATTCGTATTCGCCAGATAGTCGGCCCCCACACGCCATCAGCAAGGGAACGGTGTGCTTAACGTGATGGTAAGCTTGGGTTAGAAAGGCGATATACATATCTTTGGAAATGTTGCCTTGTTGAACGTCTGCGATGACTGGCGCAGTTAACATTGCTTGTTGAGCAGCGGCAGTGCTTTTTTTGAGTTGTTCGAAAAATAAAGTCATAACCTTCTCCTTAAGAAGCCGTTAACTAAGATGCAGTTTGGAAAGACGTAATGTGTTGCTGAAAGGGCAAATCGATGCGTTGGATCTTTTGCGCTTGCAGCGTTAATTCAGACGTTGTGCTCGCTAATAACTGAGCCACATCATGTTCGATTTGATTTCGTTTGAGCTTGCCGTTATCCGTGTACCAACCAGAGATGGCTCGTGGGTTGTCCAGCAGCAATAAGGTTCGGATTTGAGCGTAATCGGGTAGGGTTCGGTTTAATGCATGAACCTTTGCTTCGACGTCTTCGCTATTGGCAATGACAGCACATAATGTTTGTTGGCTATCACCTGTAACGATCAGTGGCGTCATCGGCAAAAACGCCAACGCTTCTGATTCAATCCACTCCGGTGAGACATTTCTGCCGTATGCGGTGACGATAAGGTTCTTCTTGCGTCCTGAGAGAGTGACAAAACCTTGCGCGTCAATTTGGGCTAAGTCGCCAGTCGCTAACCATTTTTGAGTAAACGGCTCATTCAAATAGCCAAGAGCAACGTTGCCTTTGACGAGCAGTTCACCATCTTCTGCGATACGAATCAGAGCGTGGGGAAGTGGTTTGCCACACGTTCCTGCTTTAAATGTGGCTGGTGTATTCAAACAAACGACGGATCCACATTCAGACAAGCCATAACCTTCAAACGCAGGGATGTTCAGCGCATGCGCGGTATTAATCAGTTGCGACGACACTCTTGCGCCGCCAACGGCGACAAATTTTAGAGAACCCACAAGAGAGGGCTGCTGTTTCGCGATCTGAATGAGCGCAAGCAATAAAGCCGGTGTTAGCACTAAGCTTTCTGGTTTGATGGTCGCTAATGCTTGTGCAAACAGACGCGGTTCGAATTGGCTTGAACCGAGTAAGCCAGTTTGCTCTCCGGGTAAAATATATGACGTCACGCCCAACATGAGTGGAACATAAACGCCAGTTATGTTCTCGAGAAGTGTCGATAACGGAAGCAGCACTAAGTGTGAGTGTGCCGTGCTATTTACTGCGTCGGCGAGCGATTTTGCCACCAAACACAAATGATCATTGCTTAAACAAACGCCTTTAGGCTGACCAGTCGAGCCCGACGTAAATGTGATTTTTCCGGTTTCTGGTAGATAAGCTGCCTGTGTATCTTCATCTCCCAACTGGTTACGACGCAGCAAAGGCAAATTTGCAATGGAAAACGGATTGTCTTGTTGCTTAAAGCTTTGCTTAGGATTAGAACCCAACCATGCTTGCCAATCGCCAACTAAAGCATCGACGCCTGATTGCTCTAACGTATGTTCAACTTGTGCATCAGAGAAAAAAGTCGGAATAGGCACGACGACTATGTCTGCCGCCATCGCCGCCAAATCAACAATGGCCCAATCAATGCTGTTTTCTGCGCGTAGCGCGAGTGCTTTGATGTTCTGTGCAATAAGCTCTGCGGCAACGAGTTCGATCTTGTTTAACAATTCAGAGTAAGTCAGTTCAACCGTTTGATTCGCTTCGTAGCCAACAAGTGCTACTCGATTTGGTGTCGTTTTTGCCCATTTTGTAATGGCATCGAGGAGAATATTCATACATCACCTATATTCTGGCGTTGTGTTTAACCAAGTTGTTCTGGTTGTGTTTGCGGTTTTAACGACGTTTACTTTTCTATCTAGGCTTGTTTGCGTTTTCTTTCTTGGACTAATCGAAGACGCTCTAGTCCTTTTTGCAAATTGCCAGCTAACACACGCGGTTGATGTTCGTAGTATGACCCCCAAGTGGACTCGGCATCGGGGACTTTGTTTTGATCGGCCTGCGCGATGATATGAGGCTCCAATCCTAGGCGCGCCATCATGGCGTGGAGTGGATCTGTCGCGGTGAAGATGCACCATTCAAAACCGAGGTTGACCAGCATTTCTGCGATGAGGTAGAAGTGAAGAGATGACATGCCCTTAGCGAAAGATGCCAAGTGACCGAATTCCACTAAGTTCGAACGTTTTACGTCGCAGTTAAATACGTTAGAAACCAGCTTTTGGGCGTCGTCTTCTAAATACTGTTCAAGGAACAAGGGCTCATCTTCGGCGATGCGAAAGCCGCATACGGAAATAATTTGGCCGCCTTCAATGAGGGTTAAATACGCCGGCATAAATTGTTTTAGCTCGGCAAAGAATGCTTCTTGATAACGCTGAGAAACATGCTCGATAACTTGGCTCCAAAGCGGATGCATTGGATAAACGATGTCTAAAGTAAAGCCATCTGCAGAAGTTTGTGCATGGTGTTTCATGAGCGCTTCCTTTGTTTGAGTAGTTATCAACAAAATAAAACGCGAAACTTAAGAAATTCTTAAGGAATGAAATTTTGATAAATTATTTAACGACAGGAAGGCTTAAATGGCAGTGCCTTTTGGGGGTTTTGTGCTGGTATGTGGTTGATATTAATACGATGTTTCCTTGAGTAATCTAAATAAAAAAGCCAGTCTAAATAATCGACTGGCCTTTCATTTTCTCACTGAGGAACTAAAGATACGCTAAAGCTTTAGCGGTTTCTTAAGGTTTTTGGGCGTTACATTGCCGCTTTCTTCGCTTCTTCAATCCAACCATCAAAGGTTGTTTGGTTGGCTTTAATCCAGCCATTTACGTGCGCTTCGATGTCTGCCGCGCTATTTTTACCTTGGCTCATCATCATGTTTTGAGCGCTGACATCATTGATATTCAGTTTGATGATTTCGAACAGTTTCGCTGCCGATGGGTTCTTCTCTGTGAACTCTTTGTTCGCGACGATGCGCATAGAGTTCATTTCAAAACCGTAGTTTTTGCCGTTTTTCAGTGTGGTGTCGATGTCTTTACGTTCACCAGGAAGAGACGAGAACGGCACCTCTAGCCACACGACGTCTTTACCCGGAACAAGTACGCCACTTACCCAATACGGCGTCCATGTGTAGTAAAGAATTGGGTCACCTTTTTTGTAGCGGGAGATTGTATCAGCAATGATTGCGGCGTAGTTACCCTGGTTGTGAGTGACGGTGTCACGAAGCTTGAACGCGTCCAACTGATGCTCAACCACCATTTCACAACCCCAACCTGGGTTACAGCCGGTAAGATCGGCTTTGCCATCGCCATTTGCGTCGAATAGTTTCGCCAATTTTGGATCTTTTAACTGACCAATGTTCGTAATGCCGTATTTCTCGGCGGTTTTCTTATCGATGAGGTAGCCTTGCGCTGCGCCACTGACGTATTGGCCTTCTCGGAAAAACTTATCATCACCACCTGACATGGTGTATTTGTCTGCATGGAGCGGAAACCAGCCAACCGCTAAGAATGTTGCGTCACCTTTCGCTATCGAGGTGTAACCGACGTTGTAATCCACTTCTTTGGTTGGTTGGACATCGTAACCCAAAGCTTCCAGAGCACGATTTACGATCAACGTTTGGAACGTCTCTTCAGCGACAGTGGACTGTACAGGTTGAACCGTGACGCCTTCACCCGGTAACTCTCCGGCAAAGCCGTAAGTCGAAAATGTGATTGTGCTTAGCGCGCCGACAGACAGCGCTTTCTTCCATGAATTATTCATTCGTATTTCTCCTAAGTTTTAGGTCGTTTTGGTTCTTGTTGGTTTTAAATTTGAGCAGATAAGAGATAGGGCCGGTATGGTACCAGCGAAGTTTGGTATTGCCGGCGTTGACGCCAAGCTCTTGCGTAATGCGATCCAACAAAATAGCGAGGATCACAATGCCTAAACCGCCGACAGCGGCCAGACCCATGTCCAGTCGTCCGATGCCTCGTAACACCATCTGACCCAAACCGCCCACGGCGATCATCGAGGCGATAACCACCATCGATAGAGAAAGCATTAAGGTTTGGTTGACGCCCGCCATGATCGTTGGCAGCGCAAGTGGCAATTGAATGCGATACAGCATTTGCTTTTTGTTTGCACCAAAAGAGTGACCTGCTTCGATAAGCTCTTCCGGTACTTGTTGAATCCCAAGAATGGTCAATCGAACCACTGGCGGAAGGGCGAAAATGATCGTCACGACAACGCCCGGTACGTTACCAATACCAAACAGCATCACGATCGGAACAAGGTAGACGAACGCCGGGGTGGTCTGCATCGCATCCAATATTGGTCTTACAAATTTGGCGGCGGTTTGGCTTCTGGCTAGCCAGATCCCCATGGGTAAGCCAATCAACAAGCAGAAAAACACCGAAGTGAGCACCAAGGCGAGCGTGGTCATGGCTTGAGACCAAGCGCCGATCAAGCCAATGAACACTAGCGATACTAGCGTTGATAAACCAAGTTTGAAGTTAGAAAACTGCCACGCGAGTAAAAATAGGATCAGCACCATAATCGGTGACGGCGTAGAGACTAACGCGGTTTCGAATGAGGACAAGATAAAATCGATCGGAACTCGTATGGCTTGAAAAACAGGGCGACCATGTTCAACGAGCCAATTCAACCCAGATTCTACCCAATTATCGAGTGGGAGAACGGCATCTTGAAATGGGTTCATGATATCGAAAGGTGTCTCTTGCACGGCTTCGCTGTTCAACCAATCGTTGTTAGTTGCGGCCTCGCTACCTTGTGACCACGGGTCTTCTTGTGTTGGTGCGGTTTGCGACCAAGGATCGTTATTTGTTTGCTCTGTAGACATCGTTTAATCCTTATCGAGTGTTTGCAGAAGACGCGACTTCGTCACGACACCAAAATAGGTTCCTTGCTCATCGACTACTGGCACAGCATAAGGAACGCTCGCCACGATGCCGAGAATGTCATTCACAGACTGGTCGGGCTGAAGGGTCACGTCATCTTCTAATTGTGCGCTGGCCAAGGAGCGATTTTCCTTGTGGGCTAAGCGTAAGGAGTCGAGAGAAACGATGCCGGAATATCGGCTAGATTTATCTACGACGATGCCGTAATCACGGTCGTGATCCATCAAGATTTGCATGGCAGAGCCTGGGCCGTCGTGTTCGGATTTCTTGAATACCGCAGCGGGCTTCTTGCGCGCAATATCTTTGACGGTTAGCACGCTGGCGACATTAACGCCGCGGAAAAACGCCTCGACATAATCATTGGCGGGGTTATGAAGAATTTCATCTGGTGTGCCGACTTGCACAACTTCGCCGTTTTGCATGATGGCAATTCGGTCACCGATGCGCATGGCTTCGTCCAAGTCGTGCGAAATGAACACGATGGTGCGTTTATCGTCATTTTGCAGACGAATCAATTCATCCTGCATTTCAGAACGAATCAAAGGATCGAGCGCCGAGAACGCTTCATCCATCAGCAAAATATCGGGGTCGCAAGCTAGGGCGCGGGCAAGACCAACACGCTGCTTCATACCACCTGATAGTTCATCAGGAAACGATTCAGCGTAGGTGTCTAATCCAACTCTCTGCAACGCTGATAATGCACTTTCGTGGCGAATAGTCACATCGACGCCTGCGAGTTCCAGGCCGAAAGCGGCATTTTCTATCACCGACATGTGGGGCATGAGCGCAAAATTTTGAAAAACCATTGAAATGTTGTTCCGACGAACTTCGCGCAGTTCTTCTTCGGAGATGTGAGCAATGTCTTTCCCTTTGAGGTAAACACTGCCTTTGGTGGGTTCAATGAGTCGATTGAGAAGTCGAACGAGAGTGGATTTTCCTGAGCCAGATAGACCCATAATGACAAAAATCTCGCCTTCATTGATGGTCAGAGATACATCGTTGACGCCAACGGTTAAGCCAGTTTGTTCAAAAACATCGTCTTTATCAACGCCTTTTTCGATGAGTGAGAATGCTCGCTCCGGAGCTTCTCCAAACACTTTATAAAGTCCCTTAACTTCCAGTATGGGATCCATGTTAATTGTCCTTTGTTATGTGTTTATCACGAGTTAACGTTTTGTACTCTAATTAAATTGATAAAAGTTTTCAAATGATTGACTTGGCTTATTGGTGTTCTGTGATCATATTCTTCGTAGTAATGAACTTTCGTTGTTTTATTGATAAATCTTTTTAAAACATCTAGTTATGAATATGTTCGTTTGTGTTTTTAGGCGATAAACACGACGTTGAATTTATTTTTAAGTTTTTAATACATGTCGGTACAGTAGGGTTGCATATTTATTGCTCAGTATTTAGAGGCGGAAAGAATAGTGAAATGATTAGAGTTCAAATCTGTGTTTGGAAGAAGCAAA
The DNA here is from genome assembly GCF_028823755.1 of Vibrio sp. VP6. Lineage (NCBI taxonomy): Bacteria > Pseudomonadati > Pseudomonadota > Gammaproteobacteria > Vibrionales > Vibrionaceae > Vibrio > Vibrio sp. VP6. The sequence continues at coordinate 68,081 of NZ_JAPEID010000019.1, forward strand.
CATAACATGATGAGGTAAGCAGAAGTCTTAGCGTTATCTGTTGCTTATGCGAAATCGAGATGATATTGATCTGGTTACTTTAGGCAACGCATGGAATAAAGAATGGAAGCCGAGCAGTTAGAAGTACTCAATTTCATTAGCCAACATCCTCCTTTCGATGAACTGCCAGAAGAGCAGTTAAAAAAAATCGCCATTCATGCAGAAGTGGCGTATTTCCGTCAAGGTACCGACATCCTCAAATTTGGCGATACGATTCGCGACTTGTATATGGTACGCAGTGGAGCGGTAGAGATTTATCGACGCAAAGGTGAACTTTATAACCGTATTGATGCTGGTGGCCTGTTCGGGCAAATGGGGTTGCTCATGAACAACCGCGTTCGTATGCCAGCAAAAGCGATTGAAGACACCTTGGTGTATTGCATTCCTGAGAACATCTTCAACGAACTTTGCGACGAGTTTGAAAACTTCGCGGATTTTATGGAGCTCGAAGATAGCGCTCGGCTTCGCAATGCGATCTCTAGTCGCTCCGATGGCAATGATTTAACAACCGCAAAAGCGCGTAAAATCCTGACTCGTGACCCTGTGACGCTCGAAGCGACCGCTTCTATTCAAGAAGCTGCAAGCCTAATGGCAGAAGAAAACGTCACCGCCTTGCTCATCGTCCGCCCAACTGAAGAACTGACCGAAGAGGATGATGACCAACTGCTTGGCATTCTTACTGACCGCGATTTATGTATACGGGTTTTGGCGCAGGGGATTGATACCAATATATCGGTGGGCGAGGTCATGAGTTACGACGTGGTATCGCTTGATTACAACGCGTATGTGTTTGAAGCGATGCTGACCATGCTTCGCTACAACGTGCATCATCTGCCGATTCTCAAAGACAAAAAGCCAATAGGCATCATCGGTATGACGGACATTGTCCGTTACGAATCCCAAAACAGCTTGTTGTTGGTGAGCTCGATTTTCCAACAGACCAGTGTGGAGGATCTCAAACAAGTTTCCCTGCAAGTGAAAGATTGTTTTGTTCGCATGGTCAATGAAGACGCCAACGCACACATGATTGGACGAGCGATGTCGGTGATTGGCAGCAGCTTTAAGCAACGATTAGCGGAACTCGCCGAGCAAGAGCTTGGTCCTGCTCCAATTCCTTACTGTCTGGTTGCGATGGGATCGATGGCGCGAGATGAGCAGCTCATTGTCACCGACCAAGATAACGCGCTGATTCTTGATGACAGTTACGATCCTGACAAGCACGGCGAATATTTCGCGCAGTTTGCGAAATTTGTATGTGATGGATTGGCGGCATGCGGCTATACCTATTGTACGGGCGACATTATGGCTACCAATCCTGAATGGCGAAAAACCAAATCGCAATGGGAAGAGTGCTTTGGCGATTGGATCGATCATCCGACGCCAGAGAGGTTGCTAAACAGTAATATTTTCTTCGATTTGCTAGGGATTCATGGTCGGGTGAAATGGGCAGAGCAACTGAGTAGCTTTATCGTCAGACGAGCCAAAAAGAACAATCGATTTTTGGCTTGTATGGCTTACAACGCAATTCGAAGAACGCCGCCGTTAGGATTTTTTAAAGATTTCGTGATGGAGAAAGATGGACGTCATCGAAATTCGATCAACCTTAAACGACGCGGTACCGCGCCGCTGGCAGATTTGATTCGAGTGCATGCCTTGGCGATTGGTTCGCGCTCGCAAAACTCGTTTGATCGATTAGACGACATTAATGACGCCGGGATTCTGCCAAAAGGGCGAGGAATGGACTTGCGAGATGCGATGGAGCTTATCTACATGGTTCGAATCCGTCACCAAGCCTTGGATATTGAAAATGGCGACGAGCCAGATAACAACATCGAGCCAGAAAACATGTCCGATTTCGAACGTCGTAATCTGAAAGCGGCATTCCAAATTCTAAGCAATGCGCAGAACTTCATTAAGTTCCGCTACCAAAGAAGCAGTAAATGATGTGGTTGGCAAAAAGTAAGGCGAGTACACCGCTGCTAGATACTTCGCAAACGCCGGAGTGGTCAGTATTGTTTGAGCAGTTGGCAGAGCAAGCGCAAGATCAACGGTTGAAGCGATACTATTCGACTCCTATGGTGAATGGGGATACGCCATTAAAAGAGGTGCCGTTTGTCTCGGTAGATTTTGAAACGACGGGCTTAAATGCAGAAGACGATGCCATTCTTACCATTGGTCTTGTACCGTTTACGATTGACCGAGTGCAGTGCAGTGGTTCAGCGCATTGGATTGTAAATCCGAACCGAGAGCTTAATGAGGAGTCTGTCGTTATTCATGGCATTACGGATTCTGAAGTGAAAAACGCGCCCCAGTTAACACAAATACTAGGTGAGATTTTGGATGCGCTCGCTGGCAAGGTGGTGTTGGTGCACTACAAGAATATCGAGCGGCAGTTTTTTTATAATGCGCTTTTAAACACCATTGGCGAAGGGATTCAGTTTCCCGTCGTCGATACATTGGATATCGAGTACGCACTTCAACGCCGAGAATGTTCAGGCATTTGGAATAAGTTAAAAGGTAAGAAGCCAGGGTCAGTGAGGTTGGGGCATGCTCGGGAACGATATGGTCTGCCTGCTTATCAACCGCATCACGCATTAACGGATGCATTGGCGACGGCAGAGTTGTTTCAAGCTCAGTTGCAATATCACTTTAACCGAGACATGCCAATTTCTGCTATTTGGCAATAAATGTTATTTACCTTAAACACAAAAACATCAAATGATCGATGGGGGTGTTTCCTTTTAAGATGCTAATGAGAGCTACTACTTTAAGAAAATACATATACTTAAACTTGTGCTTGGTGATGTGAACTAATCATCACTCAAACTCCTACAAAGTATTTAAATTTGGTCACGTATTGTTAAGGAGATTATTCGTGAGCACCGACAATAATGGTGGGATTAAACGTCCCGATGGAAAGGTAAACGCGATAGATACTGACTATCAGATTGGTCAGGATAACGTCGCGTTAAAAGTCGGCCCATTCGGCTTAGACATTCACAACCGAGTTTTCGCAATTTCTGGGATGGCTATCGTCCTCTTTGTTGTGGCAACGCTAACTTTTCGCCAACAAGTTGAACCCTTTTTCGCTGGCTTACGTGCTTGGCTAGTATCCAATCTTGACTGGTTCTTTCTTGCTTCTGGCAACGTATTTGTCATTGTCTGCTTGGTCTTGATTGTGACACCGCTTGGCCGAGTTCGAATTGGTGGTACTGAAGCGACACCAGATTACTCTTATGCAGGCTGGCTAGCGATGTTGTTCGCAGCCGGTATGGGCATCGGATTAGTGTTTTTTGGTGTGTCTGAGCCAATGTCGCACTTCAGCTCTGCACTTGGCGGCGTGAACATTGAAAATGGTGTGCGCACCGACTGGGCTCCACTTGGTGGTGCGGTTGGTGATACAGATGCTGCATCTGCACTTGGTATGGCTGCGACCATTTACCACTGGGCACTTCACCCTTGGTCGATTTATGCATTGTTGGCCCTTGGCTTAGCGATTTTTTCGTTCAACAAAGGGTTGCCACTGACCATGCGTTCCATCTTCTACCCGCTGTTTGGTGAACGAGTTTGGGGCTGGGTAGGGCATGTTATCGACATTCTTGCGGTTGTTGCGACGGTATTTGGTCTGGCGACATCGCTCGGCTATGGTGCTTCACAAGCAGCAACAGGTTTGAACTTCTTGTTTGGTGTGCCAATGACCGACACAACTCAAGTCGTGTTGATTGTAGTGATCACGGCATTGGCGCTGATCTCGGTGGTTGCAGGCCTTGATAGTGGGGTAAAACGTCTGTCTGAAATCAACATGATTCTGGCGGCGATGTTGCTGTTCTTTGTGATCATCGTTGGCCCAACAATGGCGATTCTGACTGGCTTTTTCGACAACATTGCGTCGTACATCACTAACATTCCCGCATTGTCTATGCCGTTTGAACGTGAAGACGTGAACTATTCGCAAGGTTGGACTGCGTTCTACTGGGCTTGGTGGATTTCTTGGTCACCATTCGTGGGCATGTTTATCGCACGTGTTTCACGTGGACGTTCGGTTCGTGAATTTATCATCTGCGTTATTTTGATTCCTTCGACGGTTTGTGTGCTTTGGATGACCGCTTTTGGTGGCACAGCGATCAGCCAGTACGTGAATGACGGTTACGAAGCCGTATTCAATGCTGAGCTGCCGCTTAAACTGTTCGCCATGTTAGACGTAATGCCGTTTGCAGAAATCACATCGGTAGTAGGTATCATCCTGGTGGTTGTGTTCTTTATCACGTCGTCGGATTCAGGCTCTCTTGTGATCGATACGATTGCAGCTGGTGGTAAAGTCGATGCGCCAACACCACAACGTGTTTTCTGGTGTACGTTTGAAGGCTTAGTCGCCATCGCACTGATGCTCGGTGGCGGACTGGCAGCGGCTCAAGCGATGGCTGTAACTACAGGCTTACCATTTACCATCGTATTGCTTGTTGCGACAGTTTCTTTGATTAAAGGTCTAATGGATGAACCTCGTCCAAGTACCAAGGCAGTCAAAAAAGATAAATAGCCACGACGACAAAACTAACCTTAAAACGGCATGCGAAAGTGTGCCGTTTTTTTATGTAAAAAACCTTAAGTCCCCTCTTTGAAACCCCACTGCATTCTGACTCATGTTGAGTTGTTTCGCATTAAATGATGCTTTAATAAATTAGAGTTCAAACTATTTTAATTTTAGGTTAAATGTTGTTTTTATGTGATTTTAGTCACATCAATCCAGATTAAAACGCCAATTATTTGATTTTCAACCGTAAAGAATGTCCATAATAAATACGAAATTTAATTAGACATCAAAGGATATGTATTTCAAAATGATCACATCAGCACCTTGGGTGCTTTATCCAGAAATTGGAGAAGACCCAAGCAAAAAATGGATTTTTCGTGAACCTAAAATCTCTGATGGTGACGGCATTTACAGCTTAATTGCAGATTGTCCTCCGTTGGACATGAACTCTTCTTACTGCAATTTTCTACAGTCAACGCATTTCAGCAAAACCAGCATTTTGGTTGAGCACAAAGGCGACATCGCTGGCTTCATCTCGGGTTATCAGAAGCCTGACGAACAAGACGTATTATTTATTTGGCAAGTCGCTGTATCACCTCGATTCAGAGGTAACGGTTTAGCATTTCGTATGCTCAAGGAGCTTCTCGAAAGGGAAGCGCTGAGCGAGGTTAAATCGGTAGAAACGACCATCACGGAAGATAACCAAGCCTCTTGGGCGTTGTTCAAAAAGTTAGATGCGATGAACGGCAATCATGGCCAAGTCAGCACCTTTTTGGATGAAAAAGCCCATTTTAAAGGCAAGCACGATACAGAGTTTTTGTATCGCATTCCTCTCAAATAATCCTCAAACAATAGGAATCAAAAACGGTCTCATCATGGATATTTTCAAAAAGCAGGAATCCAACGTACGCTCATATTCAAACAATTTTCCAGTGGTATTTCGCAAAGCGAAAGGTTGCTGGCTAGAAACAGAACAAGGTGAACGCTACTTAGACTTCCTCGCTGGAGCGGGATCCCTAAATTATGGCCATAACAATCCTGTATTGAAGCAAGCACTGCTTGAATACATTGAAATGGATGGCATCACTCACGGTTTGGATATGCATTCAGAAGCGAAAGCGGGCTTTCTCGCTGCGCTGGATAACTACATCTTAAAACCAAGAAAACTGGACTACAAAGTTCAATTCACCGGACCAACTGGTACGAATGCGGTGGAAGCAGCACTTAAGTTGGCGAAAAAAGTGAAAGGCAGAAGCAGCGTTGTTGCATTCACTAACGGTTTCCACGGTTGTACCGCAGGTGCGTTGGCGGCTACAGGTAATCAGCATCACCGACAAGGTAACGGCTCAAGCCTTACAAACGTAACGCGCATTCCGTTCGAAGGTTACGCTGGCGTTGATGGTTTGGCGCTGTTCGAAACTATGCTGAATGACAACTCTGCAGGTATGGACAAACCAGCAGCCGTATTGCTGGAAACGGTACAAGGCGAGGGTGGTTTAAACGCCGCCTCCAATGAGTGGCTACAGCGTCTAAGCAAAATTTGTAAGGCAAACGACATTCTATTGATTGTCGATGATATTCAAGCTGGTTGTGGTCGAACTGGGACATTCTTCAGTTTTGAGCCATCAGGCATTGAACCCGATATTGTGACGCTATCGAAATCGATCGGTGGGTACGGTCTGCCAATGGCGGTTGTACTGCTGAAACCAGAACTTGACCAATGGAAACCAGGCGAGCATAACGGCACGTTCCGTGGTAACAACCACGCATTTATTACTGCGGCAAAAGCACTAGAAATCTACTGGTCAAATGACGATTTCGAAACGCACATTAAGCAATGTTCGCAAAATGTGAGTGAAGTGATTGATCGCTGCGTGCGTCGTTTCCCGCAAATGTTCGTTCAGAAAAAGGGACGCGGCATGATGATTGGCATCGAGTGTATTCACGGTGACTTGGCAGCAGAAATCGCTAAAGCATGTTTTGACGACGGCATGGTGATTGAAACCGCAGGCCCAGACGATGAGGTGGTGAAGTTCTTCTGTCCATTGACTATCAGTGAATCTGAGCTGAACCAAGGATTAAGCATCTTTGAACGTGCAGTAGAAACGATTGCTGCAAAACACTTCAAACAAGCATCTTAATAAGGATTATCAGTTATGATCGTAAGAACACTTGACGAGTGTCGAAATAGTGAGCGTCGCGTAGTCGCGGATAACTGGGAAAGCGTACGTATGTTGTTGAAAGATGACAACATGGGATTTTCTTTCCACATCACCACGATTTATGAAGGAACGGAAACGCACATCCATTACCAAAATCACCTAGAGTCCGTTTTCTGCATGAGCGGCGAAGGTGAAATCGAAGTGGTGGGGGGCGAAACTTACCCAATCAAACCCGGCACATTGTACATTCTGGACAAGCACGACGAGCATTACCTAAGAGCATACAAAAACAAAGAAATGGTCATGGCATGCGTTTTCAATCCCCCAATTACAGGTGCCGAAGTGCACGATGAAAACGGCGTTTATCCGCTCGTTGACTAAAAGCCAGTGTGAGGCGCACGTCGCCTCACACCTCTAAGCGCTTTCTCTTTCTCTGTTTCACTTAACGTTACCAATCAAAAAGGCTTATCATGACTTTTACCGTAGAAAAAATCGGCGGTACTTCAATGACTGCATTTGATGCTGTTCTCGACAACATTATTCTTCGTCCTAAAACGCCATACAACCGCATTTTTGTTGTGTCAGCATACGGTGGCATGACCGACGCGCTATTAGAATGTAAAAAAACCAGCAAAGCAGGCGTCTATCAGTTAATTGCGAAACGTGACGATCAATGGCAAGACGCCCTAGCGTATGTGGAAAGCCGCATGCTACTTACTAACGAAAACATCTTTGCGGATCCAATGAATCGCATTCGAGCGGATAAGTTCATTCGTTCACGCATTGCAGAGGCGAAAAATTGTATCGCTAATATTCTAGAAACCTGCCAATACGGACAGTTTTCTCTGCGTCACTATCTGCCACAAATTCGCGAGTTTCTATCGTCGATTGGTGAAGCGCACAGTGCGTACAATACAGCGCTTAAGCTGAAAAACATGGGCATCAATGCGAGGTTTGTGGATCTCTCTGGTTGGGATAACCAGGAACCAAGAAGTCTCGATGATTCCATTCGCGACGCGTTTGCTGATATCGATGTGACCAAAGAACTGCCTATTGTCACGGGTTATGCATACTGCAAAGAAGGTTTGATGCACACTTATGACCGGGGCTACAGTGAAATGACGTTCAGTCGTATTGCAGCTATCACCAAAGCAGACTTAGCCATCATCCATAAAGAATACCATTTAAGTTCCGCGGACCCACGCGTTGTCGGCCCAGAGAAAGTGTTGCCAATTGGAAGCACGAACTACGATGTAGCGGATCAACTTGCTAATTTGGGCATGGAGGCGATTCATCCCAATGCTGCCGCTGGTTTGCGCGAAAGTGGGATTGAGCTGCAAATCAAAAACACGTTTGAGCCAGAACATGAAGGTACGTTGATATCTTCAGGGTATCGCCCAGAAGAAGACAAAGTGGAAATTATCGCCGGTAAAGAAAAGGTCTTCGCACTGCACTTGTTCGATCAAGCTATAGTCGGCAAGGTTGACAACGTGAGTTACGAATTGATGGAAATCATCTCTGATGCACGCGTCAGCTTGATCGGTAAAGAGATGAACGCTAACTCGATTACGTATTACCTTGGCGGTAGCTCGGACAGCTTAAACAAAGTGTTATACAAGGCCGAAAAACGTTACCCGAATGCCTCCATTAAAGGGCGAATGGTTGCGCTAATTTCAGCCATCGGTTCACACATCGACACTAACAAAACGTTAGCGAAGGGCGTCCTTTCTCTCATGAACAGTGGTGTCACACCGGTGGCGTTGCACTCGTCAATGCGTAATGTAAACGTGCAATTTGTCGTCAGTGACAAAGAATATCAACGCGCCATTTGTGCATTACACGATGAGTTTTTTGCGCCTGTCGAAGGCTCGAACGCAATGGAGCATGTGGCTTAATTGATTCATCGATTTAGACGTTACAAAAGGAGCCTTTCGGCTCCTTTGTTCTGTTTAGTGCCAACTAAATTTTAAATATTTGGCCTTGCGGTTTCATGAGTTGATGGTGGTAAGTGAGGCAAGGTGACTTGTGGTTGCTCGCCTGTCAGAGAACGTAAGAATTCAGTGATTTTGGTGGACTCTTCTTTTGTTAGCTTTTGACCGAGTTGCAGATCGGCCATCATTTCTACCGCTTCTTGAAGATCCCAAACAGACCCGTCATGGAAGTACGGGTAGGTCAATTCTACGTTACGTAAGGTTGGGACTTTGAAGACGAACTTATCGAAATCACTTCCGGTAATAGCTTTGCGGCCAACATCTGGGTTGTCTGTTGCAAATGGTTTCACTAACCCCATTTTTTGATACATTTGTCCGCCTGCTAATGGCCCGCTGTGACAAGCAGTACAGCCTTTGTCTTTAAACAGTTGATAGCCTTCCACCTGTGCAGTAGTAAGTGCGTCGTCGTTACCTTTCAACCATAAATCGAATGGAGAATTTGGCGTACGCAGTGTTTGTTCAAATGTTGCGATAGCATCGGTCACGTTATCAATGGTGATGTTGTTGCTGCCATAAGCTTGCTGAAACCACTCGCGGTATTGAGGGATAGATTGAAGAGTGTCGACCGCGAGCTGGTGGGTAAATGCCATTTCCAATGGGTTTTCGATAGGGCCTGCGGCTTGTTCTTGCAGATCTTTCGCTCGCCCATTCCAAAATTGAACGAAATTCAAATCTGAATTAAACACCGTAGGTGAGTTGATTGGGCCAATTGACCATTTGTGACCAATTGAGCTTGGTAAGTTATCAACGCCACCTTTAGCGATGTTATGGCAAGAGTTGCAAGAAATGGTGTTCGACGCCGACAGTCTCGGTTCAAACCACAGCGTTTTACCCAATTCAATCTTTTTACTGTCGAGCCCAGAAATGGGTTCGATGACCTTGATGGGTTCGTTGGATTGACGTTCAGCATGGGCACCGAAAGACAATATAGATAAAACACTCACTGCGATAAGAGTTTTCATAATAACTTCCTTTTGACGTGATTTTCGACTCTCACTAGAGCGGCGCACTTCTTGTGAAACCGCTGATAAAACAGTCGTTGGTGCGCTCGAAAATTACGGTATAGGAAAGGTGTTATTCGATAAAATGCAAAAATTCGATGGCTTTTATGGCAAAAAACGATGTTAAAAGTGATGAATTTTTGTACGTCAAGCTGGAGCAGGCTATTGTGAGTGTTGGTTACAAATTTGTCACAAATGTTTAAAGTTATTTATCGGACGAATCCTTGATTAAAGTCAATTTCAATCTGAGGTTGTGAGGCGTTCAAATACAACAAAGGGGGCGATAGTTCGCCCCCTTTGTTGTTCATCTGGTCATGGAATTGTGATTTCTGTCAACTTATCTCTTTGAGCTGCAGAGAAAAATTAACTTAGGCTTTCGGTAACAACGGGTTTGTTGTTACGTTTTGCTATCCAATACGCCACGCCACCCCATAGCGCAACAAGCAACCACAATGCTGTCCAATGTTTGGCAACTTGCTGCCATGTCGCGCCCATTTGGTTGAGCGCCAAGAAGCCTTTTATTGCCCAAGTACTCGGGCTCAAATCGGCTATCCAAAGCAGTGGAGCAGGTATCGATTCAACTGGCCAAATGAAGCCCGCTAAAAAGATGAGAGGCATTGAACTGACTAGAACCACCAAGGTGACCAGTTCTCTTCTTGGTAGTAGATAGCCAAGCCAAAAGCCTAACCCACAACAACCCAGCAAGAACGGGAAGAGCATGGTTAAGAGCTCACCTGCTTTGGCAATGTGATTCACACTCAGACGTTCGAAGCTAAAACCAAAGTAATACGCGCTCAGTAAGTAATAAATGGCAATAAACACCAACGTTCTTACCAATAACAATGACCCGGTTGATACCTGAGACCAGTAGCCTCGGCCATGACGCTGTGAACCGGTTTGCAAGCCAACCGCCATAATAAGTGTTTGCTGCAAAATCAGCACAAAGACAGCAGGAACCACGTATTCGATATAGCCCATCGTTGGGTTAAAGGTCGGTTTCATGTTCAGCTTGATAGCAGAGTAATTGTGGCTCGCCAAACTAAGCGGTACGCCTTCAATCACCATTTTGCTGACTTTAACTTGTGCGCCTAATGTACCGCCTGCTTGAGCTAAACCTTCAACGACCGTGCCGTATACTAAGAAGTAAGAGGCATCTGCGGCGTACGCAAGAGTCGGGCTTTTACCTAACATTACGTCTTTGTAGAAGTGCTCAGGGATCACTAAGAAACCCGTAATTTCGCGATTCAAAAACGCTTGTTTTACATCCTCAACTGTATGTAAACGCGAGACGATTTTGACTTGAGGTGTCGCATCGACCATACGCTCTAGCTTTAGGCTGGTTTGGCTTCCGTCTAGGTTTACGACCGCAATTGGCTGCTCTCTAGGGGTTTGTTGTGCGTATGGCAGCGGATACAAAAACGAATAAAAAACCACGCCACCAAAAACAGTTAATGTGACGACGGGGTTGGTCAGCACAGAGCGAATCTCTGCTTTAATCAGTTGCCAGAGTGTCATGCTGCCTCCCTTTGCTGAGTCGACAGTGCTGCCGCTCGGTATTTATGAATGAATGCGGCTGTCAGTAAGAGTGGCACCACATACCAGATCATTGGCCACAAAGCACTAAACGATTGAGTGGCTGAAGCTCCGTAGCTTGCCTGACCAACCTGAACTTCGATGTAATGGGTGATAGGTAATTGTGAGCGCCAAGCATGAGCGAGCGTGTTCATGTCGGAAACTGGAAACGTAATCCCCATAAAAGCAAAACTTGGCGCAGTAAACGCACCAGCAAAACTCATTGCGCGGGCAGGGTCCATCGATAAAAAGAAAAACAGTGCGCCCATAATGATACAGGCAACAACGGTGACCAATTGAGCCAGTAACATGACTACGAGACTGCCTTCCATCGGCCAGTCCAATAACACATAAAACCAGTAGAGGAACAAGGCACCTTGCAACATAAACACTGGGATGTATTGGCTCAAAATTGCGCTGAGTTTTGTGTATGGTTTATTACCCAAAAACTCAAAGCCATTTTTGCCCCCATAAATGCGAAAGTGCGCCGCAAGGATCAAAATCGTACTCACAACGATACAAATTTGCCAAATCGCAGGCACGATAGCGGTGACCAAAAACTGCGCGTAGTTAGTGTTGCGATTAAACAGAGCGGTGATTTGGGTCGACACTGGCACAGCTTGGCCGAGCGCGGACAACGTCGTTGTATTGCCTTTGGCGAGATTGCCCATCACTTGCACCTGAGCATCAAAGTACCCTTGAGCTTGTGCCACGGCTGAATTAATTAACTTTGCCACCAAAATATATTGGCTGTTAAAAAACACTGAAAGCTGCGGTTGGCGATGCAGCAAAATGTCTTGGTCAAACTTAGATGGAATGACGGCAAAAGCGTAAATATCGCCTTCAATCATGGCATTCTTGGCTTCATTCGCACTGGTGTAGTGATAATCCACAGAAAGCGTTGAAGAGGCGTCTAACGTTTGGATCAACTTACGAGAGAGTTGCGAATGTTGTAAATCGACCACGCCAATCGGCAGGTCTCTCGCGATTCCCGCAGAAAACACGCCCCAAATGGTAAGCGAAAGCAAAATAGGCACCCAAGTTAAGCACGACAGTAGCCACTTGTCGCGCCGTAACACATGCCGTTGTGAAATCTTAATCGTCATAGACTTTTTACCTTGAGCGATTACAGCTCAACCACAACGCTCATACCCATGCGCAGTTCTGGTTCTGGTTGAGTAGGGCGAACTTCTACTTCAAAGGTACGCAGATCGAAACCTTGTGCTGCATCGGTCGCTCGCCAAGTTGCGAAATCGCCCATTACTGCAACGTGCGTGACTTTAAACTCGACACTTTTATCTAATGCTGGCAGGTATGCGTTAAATGTGGTGTCTTTAGTGAAGTGTTTAAGCAGATCCTCGCGCACGTTCAGTGTTGCCCATGCATCTTCAGTGTCGATGACGGTCACGACAGGGAAGCCCTGCGGTGCAAGCTCACCGCTTTGTAAAAGTACTTGAGATACTTCACCGTCAAACCAACTGTAGATTTGAGTATCTTTCGCATAGGCTTCCACTTCAGCAACTGCGCCAGATGCCATACGAGCTTTCTCCGCCGCGGCCACTTTGGTTTCGCTACGAGCCCCTTCTTTCGCCATCTCATACATCTGGAAAGCTGCACTTTCGGTGTATTTAGAAGCTTGCCATTGGGTTAACGCTTCATCGCGTTTTTGCTCGGCAACCACACCATCTTTATACAGGTTGTTCACGCGGTTATAGGTTTTTTCCATCAAATCCGCTGCGGCTTTCGCTTTTAGCCATTGGTCTTTCGCGGCTTGAATTTGTTGCTCACGTGCACCTTTCTCTGCTTCTTGCGCTAGTGCATCTGCCGCTTTTTCACCAGCCTTTGCTTGTTCCAGTTTCGCTTCGATTTCTGGGCTGTGAAGCGTAAAAATTAACTGGCCTTTTTCAACATCATCGCCTTTGCGAACCATCACTTCGTCGATGCGACCTGGGACTTTCGATGAAATGCTGTATTGCTGAGCTTCAATCAAACCTTGCAAGCGAACTGGTTCTGGCTGATAAGCTTGGTAAAACTGATAGCCAACCCAAGAAGCCACACCCAAGGCGCAAAGTGAAAGTAGAACGGGTTTTAAAGATTTTGCTGCCATGACTTATTTAACCTCTTTGGATATTTTCGCTGGGGCGTAAGCGGTATTTTGATATTGTTCGAAGCTGTTCATTTCACTGCTTAATGCTAATAGTTTGGTTAGTGAAATCAGATAGCGGAAGCGCGCTGCCGAACGTTGAGTTTCGATACTGGCGACATAAAGCTGAGCGTCAACCACATCGAGAGAAGAAGAAAGACCTTGAGTGAATGCCTTTTCTCGCAGAAGCAGGTTTTCATTGGCTAGTGCGATGCTGGATTCTAAGCCTTGCACTTCATCAATCGCTTGCTGCGCTTCTAGATACGTTTTCTGCACAAGTAAAGACAAGTCTTGTTTGGCTTGAGATTTAAGAGCATCAACTTGAGATACAACGCTTTGTGCGGCTTTAACTTTTTCGCTTCGACCTGTGGATTCAATCAATGGAATGTTAACGCTAACCCCTACGAGCCAATCCGGTTTCATTTGGCTGGCCAACGAATCGTCTTCATACAGGCTGTAATCGCCATATAAGTAAACTTCTGGGTAGTATTTGCCTTTCTCTGCCTTAATTAAGCTCGATGCCTGTTTGTGCTTGGCATCCAAAATGTCGAGCCCAGGGTAGGTGAGCAAGGTCTGATCGATAAATGCACTCAGTGGTGGCAGGTTATCGTTAATGAACAAGGTTTCTGCTGGTTCAACAGAATCCTCTTGCGCGAGAAGTTTTCCAAGAGCAGCTTGTGCAATACTCAAGTCACTGGCTGCTTTGCGTGTTTCGACTTTGGCTTTGTCTAATGAGGCTTCAGCTTGTAGGCGTTCAACGCGAGCGATCTGTCCTTGCTCTTCCAGCTTGATGGCAAAATCTCGGTGCTTTTTCAAACCTTGTTCTACGGCTTGGCGCGTAGCGAGCACTTCTTTGGCAAGTACAACTGAGAAGTAGTATTTAGAAAGGTCTTCAAAGCGAGCCTGTTGCTCCATGGCTAACTGACTTTTCGCTTCATCGGTTTTACCCGCCGCGGCAGATTGCGCAGCTGAGATTCGGCCACCAGTAAAGATAGGCCAAATCGCACGGATAGAAGAAGAGAAAATATCGCGCTCAGTAATGGTTGAGGTGGTGTTCGCTAAGGCACCAAAAATGGGTTGAAAAGCAGGTGGCACATTAATGTGTGTTCCAGTGCTATCTAGGATCTGCTTTCCTGAAAGAGTAACGTCGGTGTCCAAGCGTGTGTAGTTAGCACCAATGCTTACTTGAGGCAGATTAAGGTTGCTGGTTGCACTTTCTTGATATTGATAGTTCTCAACATTTGCACGTTGAGCTTTAAGAGAATAGTTGTTTTCTAGTAACAACTGCCACGCAGTGTCAAACGTGATCGGTGCTGAATGGCAGGCAAGAGAAATGGAGCTACTAATAAGGCCCAATACCCAAAACTTTCCAGTTTGTTTCATAATGGCTACTTTGTTGTAGAGTATTGGCTCTAATATAAAGTAATCAACTCACGCTGTTAAGTGGTTGAAAGGAAGAATTAAGGGTAAATCAGCGCTCAGCATCGCCAATCACTGAGCGCGAGGTTGTTAAGAGTTTATTTCATACGAGGGCAGTGGAATTCCGCTCGCCATTCTAGTTGGCGAGAACCACGCATCGTGTTCAACAAATCTTTACCGCTCATTTGAGGAAACGAGAGTAACACCTTGAGATCCGAAGCATTACCTCCGTTTTTTTCATAAGCCCTGACGTGTGTAAAAGTTGAATACATATTCTCTGACAGCATAGCCTTATTCAGGCAAATTCCAAATGTATCGCGTTCCATGTTTGGTGTTCCTTCTAAACTATAAATTCACCTCTGTTTATAGTTTTCCAGTTTGCAGATGGTGTCTAAGTGTTTGTCATATAGTCAGTATTTGTATTTTTATTAAGTTATTTCCAAATTGCCTGACTTCAATGTTGAGCTAATAATAGACTTCCAGCTTCACTGCTTTCTTATAAGATGCTCTTTGTGGCTTCTTGACTAAAAATTATACGATGGAAAGTCTAAATGTGCCTCAAAAACCGCTAAATTTGGTGTGATCGTAATCATGCTTTAAAGGGCAATTTATGTATGCCATTGAATATCAGCAAGGAATATTGTGCCTGATGAATGGATGTAATTTTATGTTTCACGCCGCCTATTAATTCACCATAAAAGTCACGCTTTGTTTGCCGTGTTCACAGATTTATCATCTGATCTAAGCCTTGCTGTTAACTCGATGTTAACTTAGAACAACACCACAGTGACGTGGAAGTGGGTTAACGGTAAGGATGTACCATGAGTTGGAGAACCATCAGCTTTAGAAAGCGCATGCTGGTCATTATGACGCTCTCGGGCTTGATCGAGTTACTTATGCTCGTCGCCGCAGGTTTTACCTACCTCAAAGTCAATCAAGAACACGAAATGGGTGAAAAGGCACTCGGTGTTGCCCGTTTCCTTGCAGAGTCTGAAATCGTCATTGAGATGGTGGAAGCTCAGCAGCCAGAACCTTATCAAGAGTCCTTTCGCGCACTAACTAAAGCGATTGGTGCGGCCTTTATTGTGATTGGGGATAACCAAGGCGTACGCTTAATTCATCCGGTAGATGAGCGAATTGGTAAGCCAATGAAAGGGGGCGACAACCAACGAGCTCTGGTCGAAGGTCAATCCTATGTGTCTACAGCTCGCGGTTCTTTGGGTTATTCCGTCCGCGGTAAAGCGGCGATATTCGACGCACAAGGTAACATCATTGGTGTGGTGTCGGTGGGGTATTTGCTCGACAGGCTCCAAGATCGCATTGAGCCATTCCTCGCTTTTTTAATTTTGATGGTTGTCGTTGTAGTGGTGGCAAATGCCGTGGTGTCCAATTACGCGTCTCGAAAATTCCAGCGCGCGATTTTAGGCTTCGAACCAGAAGAGATCGGCCGTCTGTATGGTGAACTGGAAGTCACCATGAGTACTATCAAAGAAGGTGTACTCAGCATTGACGCACAAGGTGTGCTTCGTTCCATCAACCGCAGTGCTTGCCAGATTCTCGGCATTGACAGAGATAAGGCGCTCAACAAACCGCTTACGGATACATTACGCGACAGCGACTTATATACCGTTCTTGAAACGGGTCAAGAAGATCACGACATTGAAATTTTCCTTAATCATAAGCGTTTAATTGCGAACCGCTCACCCATCTTTGTGGAAGGAAAGATTGTCGGGGCAGTATCAAGTTTTCGCTTGCGTGACGAGATCAATGAACTTACGGAGCAGCTCTCGCAAACCAAAGAATATGCAGACTTGTTGCGTTCTCAAACTCACGAGCATAGAAACAAGCTCAATACGATCAGTGGCTTAGTACAAATGGGTGAGCTTGAGGCTGTGCAAAAGCTTATCGGACAAGAAACCGCCCATTATCAAGCCATGATTGAGTTTTTGCGAGATACCATAAAAGATCCGCTTATTGCGGGTATGTTGTTGGGCAAAACAGAGCGAGCACGAGAACTGGGTTTGCAGCTGGTGGTCGAGGAGGGCAGTCGCTTGGAGCCGCTTACTGAATGGTTAAATTCGGAAGATCTGGTCACCATTTTAGGTAACTTAATCGACAATGCGTTTGATGCGACTTTGAGCGTTATTCGCAATGAATCCAACGTTGCATCAGAGCGTCGAAACATCGAAGTCTCGGTTAGCGATTACGGCAACGAAGTGATTTTAGAAGTCAGCGATCACGGATGTGGGTTGCCAGAGAACATTGAACCTCAAACCCTTTTCAAAAAAGGCATTTCGACAAAATCTCGACAAAATAGAGGGGTAGGTCTGCACCTAGTGAACCAATTAGCGACCCGCTATCACGGGCATGTTGAAATGCTACCAAACACAGAACATGGAACGCGAATAACCGTGTATTTGCCAAAGGAAGAACAAGTATGAACATGGCAACGCGAGTAATGATCATTGAAGATGACATTGCCATTGCTGAATTACACCACAAATACCTGAGCCAATTGGCAGGGTTGGATGTGGTTGGCATTGCAACGACGCGATTAGAAGCGGAAATGCAGCTCGAAGTGCTCAAGCCAGATCTGCTTTTGATGGATGTTTATCTGCCGGATGGTACAGGGTTGGAGATACTAAATACGCTGCGCTCAAACAATCAAACTTGTGATGTGATTTTGATTACCGCGGCTCGGGATGTCGACACACTACAGCAAGCGATGCGCGGAGGTGTGGTGGATTATCTGTTAAAACCCGTCATGTTCCCACGCTTGGAAACGGCACTTAAAAAATACATCACTCAGCGCCAACAGCTGGATGTCGCGGAAAGCCTCGATCAAGGTTTGGTTGACCGCATGTTGCAATCAAATACAGGAACGGACAGTTGCCCTAAACGCTTGCCTAAAGGGATAGATAGCGTAACGCTCGATAAAATTCGCGACTTGTTTGTTGGGGAAGCCGCGCTAACGGCTGATGAAGCGGGAGAAAAGATTGGCGCTAGCCGAACCACGGCAAGACGTTATTTGGAATATTTGATCAGCTCGGGTGAACTAGAAGCGGATCTAAACTACGGCACGGTTGGGCGTCCGGAACGTTGTTATAAAAAAGTGATACGGTAACAAAATGCGAACCCAGATCGTATTTTGAGTGTAAAACAGTTAAAGCGGTGATTTTTAGTCACCGCTTTTTTGTATCAGCTAAAAATAATCTTTAAAAGAAAAGGTTGATGAAGTTGTTTTTGACAGATGAGGGCGTAGTAGTGATTCGTCCCATGAAAACAAATCGGATTAACACATTTGCACAGAGGAAATAGATTTGGCTTATTTCACACTTATTATGTAATGGATTGCAAGTGTGGGTAAGTTTTGTCCGAATTAGAGTTTTTGCTTAAATTTTAACTAACTTAAGTGTTACTTTTTTTATCCATAAAATACAAGCATTTATGACGTTTTAAGTAAGTTATTTAAACGTTTGCACAGCCAAGTGTTGATGTAAATCAAATAGTCGTAGACAATACTGCCCCGTGTCGGACTTTCCTCCACTGAGCGCAAGGTTGTGCTCTTGAGACATAAGTGACCTAAATGGCCTCAAAACGTCGTGTTTCTGATGATTAGGAGCGCAACTTCTTGAGGTTCTTTGGGCCTATAGACTTTACCTATCAACGTAATAGGTAAGACCAATTTTCTATTTTTGAGTGTCATTGATAGGGTTGGCTCATCCTTTAGCCGTATCCGGGCACACAATAAGTACCTCGTTTTTAAGGGAAAGATGATGGTAATACCAGAAAACAGCAGCATCGTTATTTTTGGTGCTTCAGGTGACCTTACATACCGTAAGCTCATTCCTGCTTTATACCACCTTTATGCGAACAAGCAGCTTCCAGAGAGTTTTGCCATTCTTGGCGTAAGTCGTACTGAATACAGTGACGAGTCCTACCGCGAGAAGCTGAAAAAATCGCTTCAAGAAATGGAAAAAACCGAGCCAGCAACGCTTGATGCATTTATCAACCATCTGCATTACCAAGCAATTAACACTTCTGACACGCAAGATTACAGCAAGCTGGCAACACGTTTAGACCAACTTGCCGACGAATATCAATTCGAACAACGTAATACGCTTTTCTACCTAGCTACACCTCCAAGCCTATACAGTGTGATCCCTGCAAGCCTTGCAGCACATGGTTTGAACAATGAGGAAGATGGCTGGAAACGTCTGATCATCGAGAAACCGTTCGGTTACGACCTTGAGTCAGCACGCACGTTGGATAAAGAGATTCACGAGCACTTCCAAGAACATCAAATCTACCGTATCGACCATTATCTAGGTAAAGAGACGGTTCAAAACCTACTTGTTTTCCGTTTCTCTAACGCGATGTTTGAACCGCTTTGGAATCGTAACTTCATTGATTACGTGGAAATCACAGGCGCTGAATTCCTAGGCGTAGAAGAGCGTGGTGGTTACTACGACAACTCTGGCGCTGTACGCGACATGTTCCAAAACCACTTGCTACAAGTATTGGCAATGGTCGGTATGGAACCACCAGCACAAATCAACGCAGATTCAATGCGTGATGAAGTGGTGAAAGTGCTTCAATGCCTAAAACCACTGGATGAAACAGCACTACGTAACGATCTTGTACTTGGTCAGTACACTGCATCAGACGTGCGTGGCCAACACCTTCCGGGTTACCGTGAAGAAAACGGCGTAGCGGACGATTCTCGTACTGAGACGTACATTGGTCTAAAAGCTTACATCAACAACTGGCGTTGGAATGGTGTACCTTTCTATGTACGCACTGGCAAGCGTCTTCCGACTCGCGTTACTGAAGTGGTTATTCACTTTAAACAAACACCGCACCCAGTGTTTGGCCAAAATGCGCCAGAAAACAAACTGATCATTCGCATTCAGCCAGACGAAGGTATTCAAATGAGCTTTGGTTTGAAAGAACCAGGCGCAGGCTTTAAAGCGAAGGAAGTGAAAATGAACTTCCACTACGCAGACCTGCAAGAGACTCAAATGCTAACTGCATACGAGCGTCTTCTACTTGATGCTCTAAATGGCGACGCTACGCTATTTGCACGTAGCGATGCAGTTGAAGCATGTTGGCAGTACGTTCAGCCAATTTTAGACTTCAAACAAGATCCTCAATCACTCTTCGGATACGCATGTGGTACATGGGGTCCTAAAGAGTCTGATGACTTGCTTCAGCGTGACAACCGCGCTTGGCGTTTCCCATGTAAAAACCTAACAGATACGGACTACTGTGAACTATGATCAACCATAAGATCTATCAAACTGCGGAGCAGGTAGTAGAAAGCCTAGCTAACGACATGAAAGCGTTCAGCGAAATGGGCCGACCTGTTCACATCTCTCTTTCTGGCGGCAGCACTCCTAAAATGCTGTTTAAACTGTTGGCTTCTGAGGCTTACGCAACTTCGATTCAGTGGCAAAACCTTCACTTCTGGTGGGGTGATGAGCGCTGCGTGGCACCTGATGATGCAGAAAGCAACTATGGTGAAGCAAACACATTGCTGTTTAGCCAAGTAAATATTCCTGCGGAAAACATTCACCGTATCCGCGGCGAAGATGAGCCTAAAGCTGAAGCAGAGCGCTTTGCAAAAGAGATGGCAGAGGTGATCCCGACTGAAAACGGAACACCTGTGTTTGACTGGATCTTATTAGGCGTTGGTGCAGATGGTCACACAGCTTCTCTGTTCCCTGGCCAAACGAATTATGATGATGCGAACCTGTCTCTTGTAGCTGCGCATCCTGAGTCGGGTCAACTTCGTGTGTCGAAAACCGCACGCGTATTAGAAGCAGCGAAACGTATTAGTTATTTAGTACTTGGCGCGGGTAAAGCGGACATTGTTGAAGAAATCAACAGTTCACCAGCTAACGTACTTCCATATCCGGCGGCGAAGATCCATGCAAAAGCGGGTCTGACGGAATGGTATTTAGATTTGGACGCAGCAGCAAAAATCGCTTAATGCGCTTGCTCGTCAATGAAAGACAATTGGAGAGAAACAATGAAAGGTGATATCGGTGTAATTGGCCTAGCAGTAATGGGTCAAAACCTTATCCTAAACATGAACGACCACGGTTTTAAAGTGGTAGCTCACAACCGTACTGCTGCCAAAGTAGACGAGTTTCTGGAAGGACCAGCGAAAGGCACGAACATCATCGGTGCATACTCTCTAGAAGAACTAGTAGAGAAGCTAGAAACGCCACGTAAAGTGATGCTAATGGTTCGCGCAGGTGACGTTGTCGATAAATTCATCGACGCTCTAGTCCCTCTACTAGACAAAGGCGACATCATCATCGACGGTGGTAACACGAACTACCCAGATACAAACCGTCGCGTTGCAGCACTACGCGAAAAAGGCATCCACTTCATCGGTACCGGCGTATCTGGTGGTGAAGAAGGTGCACGTTTTGGCCCATCTATCATGCCTGGCGGCGCTCCAGAAGCTTGGGAAGCGGTTAAGCCTATCTTCCAAGGTATTTCTGCGAAAACTGACGCTGGCGAGCCTTGTTGTGATTGGGTTGGTAACGATGGTGCAGGTCACTTCGTTAAGATGGTTCACAACGGCATCGAATACGGCGACATGCAGCTGATCACTGAAGCTTACCAGTTCATGAAAGACGGCCTTGGTATGTCTGCAGATGAAATGCAAGCGGTATTCGCTGAGTGGAACAACACTGAGCTAAATAGCTACCTAGTTGAAATCACGGCTGACATCCTTGGCTACAAAGACGAAGATGGTGAACCTCTAGTTGAAAAAATCCTAGACACTGCTGGCCAAAAAGGTACAGGTAAATGGACGGGTATCAACGCACTAGACCTAGGTATTCCACTAACGCTTATCTCTGAGTCAGTATTCTCTCGTTGCCTATCTGCACTAAAAGATCAACGTGTTGAAGCTGAGAAACTGTTCGGTAAGACAATCACGCCAGTAGAAGGTGACAAGCAAGAGTGGGTTGACGCACTGCGTCAAGCGCTTCTAGCGTCTAAGATCATCTCTTACGCTCAAGGCTTTATGCTAATGCGTGAAGCATCAAACGAGAATGGCTGGGACCTAAACTACGGTAACGTTGCTCTTATGTGGCGTGGTGGTTGTATCATCCGTTCTGCGTTCCTAGGCAACATCCGTGATGCATACGAAGCAAACCCAGAACTAGCATTCCTAGGCTCTGATGATTACTTCAAAGGTATCCTACAAAGCAGCCTAGTAGCATGGCGTAAAGTTGCAGCTAAGTCTCTGGAAGCAGGCATCCCAATGCCATGTACGACTTCTGCACTAACGTTCCTAGACGGTTACACAACAGCTCGTCTACCTGCGAATCTACTGCAAGCTCAACGTGACTACTTCGGTGCTCACACTTACGAGCGTATCGACCGTGAGCGTGGTGAATTCTTCCACACTAACTGGACAGGTACAGGCGGTAACACAGCGTCTACAACTTACGACGTATAATCGTTTTAAGTAAACCGACTGAATATAAAAGGATGCCTAAGTGGCATCCTTTTTTGTGTCTGTAAGATATTGAGATATTGGTAGATTTAAAAGTTACATCAAACGTTGATTCGTCACGCACTTCTCAGAAATGGGAGAGAATGCTTTTGCTATCAGTTTAATATTTCTTTTCGAAGAGTGAAGCTAAGCTGCTCTCTGGCGTCTCCTCAACTACAAGGTCAAGGTAATAGAAATGACACAACGGAAGCATCCATTTCACACAGTTTTCGTGTTGCTTATGTTCATATTGCTGATCATTTATTCCATTTATCGCCTTTATCATCATTTCGCTTTCGAATCTTTACCGCGTCAGCTCAGTAGTGATTTTCAAGTGGTCTACATTGATGCGTCATATGTTTTAAGTATCGCAAGCTTACTCTTTAGTCCCACATTATTGGTTTATATTTTATTGGATCGAATGACACAGTTAATCAAAGTGCCGATTAAAGTGATAATAATAACAGTTGTTTTGTCCCTTATCGTTGCTATTCCAGTTCAAATTTTTGAATTTGGGCGATTGGAACATATTGCAGAAAGTAATGGTTACTTAGCGTGTCCACCTTTCACAATCGCGTCCAGCGGAATGACGATGGAAGCAATGGTAATAAATGAGAGTCTTTGTACGGATGCAGAGATTAATCGCATTGCTATGTATGGCTATTTTCACGAATTAGAAAGGGTTGATAAGTTATTAAAGACACGTGAAAGAGCGCTAGGCTCTAATAGGGAAGAGCAGGGCAATGGATGATACGCCAAGTATAAAAACAGTTTGTGTGGTCGTTTTTCTGATAAGTTTGATTACATGTGGTGTTGCTTTCACGCTACTCAGCACTCACTTCGACTTTCTAAGTTTAAAAGATCAACTAACTAAGCAAATCTCAAATCATCTATGTGAATACGCGTTATGTTATCGTCATTGGCACTAGTATCAACACTCTTGTCAGTTGTGTTTATGCTACATATAAAGCAAAGATAGGCAGAGCAGTGTCGACGACATTAAGTCGTTTGCTCGAAGTTTGGTTGTTGTCAGCGATTGCTTTAGTGTGGCCTGTTTTTCTTATTGAACAAGTATGACTAACTTCACTTGCAACAGCTCAAGGCTACTATGAATGCCCACCATTGAATGCCCACCATTTTCTTTAGCATCGAGCAAGCTGAGCATTGATGTTATGGTTAGTGATCCTAAGTTATGCCAAGATGAAATAAATGCTTACCTAACGTCTAGGAGTATTAGTCACTAGAGCGCCTAGGCGCTCTTTTCTGTGGTCGTTTTCTTGTTTTGATAGAACCTGTCTTTGAGGTAGAGAATTGCGCTGACCACAAGAGTCACTACAGAAACAGTGAATAGGGCATACATGCTGAGAATCCATGCGAATGTGGCCGTCAAAAAAGCAATGAAGGAAAACATTCTGCTGAAAGACATCACATGGCCAAGTTTGTTACTTTTCATAAACGCCTCCCAAAGCTGAGTGGGGATAGACAAGTGTGATCATATTCCACACTTTGATTGTCTTCCTTTCTTGGCATTTTCACCCAAAAAAGTGGCTAAAGATTTCTCAAAAAAGGTGAAATATTGAACTGGTAGACAAATTTGTGGATGAAGTTGCAGTGATATGAGCTTATTTGATTATCACGTCAAAAAAATTTTACTGCACAGGCCAGTGGCTGTTATGCATGAATTTGTAATTTGAAACGTCGCCTACCTTAATTTTGTAAGGTGCATGGGAAGTACTTCTCATTCTGTTGATTTATAGAATCAAAAATCACTTTTCTTTGTTTAACAATGCTTTATTGAATATGTGTGATTGCATCAGTTTTGAGAATGAAACTAAGGTTGCAAGAAAGGCGAAAAAGAGTGCTAGGTAAGCCTTTGAACTACGCCTATAATTAGCGCCCACATGGAGGATGTTTAATAAATGAACATCCTTTATTTTTTGAAACCAGCAACAAGGATCCAGTAAAACGTGTTTTTCTGGTGTTGTTTACGTTGACCAAGAAGGTGATTAACTCAACAAATTGAGGTTCTAAGATGACTCTTAACAAGTACTTTGTTTTCATTCCGGCAGAATTGGATCAGGAAATACACAAGGACAACCAAGTGATCTCTGAGAAGGAAACTCAACGTCAGGCATTAGTAAAACAGGCGCAACAACAAGGTGGCCTGTAAGCTAGGTTTCAAATAGAAAGAGCACCGCAAAGGTGCTCTTTTGGTATCTGAGGTTATGGATTAACCCAATATGCCGAGGCTTTTCAGCTTTCTATAAATTGTATTTCGACTGACGCCAAGCATGCGAGAGGTTTTACTGATGTTGCCCTGATTTGCTTGATATGTTTTAAGCAGTTTGTCTTCGACGGTTGCACGCAGTTTTAATGTTGGCTCTGCAGCGGTTGCTACGTCTTGAGCTTGGCTGAGCTTCTTACTCAGGTGAGTCGGTACGTGAGCGAGCTCCAACGTTTCTTCACCTTGCGCCATTAACGCGGATACTTTGATTAAACTATCGAGTTCTCGCAGGTTTCCTGGCCAAGAGTAAGAAAGCATTAGAGAAAGTAGGTGAGGACAGAGTTGTTGTTCAGATTCAGCATGACGTCGATGGATATTCTCGATCAGTTGTTGCTTATCATCTCGTTCTTCAAAGCGAGGCAATTCGATGATCAAACCATTGAGACGATAGTATAAATCTTGACGGAACAATCCTTCGCTAACCAAGCTATCGAGATCTTTATGCGTGGCCGCGATGATTTGCGTATCGACTTGAACACTTTGGTTTGAACCAACGGGAAGTACAGTCTTATCTTGAAGCACATGAAGCAAGCGGCTTTGAGCTTCTAACGGTAAGTCGGCGATTTCATCCAGAAATAAAATCCCTTTATGAGCCTGACGAATTTTACCCTGATAGCCTTTGCTGTTTGCGCCAGTAAATGCCCCAGCTACGTAGCCAAACAATTCGGACTCAACCAAATCTTTCGGTAGTGCGCCACAGTTGACGGAAACCAAAGGGCCAGTTTTTCTCTGGCTGTTTTTATGTAGCGCTTTTACAAACTCATTTTTACCGACCCCAGTTTCTCCGAGAATCAGTAAACTGATGTCTTTATCGATAACGCGATTGGCTTGTTGCCAGCAATGCTCGACAGTGGAATCACCATAATGCAGATCATTGGAAGCGGTAACGGAACGAGACTTCACTTTTTTGTCGGTCAGCGGCTTTGTTTTGAACACGAAAGGATGGTCGGCACTTTGGATAGAAAGAATGTCGTCGAGCGATTGCCCGATGACGTTTTGTTGCGCGAGGAGTTGAGAAGCAACTTGGTTATGCGCAAGGATCTGTCCATCTTCATTGGCGATGATAATCCCTTGCCACCCACTGTTCAGTAAGCCTTTCTCACACGCCAAATCCACACGAATATGCCCTTGTGGAATCAAGTTAAGTAATTGATTTTCAACCTGCTGCACCATGTTTTGTACCAGCACCTGCGTTGAGAAGTCATGTTTCTTTTGCTCGCTGGTGATATCTAATATGCCAATCAAATGACCAAGATGATCGAAAATAGGATTGGCCGAGCAGCTAATAAAACGATGGTGTTGGATAAAGTGTTGATCGCCAATGACAGAGACCGGTTTTGCTTCAATTATCGCAGTCCCAATCGCGTTGGTGCCTTTGACCTTTTCTTGCCAACACGCCCCCGAACTCAGCGCTATTTCGGTCAACTTTTCGCGGAACTTAGGTTGCCCCCAACTGCCGATGATGACGCCGTCGGCATCCGTCAGAATTAAGCGGCTGTCACTGTGAGCAAAAAGCTGATTAAACAGCGGGAGAGCAAACTGGGTGACGGTTTCCAATAAGAAGTTAAGTTGGTGACGCCTATCTTGAAGTGTCGCTGGTGTCACTCGAATATCTTCAGGGCGTCGACGCTGTTTTAAACCCGCCTGTTCACTTCGGATCCATGACGTAGAAAGCCAGTTGTTATCGCTAATGTGTTGAAGTTCCATGACTGTACCATTTTGTCACAGTGAGGGTGTGCCATTTTGGAACACTTGAACATTGGTGTTCACACCATACATCCGCTCAAACATCGCTCACTTGGTTTGTTATCGCTTGGTAATCATAGTTTTACATTTAATTAACAACAAGTGCGGCGTAGTTGGCGTGTGACTTGCGTAATGCTCTTTGTGAACAGTGCGATACGACACTGTCGTTAGGCTTTGTTGCGTAATTCGATGGAACTAAATCAAGAAACTACGATCTGAGCGGCT
>NZ_JAPEID010000001.1:0-294081 GCF_028823755.1 Vibrio sp. VP6
GCCTTTGTTTTATTCGGAGTAACTAATTACTTAGTACCGAAAATCTTATCACCTGCATCACCAAGACCAGGAACGATGTAGCCTTTGTCGTTTAGCTTCTCATCGATTGCCGCAGTGTAAAGCTCAACGTCTGGGTGCGCTTTTTCTAGTGCTTCAATACCTTCTGGAGCAGCAACTAGAACAAGAACTTTAATTGACTGACAGCCTTTCTCTTTTAGTAGGTCGATAGTCGCGATCATCGAACCGCCAGTTGCTAGCATTGGGTCAACAACTAGAGCAATACGCTCATCAATGTTAGACGCTAGCTTGTTGAAATAAGGTACTGGCTCAAGTGTTTCTTCATCACGGTAAATACCAACAACACTGATACGAGCGCTTGGCATGTGCTCAAGAACGCCATCCATCATGCCTAGACCTGCACGTAGGATTGGCACTACTGTTACTTTTTTACCTTTGATTTGGTCAACTTCTACCGGACCGTTCCAACCTTCAATGGTTACTTTCTCTGTTTCAAAGTCTGCTGTCGCTTCGTAAGTAAGTAGGCTACCGACTTCTGTCGCTAACTCACGAAAACGCTTTGTGCTGATGTCACCTTCTCTCATTAGACCAATTTTGTGTTTTACAAGAGGGTGCTTTACTTCAACAACTTTCATGTCCATCTCCGGCTATAGTTGGCAATATTTAAACAAACCTTCAGATTATACATGATTTTCACAGGGATTTCAGGATATATCACTAAAGAAAAAAACAGACGCAAACGTTTGCTATCTGTATTTAACCACTGGTAGA
Organism: Vibrio sp. VP6; assembly: GCF_028823755.1. Taxonomy (NCBI): domain Bacteria; kingdom Pseudomonadati; phylum Pseudomonadota; class Gammaproteobacteria; order Vibrionales; family Vibrionaceae; genus Vibrio; species Vibrio sp. VP6. The sequence goes on from NZ_JAPEID010000001.1 coordinate 790, forward strand.
ATAGCGCCGTTTTCATATCCAACTTAAATACCGAGGACTTCCCTGTGAGTGGTAACAACTCTTCTCTTAGCTATAAAGACGCTGGTGTCGATATTGATGCAGGCAATGCGCTTGTAGATCGTATTAAGGGTGCGGTGAAACGTACTCGTCGCCCTGAAGTGATGGGTGGTATCGGTGGTTTTGGCGCTTTATGCGAATTGCCAACCAAATACAAACAACCTGTACTGGTTTCTGGTACTGACGGTGTAGGCACAAAACTTCGCCTAGCACTGGATATGAACAAGCACGACACTATCGGTATCGACCTAGTGGCAATGTGTGTAAACGACCTAATCGTTCAAGGTGCCGAGCCCCTATTCTTCCTAGACTACTACGCTACAGGCAAACTAGACGTAGACACAGCAGCAGACGTGGTTTCTGGTATTGCTGATGGCTGTGTTCAAGCTGGTTGTGCACTTATCGGTGGTGAAACGGCTGAAATGCCAGGCATGTACGAAGGCGAAGACTACGACGTTGCGGGTTTCTGTGTAGGCGTAGTGGAAAAAGAAGACGTGATTGACGGCACTAAAGTAGCAGCAGGCGACGCACTGATCGCTGTCGGCTCAAGCGGTCCACACTCAAACGGTTACTCACTTATCCGTAAGATTCTAGAAGTTTCTGGCGCAGATAAAAACGAAGAGCTAGCAGGTCGCACTATCGGTGAGCACCTACTAGAACCAACGAAGATTTACATCAAATCTGCACTTAAGATGATCGAGAAACACGATATCCACGCGATTTCTCACATTACGGGTGGTGGTTTCTGGGAAAACATCCCTCGCGTACTGCCTGAAGGCACAAAAGCCGTTATCGACGGTAACAGCTGGGAATGGCCAATCATTTTCAAATGGCTGCAAGAGAAAGGCAACGTTGAAACGCACGAAATGTACCGTACGTTCAACTGTGGTGTTGGTCTAGTCGTTGCACTACCAAAAGACCAAGCAGACGCGGCGGTTGCACTTCTTAAAGAAGAAGGCGAAAACGCATGGGTGATTGGTGAAATTGCTCAAGCAGAAGCAAATGAAGAGCAAGTTGAAATCAACTAACTTGTGAATCACGCTAAAAAATAAAATGAATGAGGACGCCACGTCCTCATTCTGCTATCTGGAACATCGAAAACCATTCTAATAGTAGGTAATTTATAGAACCTACAATATCAAGGCAGTCCCAACATCATGAAAAACATCGTGGTCCTAATTTCAGGTAACGGCAGTAACTTACAAGCCATTTTAGAAGCTTGTGAAAACAGCATGCCTAACGCACACGTTGCAGCAGTATTTTCTAATAAATCTGACGCATACGGCCTAGAACGTGCAAAACAGTTTAATGTTGATGGCCACTTTGTTGACCCAAAAGCGTTCGAGTCACGCGAGGCATTCGATGCCGAGTTGATGCAACAAATTGACAAGTATCAGCCCAATGTTGTCGTTCTTGCAGGGTACATGCGCATTCTTAGCGGTGCATTTGTTTCGCACTATCTCGGTAAGATGATCAACATTCACCCTTCTCTTCTACCTAAATACCCGGGTTTACACACCCACCAGCGCGCGATTGACGCCAAAGACAAAGAGCACGGCACAAGTGTTCACTTTGTCACAGAAGAGTTAGACGGCGGTCCCGTAGTTCTTCAAGCAAAAGTGCCAGTATTTGAAGATGATGATGCAGCAGCACTCGCTGCGCGTGTACAAACTCAAGAGCACACCATTTACCCTATCGTGACTAAGTGGCTCGTTGAAGAGCGTTTAATCATGCAAGATGGCAAAGCTTGGTTAGATGGCAAAGAACTCGGTCCTCATGGCTACGCTGCCTCTGAAGAAGAATAAGTACTTTTTAACGCATCAAAAAAAGGCAGTCGAGTGACTGCCTTTTTGTTATTTGGAAAACTTGATGTCTAGAAACGTCGTTATTCCAACGGTTCGGTCGGAGCTTGATTACCCGGTTTGGGCGCTGCAAATGGCACATCTTTCAAATCAGATGCATTGTTTTGGATCAGTTCACCAAGGTGAAACAAACCATATTCACCAGGCTTCATTCGATGCCAAGTCTCATTGCCGGTTAAAGGCTGAGTTGCAATGACAGAAACAACATCGTTTGGTGTTGTTTCTTCTTGGAAGTTGATCTCCACATCTTCATCTAGCAAAGCGGCCTTGCCAAACGGAGCGCGACGCGTAATCCAATACAAGTGATTAGTACAATACGTCATGACAAACTCGCCGTCGCTGAGCAACATATTGAACACGCCTTTTTCTTTGAGCTGATCGCAACACTTAGCGATGTAGAGAAAAACAGATTCCATGTCCTGAGGAGGCTCTGGATATCTATCTTCCATCTGCTTTAGCAGCCAACAAAACGCGAGCTCACTGTCTGTTTGACCAACAGGACGATGGCGCCCAGTGTACAGGTCTTGGTAATCAGACAGCTGACCATTGTGAGCAAAGGTCCAATACTTGCCCCACAACTCACGTGTGAATGGGTGCGTATTTTCTAAATTCACTCCGCCACGGTTTGCTTGGCGAATATGACTCACAACCGCACGACTTTTGATCGGATAGTTTTGCACCAATTCAGCAATTTGGGACTCACAGCTTGGTTTTGGGTCTTTAAAGGTTCGAAAACCTTTACCTTCATAAAAAGTAATTCCCCAACCATCACGGTGCGGGCCAGTACGACCTCCACGCAGCATCAGCCCTGTAAAGCTGAAACAGATATCCGTTGGAACATTGGCGCTCATGCCGAGCAATTCACACATCGTTTAACGAACTCCTTACCTAAACCACAGTCGAAAAAGTGGCTGCAGAAAATTATTCCATCTCTTTTTCAATCAACTGAATGATGATGTGAATAATCTTAATATGTACTTCTTGAATACGGTCTGCATAACCAAAGTGTGGTACACGAATTTCAACATCAGCAAGACCAGCCATTTTACCGCCATCTTTACCCGTCAGTGCGATGGTCTTCATGCCTTTCGCTTTCGCAGCTTCAATCGCTTTAAGAATATTGCCTGAGTTGCCAGATGTCGACAAACCAAACAGAACATCACCTTTGCGGCCTACCGCTTCAACGTAACGAGAAAAGACAAAGTCGTAACCAAAATCGTTACTGACACAAGAAAGGTGGCTTGGATCTGAAATCGCAATACCAGCGTATCCTGGGCGATTATCACGGTAACGCCCCGTTAGCTCTTCTGCGAAGTGCATTGCGTCACAGTGCGAACCACCGTTACCACACGACAGCACCTTACCATCTTGCTTAAAAGAATCGGCAATCATCTTCGCTGCCGCTTCGATTTGAGCAATGTTATGGTCATCGCTTAAAAATTTGTTGAGCACTTCAGCAGCTTCGTTCAATTCACTTCTAATCAGATCTTGGTACATAAGACGTTCTCTTTATTATTTCGGGCGTAAATGCGCATTCGCTTCGCCTTAGTAAATGGTTCTGATGCCATTTTAGCACCGGACATTTCATAACACTGAGTTTACCCACAAACGAGAATTAGTGTCGATAGTGAACCTCCAGATTTGGATTGGTGACAGTAATAAACTTGTCAACTTGCTTACGAAACCATCACTCAATTCGCAACTTTAGAATTTTAACTCTACTTAGATCACTTTTTACTCAATCTTGTGTTTTACATTTCTTTAATATTTTGATTACACTTACACCAACTGGTTAGACCTCTTACCAAAATACAGACGTACAACATTTATAAAGTCTGAAAAGGAAAAATTATATGGACATCTTGCTCTCTATCGTTGCGATGGCTGTTGTGTTAGGCATTACGCTTTACCACAGAATGTCACTCGTTAAATCCGTCAGCCTACTAACTGCTGCCATGCTAGTGCTGACTATCACAGGCTCAGTTGGCGTTATTGGCTGGGCACTGTATGTGCTTGCAATCGCGGTCTTTGCCGTTTCTGGTATCCGCCAATCGCTTATTAGCCGTAAGGCACTGGCGTTGTTTAAGACTGTGCTACCTGCGATGTCTCAAACTGAAAAAGAAGCTCTCGATGCTGGTACCGTATGGTGGGAAGCTGAGCTATTCAAAGGTAAACCTGAATGGGAAAAATTACACGCAATTCAAGCGCCAAAACTTAGCGCTGAAGAGCAAGCGTTCTTAGACGGCCCAGTAAACGAAGTGTGTGCTATGGTCAGCGACTTCCAAGTAACGCATGAACTCGCGGATTTACCACCTGAAGTTTGGCAGTATCTGAAAGACAACAAATTCTTCGCCATGATCATCAAGAAAAAGTACGGTGGTCTAGAGTTCTCTGCATACGCTCAATCTTTGGTACTGCAAAAGCTGACGGGTGTTTCTGGCGTACTTTCTTCTACCGTTGGTGTGCCTAACTCATTAGGCCCAGGCGAGCTCTTGCAACACTACGGTACAGAAGATCAGAAAAACTATTACTTACCTCGCCTAGCCGAAGGTAAAGAAATCCCATGTTTCGCGCTAACTAGCCCAGAGGCTGGCTCAGACGCAGGCTCAATCCCAGATTACGGCGTCGTTTGTAAAGGAGAATGGGAAGGCAAAGAAGTGTTGGGTATGCGTCTAACGTGGAACAAACGCTACATCACACTTGCACCTGTTGCGACGGTACTTGGCCTTGCATTCAAACTGCGTGACCCAGAAGGCCTGCTTGGTGATAAAGAAGATCTTGGTATCACATGTGCGCTGATCCCAACGGATGTGAAAGGTGTAGAAATCGGCAACCGTCATTTCCCACTAAACGTGCCATTCCAGAACGGTCCAACCCGTGGTAAAGACATTTTCGTTCCTATCGATTTCATCATCGGTGGTGAGAAAATGGCAGGGCAAGGCTGGCGCATGCTGGTGGAATGTCTGTCGGTCGGCCGTGGCATCACGCTACCTTCTAACTCGACGGGTGGTATCAAATCGGCTGCGATGGCAACGGGTGCATACTCTCGCATTCGTCGTCAGTTCAAACAACCAATCGGTCACATGGAAGGCGTTGAAGAGCCATTGGCGCGTCTTGGCGGTAATGCATACGTCATGGATGCGGCCAGCAACCTAACTGTTGCAGGTATCGACCTAGGTGAAAAGCCATCGGTTATTTCTGCAATTGTGAAGTACCACTGTACCCACCGCGGTCAACAAAGCATCATCGACGCGATGGACATTGTCGGCGGTAAAGGCATTTGTTTAGGCCCTTCGAACTTCCTCGCTCGTGGCTACCAAGGCTCTCCAATCGCCGTAACGGTAGAAGGTGCAAACATTCTGACTCGTTCGATGATCATCTTCGGTCAAGGTGCGATTCGTTGTCACCCATACGTGCTTGAAGAAATGAACGCAGCATACTCAGAAGCAAGCGACGCGGTTGAGAAATTCGACAAAGCGTTAGCTGGCCACGTGAGCTTTACCATGAGTAACCTCGTTCGCAGTATTTGGTTTGGTTTAAGCGATGGCCTAGGTTCATCGGCACCGACTAAAGATGCAACGAAACGCTACTACCAACAGCTAAACCGTTACAGTGCCAACCTAGCGCTTCTGTCTGATATCTCAATGGCGGTACTTGGTGGTTCGTTGAAACGTAAAGAGCGCTTATCTGCGCGTTTAGGTGACATTCTCAGTCAGCTATACCTAAGCTCCGCGACGCTAAAACGTTTTGAACAAGATGGTCGTCCAGCTGAAGATTTGGCTTTGGTTCACTGGGGTCTACAAGATAGCTTAAAACAAGCAGAAATCGCCGTTGATGAGTTCCTAGCAAACTTCCCGAACAAAGTCATTGGCCGCACACTTCGCGTTCTGATTATGCCATTCGGTCGTGTACGCAAAGCACCAAGTGACAAGCTAGACAGTAAAGTGGCACGTATTCTACAAACCCCAAGTGCAACACGCTCGCGCATTGGCCGTGGCCAATACCTAGAGCCAACAGAGCACAACCCAGCAGGTAAGATTGAGCTGGCACTGTCTGTGATTCTTCAAGCTGAGCCTGTGTTCGACAAAGTTTGTAAAGCGCAAGGTAAACGTCGTCCATTCCTCCGCTTGGACATGATTGCCCAAGAAGGTCTAGATCAAGGTGTGATCACTCAAGAAGAAGCAGAACTGCTGAGAGAAGCCGAGCAACATCGTCTCGATACCATTAACGTTGACGATTTTGAGCCGGAACTATTGGCAGCAAAGCCTCTTTACCCTCAAATGGATAGCGTTGCTTAAAAGCCAATAAGAAAGACAAAAACGGGAGCTTTGGCTCCCCATCACGCCCCCTCCCTTTCGACGCATCCGATGCTCACTCTCAGACAACCGTTGTAACCACAGCCAAACCAATTGATCGCGATATGAGTGATAAATAGCTCACAGACCTTACCCATTAACGATGTATACTTTACCGTATCTCAACCACATATATGGAAAATCTGTTGGCTAGACTCTTATTCGCTCAGTGGTTCCCAGGTCTCATTCAACTTAAAAACTATCAAAAAGAATGGCTCGTGAATGACTTTAGAGCAGCATTTTCTGTTGTTGCTGTTGCACTACCTGTTGCTATTGCTTATGCGCAGCTAACTGGCGTTTCTGCTATCGTCGGCCTCTACTCATGCGTGCTGCCGATGCTGGTTTACGCTTTAATGGGCACTTCCCGACAACTCATTGTTGGCCCGGACGCCGCAACCTGTGCCGTCATCGCCGCCGTCGTTACCCCAATTGCCGCTGGCGACCCAACCAAACACTGGCAGCTCGTCATGACCATGACAGCCATGACAGGTATTTGGTGTGTACTGGCCAGCCGTTTCAAACTGGGCATTTTTGCTGACTTCCTTTCCCGCCCAATCCTCTTAGGGCTACTCAACGGCGTGGCGTTGACCATCATTGTCGGTCAGTTTGCGAAAGTCGTGGGTTTGAAATACGAACAACGCTATCTACTTGAACGATTATGGGAAGCTCCACAACGCTTGGCAGAACTTCATTGGCCAACCGTTGCGTTAAGTGTAGCGACGGTGGTGGTCTATTTGGTAACCAAACGCTACCGTCCTACTTGGCCTGCAGCAATGCTTGCCATACTGGTTACTACAGCATCGGTTTGGCTACTGCACTTACAAGAAATGGACGTGGCCGTAGTCGGCTTAACTCAAGGTGGTTTCCCTCAATTTCAAGCCCCACAATTTGAGCTTGGCGAAGTGCGTGAGCTCGTCGTGCCAGCGTTAAACTTAGCGATCGTTAGCTTTGTCAGCATGATGCTGACCGCGCGCAGCTTCGCAGCAAAGAACGGCTACGACATTGACGCTAATAAAGAGTTTCAGGCATTGGGTTTTGCCAATATTGCTTCTGCTTTCTCGCAAGGCTTTGCCATCAGCGGCGCAGATTCTCGTACCGCCGTTAACGACGCCAATGGGGGAAAATCGCAATTGGTATCGATTGTGGCAGCCATCACCATTGCTATTATCGCGGTCTTTATTTACGAGCCGTTACAGTTCATCCCTATTGCGTCACTCGGCGTGGTACTCATCATCGCGTCACTGTCACTGCTTGATCTCAAAGCCATATGGATACTGAAAACACGTGACAAAGATGCCTTTTACCTTGCCACCATCACCTTTATTTCCGTGTTAGTAATTGGGGTTATTCCAGGTATCACACTGGCAGTTCTATTAGGCCTATTTCAGTTTTTACGCATCGTCATGCGACCAAGTGACCAACTACTTGGTCTGGATGAAAAAGGCACCATTCGCACCATTGATGAAACCGGAAAAGCGTCTCCAATTCCGGGAATGGTGATTTATCGCTTCAACTCACCGTTGACCTACTTTAATGCGCCGTACTTTAAGCGTCGTTTGCTAGAGCACGCAGAGCAAAACAAAGATGTCAGCTGTGTCGTAGTCGATGCCGTATCAAGCTTTACTCACCTAGATTTGAGTGTCATGGCAACATTGGCCGACATTCACGAAGTGCTCAAGAAAAGAGGAATACGATTAGTCCTCGCAGGAAGAAAACGCCGCTTGCGTCAATGGTGTGAGTTAACGGGAATAAATACCAGTGAAGGCGGGGTTTTGCTGCGTGCCGATATGTACCTTGCGATCAAACTCAGTGGTAGCTACCTCAGTGCTGTCGGTGAAGGGATTGTTCCGACCGTGCAAAAAGAACCCGACTTGGAACAACCACCAAAGCCAATTCCAGAAGTGGCTTAAGCGATAATCTAAGATAAACAAAAAACGGAGCCGATGGGCTCCGTTCTTTCTCTAACTCTTCTGCCTTATTTCTTTGGCACTTCCAATTGCATTTCAGGCATGGCTTGTCGTTTCGCTTTTAACTTGCGCCACACAATCCAAGCCACGATAGCAATCAAAAGCATCACTACGTTGCCGACCGCAATGATGATCATGCTGCGTTTACGCTCAGCTTCGCGCTCTGCAATGATGCGTTTTTCTATCTCAATACGGCGTTGCTCGGCCAGCTCTGCTTCTTTGGCGACGCGGGCAGCTTCTAAATCTACTTCATCAACGACACTGAAGGTTTGTTCTTGAATAGGAAACACCAGTGCACGCTGGGTTGCGAAATCCGTTGCAAAGATTTCTCCGCGCCATGAGTACTTGCCCAGTTCAGGATCATTATCCAAGTTCAAGGTGGTTTTCATACCATCCTGTGACACTTGCCCTTGGCTGTAGGTAATGAAGCCATCAGGTGCATTTTGCTCGACATTTACCGCGATAGAACCGGGAGCAATCATACCTTGCTCACCGCTAACCACCAGCTGATGTGGTTTCTCTGGGCTACGAGATTGAATAAACGTACGTGAGACTGGGTTTGGGTACACCAAAATCACCTGTTCTTGCGCACGCAAAAATACGCCGTTTCCAGAAGTGATTCGTGCGCGGTACTTGCCCGGTTCCACTTCGATAGGTAATTGAACGGTGAAGACGCCATCGCCCGCTTGTTCATCCAGACCGCGACCATCATCAGAAAATTCGCCAATGATCATCGGCACTGGCCGTGCTTCTTTTATCAGTTCGTCTTCATTTTCGACAAACTTAGTAAAGGTAACGCGCAAGTTGACGCGGTCGAGAAAGTCTCGCAGGACAAGCGGCTTATCGTCTGAAGTTAAACGCGCGGTGAACTTGAGCGCTTCTCCGTTATAGAGACGGTTAGGGAATACATCGGTGCTGAGCTTGAGATGTGAAATTAAGCGGATGTTGTTTTTTGGGGTTACTTTCCCCACAGCTTGCCAAGGGCCGGGCATTGGGTTGTCGACTGAAATGATGTCGAGTGATGGTTCTTGATACCAACGAACGTTGTCGTAAGAGCCCCACGCGTAATATTTTTTACCATCTGGACGAACTAACACAACAGGTTGAGAACTTTGTTCACGATAAACCAGAAAAGTAATCTGTTCGATGGTCGGGTCGACACGAAAACGGTTATCCAACAAAGACATGGCGGACTCGCTCGCGGCAAATGCGAAACAACTCCAGATCGCTAAAATAGCGACCGACAAAGCCCTCAACATAGCTTCTCCTATTGGTGCCAAATACAGTCGTTTACCAGTTCTAATCTTTTCTGGTGCGCTTCTAATTCATCGGCAGTTGCACGCAAAACCTTTAGTGCTTTTCTTCCTTCAATGCGGCGAATGGTTTCTACCCCGCCTTCTTGTTTGTTGGCGTTAAATTCTAGACTCGTTTGCCCACCAGTCATCAGTAGGTAAACGTCGGCTAGAATCTCCGCATCGAGCAATGCCCCGTGGAGTGTACGGTGCGAGTTATCAATGCCGTAACGTTCACATAATACGTCGAGGTTGTTGCGCTTGCCCGGGAAGATTTTCTTCGCCATGGCAAGCGTATCCGTCACCTTGCAGTAATCGTCGGTTTTACCAATTGTTGGATCGAGTTTTTCAAACTCATAATCCATGAAGCCAGTATCGAAGGGCGCGTTATGCGCAACCAGTTCTGCGCCTTTGATAAAATCAAGAAACTCTTGGTGGATACTCGCGTATTCCGGTTTATCTACCAAGAATTCATCGGTAATACCGTGTACTTGTATCGCCTCAGGTTGAATTTCACGATCGGGCTTAATGTACACATGGAAATGACGACCAGTCAGCTTACGGTTGATGATCTCCACGGCACCGATTTCGATGATGCGGTGACCTAAGTAGTGCGGACCACCTTCTTGGTTCATACCTGTGGTTTCGGTATCGAGAACGACAATGCGATTATGTTCAGAATTGCTGCTGGTATTCATAAGGTTATGTATGTCAGACTATGCTTTATTAAATGTTTCGGCTAATAGTACCAAAAATATGACCAAACACGTTGAGATTTTCACAGACGGATCTTGTTTAGGAAATCCAGGCCCTGGTGGCTACGGCATCGTCTTACGCTACAAAGACGTAGAAAAGACGCTCTCCAAAGGCTACACCCTCACCACCAACAATCGCATGGAAATGTTAGCCGCTGTTGTCGCCCTGCAAACACTGAAAGAGCCGTGCCGTGTCACGCTGACGACCGATAGTCAGTACGTGCGCCAAGGGATCACGCAGTGGATTCACAACTGGAAAAAACGCGGCTGGAAAACCGCAGATAAAAAGCCCGTGAAGAACGCCGATTTATGGCAAGCACTGGATAAAGAAACGGCACGCCACCAAGTGGATTGGCATTGGGTTAAAGGCCATGCTGGACACAGAGAAAACGAAATCTGTGATGAACTCGCCCGCACAGCAGCAGAAAACCCAACAGAAGAAGATACAGGCTACCAGCCATCTTAATACGCTAGTAGCGCTGGCTCGACACTCTCTTCACACCAAATCCCTCTCGGTTCATCACGCCAAGCGGCGTCAGTTTTTTCTTTAGACGCCAATGTGGTTTGATTGGCTTGAGAGGGTACGTTCGTTTACGAGCGACGATATAGTACAAGCTCCCCGCCGGAGAAGCCCAATCTCCCAAGCTGTTTTCTAACCACGTCCACATGGTGCGATAACGTGTCATAGGAAACAGCGCATAACGATCACAATGAATTACTTGGTAGTTGAGTAACCCCAACCAGTCATTGATTCGGCTCGAAGTAAACATTCGCCCACTCCACGGCAAGTTATTTTTACGCCATGGGAACAAACTCGCCAAACCAGTAAAGCTAATTGGGTTAAAACCCGTAATGATCAAACAGCCATCATCCATCATCACTCTGTCGACTTCTCGCAGCAGACGGTGTGGATCACTCGCATAATCAAGCTGATGGGCAAGTATCACGACATCAAAGCTTTTTTCCAAAAAGGGCAATTCGTAACCATCTGCGATAACATTGTGCAACGGGTTCTGGATATCTACGTTGACTTGGTGTTGAATGTTACAATTACAGCTGGTTAGCTCACAGCTCAACCCGCCCAGTTTGAGCATATGGTAGCCGAACAATTTCGGACACCATTCATCAAGTCGGGTCTGGATTGACTCAAGCACCCAAGGCCCATTGTTCATCGCTGACCAAGTCGATGGGTGCGGTAAAGTTTTGTTGCTGAGTGCTGGTTTCATTAACCACCTGACTTAAAAAGGGTGACGGAGAACGAATCGTGTTAGAGATCAAAAGCATACCCGCATTTAATGATAATTACATCTGGCTGATACAAAATAGCGACAAGCGTTGCGCCGTGGTCGATCCAGGCGATGCACAGCCAGTATTAGATTATTTGCAGGCTAACGAATTAACTTTAGAAGCGATCTTAGTTACACACCACCACAACGATCACATTGGCGGTGTTCCAGATTTAGTTCGTGCATTTCCTCACGTCACCGTTGTCGGCCCGAAAGCGGAGCCAATTCCGACCTTAACAACTCCTATGGAAGAAGGCGATAAGCTTGAGCTGTTCGGCGAAATCTTCTTGGTGCTCGGTTTGCCGGGGCACACGCTCGGTCATATAGGGTATGTAGGCGATAGCAAGCTATTCTGTGGTGACGTGCTATTTTCTGCTGGTTGCGGTCGTATTTTCGAAGGCACACCAGAGCAGATGTTTGAGTCTCTGAGCAAAATTGCAGCGCTTCCAGAAGAAACACAGGTGTTCTGCGCGCATGAATATACAGCGAGTAACGTTGCCTTTGCGCTGGCTGTGGAACCTGATAACGAGCAACTACGTCAATACCGAGACGATGTGAACCGCCTTCGTGCACTAAACATTCCTACCCTTCCAACAACGCTGCGAAAAGAAAAGTGGATTAATCCATTCTTGCGTACCACCAATCCAGACGTTGTTAAGTCTGTCGCGAACCGCATTAAAAATAGCGATCCATGCTCGGTTTTTACTGCTTTGCGTGAGTGGAAGAACGAATTTTAACCATTTTCTGCTTGTAAGTTTGCAAGACCCCAGTATTATCAGGGGCTGATTTTTTGGGAAGCGCCACTGGCGCTTCTCTTACGTTTGGGGTCGATATAAATCAACTTGAATGTCGCTCCCATGCATAATTTTAGAAGCTCTCCGCCTCTATTGAATATTAGTTAGTGTTAAAAGATGTCTATTATCTCACGACTGCCACGCAACTTAGGCTGCGCGACAGGCAGGAGAAGATAAAAAGGCCCTAAATAGGCTGAACCCATGCGTTTGAAGTATAGCTGGGCGTTGGTGTTGTTATTATCTGGCTGTCAATTGACCCAGCCAAATTCGTCCACCACTCCAACTCCAGAAACCAACAAGTCAGAGCAAACTGCTAAGCAGAATGCCACTAAGACTAAATCTAAAAACAAACAATCTTTGGCGAAAGATTCTGCCAAGGATACGCCAAAAGTTCTCTCCCCTCAGGAACAAGAAGATGTGTGGCAACGTATTGCTATGCAGCTTGAAATGGACATCCCAAACAACAAGAAAGTGGATTATTACCGTACGTGGTATTTGAAACACCCAAACCACCTGTACACGGTATCTAAACGTGCAGCGCCATTTCTTTACATGATCACGCAACGTATCGAAGAACGTGGGTTGCCAATGGAGCTTGCTCTTCTACCGGTTGTGGAAAGCTCATTTGACGCTTTCGCTTACTCGCACGGTAGCGCAGCAGGTTTGTGGCAGTTTGTTCCAGGCACCGGGAAAATGATGGGGCTTGAACAAAACTACTGGTATGACGGGCGTCGCGATGTCGCTGCCTCTACCGATGCTGCATTGGATTATCTTGTTCAATTAAATGAACGTTTTGACGGAAACTGGGAACACGCAATCGCAGCCTACAATAGTGGCGGCGGTGTGTATCTAGCGCTATCCGTAAGAACAAAAAATTGGGTAAACCTGTCGACTTTTTCTCTTTAGATCTGCCAAAAGAGACCAGTAGCTACGTGCCAAAACTTCTCGCTCTTGCGGACGTGGTGGCAAACCAAGAAAAGTACGGTATCGACATTCCATCTATCCCAAACAAACCAGTGCTGACGTTGGTCGATCCGAAAGAACAACTGGATCTCGCTATCGCTGCTGATTACGCGGGCATCGGGGTAAAAGAGCTGCAAAGCTACAACCCTGCCTACAACCAATGGTCCACCGCACCAGAAGGGCCTCATCAGCTTCTTATTCCTGTGGAGAAGAAGGATGCGTTCTTAACTCAAGTTGAGAGCAATCGCGGTAAAGGCATGAAAGTCGCGCGTTACAAAGTCAAATCTGGCGACTCGTTGAGTATGTTGGCGAAGAAATACGGTACGACCTCAAAAGTGATTCGTCGTGCTAACGGCCTGTCGAACAACAACATTCGCATTGGCCAGTACTTACTTATTCCGACGTCAACCAAAGACGATTCAAAGTACGCACTTACAGCGCAAAACCGTTTGAACAAAACGCAATCGCAAGCTCGTGGCCAGCTGAAACTGTCACACGTTGTGCAATCGGGTGAAAGTTTGTGGTCTATCGCTCGTGACAACAAGGTATCACACAAATCGCTAGCAAAATGGAACGGCATGGGACCAAAAGATACCCTGCGCGTCGGTCAAAAGCTGGTGATTTGGAAAAAATCAGACCAAGGCGCCGTGATTCGTACCGTGTTCTACAACGTTCGCTCTGGCGACACCATCAGTGGCATCGCAAGCAAATTCAAGGTGAAGAGCAACGACATCGTAAAATGGAACTCGCTGCATAAGCAGAAGTACCTAAAACCGGGTCAAAAACTTAAGCTGTACGTAGATGTAACTAAGGTAAGTGTATGAACCCGTCAAGTAACCCACTCGTAATGTTGTTGGATATATTCCGTTCTCCAACCTCTTGTTTTCTTGCGCTTTATCAGCGTGGTGGTTGGGGATGGCAACCTTTCATCTTTTTGATGCTAAGCCCATTCCTATTTTGGGGCGCGTACTTTTCGAACGTTGATTTTACGTGGTTAAGTGACCAACTCACTGTACAGTTCCAACAAATCGACCCACAGCAGATTGAGCTATTGGAACCAAACACGTTGATGGCAAGTGCGATCATTAATGACGTGTTCAATCGCTTTGCGACGCTTTTGTTGCTTGCGTTTTGGTTCTTCCTTGCGACTAAAGCAAGTAAACAACAATACGGTTATTGGAAATGGTTTGCGGCATCGTGCGCCATTTTGTTTCCAGCGGTATTGGGCGACATTGCAAGCTACGCAAGCTTACTATTGAAACATGGTCAGGTAATGACCTATGCGGCGGATCTCAACAGTCTCAATGGCTTACTGAAGTTGCCACTCACCAACGAATGGTCTCACTTTGCTAGCTCACTGCCACTTCTGTTGCCTTGGTACATTGTTCTAGGTTACGGCGTGGTATTAACGTGGACTGAATTTGAACGCGGACAGGCTCTGGTGATTTCGAGCCTGCCTTGGATCGCGTTTTACGTGATTTGGGCGTTGTACATCGTTATCGCTTAAGCTGACTAACGCTAATCGTTAAGCGTAAACGACACCAGTAATGGATTATGATCGGAAGCGTCGCTCTGCGGCGCTTTCGCATTTTTCAGCGTTAATCCGCGGTAGAACACATGGTCTAGCGGCAAGCCCGTAATAAACTGCGTACGATGATCTGGCGAGAACTGTACTTCTCTCAAATTTGCTTCCCTCAGGGCCTGCTTCATGGCCGTAATCCGATATTCACTCCAACTATTAAAATCACCAGCAAATACGATTGGCCCGCTGTGTTGTTTAAGTAGCGTCTCAAGCGCAGAAAGTTGCGAAGTATATTCTTCCGTTCCAACGGTAAAGTTGATCGCATGCACATTGATAACGGCCAAGCTCTCACCATTACTTAAACGATACTGGCTGTACAACGCCGATTTTGGCAAACGCAACCACGGTTCTTTTGACGTGTACGCGCATGCTTTAATTGGCTGCTTTTGAGCAATACTAATCACGCCAGCTCCGCTGCCTAACGCTTTAAACGCGCTGACTTGGTTGCTGACCCAGCTGCCATCTACCAACCATTGTTTAAAACTGTCTGTCATGCTGGCTTCTTGCAGCAATAACAATTGCTTATCTGCCGAGAACAACTCCAGCTCAGATTGCCAGTTAGCGCGATTTTGCTTGTAGATGTTCCAAACTAAAAGGTTGAGTTCACCGTTATCGTCCAGAGCTTTTGCTCCGCTAAACTCTATACATCGAATATCTTCGGTAATTTCAGAACCAGTTTGTGTGATGATCTGTGGGTGTTCTGGCACGGTAAAGATGACTTGAAAACTCACTACCGTAGCCATGATTAGAAAGGCTAAAGAGAGAACAAAACGCTTAAACATGAGAGCGTACCTGAATGCATGAAATAAAAAAGGAGCCTTATTGGGCTCCCTTTTAGCTTAATCAAAAATGCAATTGTAGTGAAATCTTAAATCGCGTCTTCGTCTTCTTCACCAGTACGGATACGAACCACACGCTCAACATCCGTTACGAAAATTTTACCATCGCCAATCTTACCTGTTTGCGCGGTTTCGATGATGGTTTCTACGCATTTGTCTGCTACATCTTCAGTAACAACAATTTCCAGTTTCACTTTCGGTAGGAAGTCCACCATGTATTCCGCACCGCGGTATAGCTCAGTGTGGCCTTTCTGACGACCAAAACCTTTCACTTCAGAAACGGTCATCCCT
Source organism: Vibrio sp. VP6 (assembly GCF_028823755.1). Classification (NCBI taxonomy): domain Bacteria; kingdom Pseudomonadati; phylum Pseudomonadota; class Gammaproteobacteria; order Vibrionales; family Vibrionaceae; genus Vibrio; species Vibrio sp. VP6. The sequence goes on from NZ_JAPEID010000001.1 coordinate 16,833, forward strand.
GTGATGCCTACTTCAGCAAGTGCTTCTCGAACATCATCCAATTTAAATGGCTTGATAATCGCTTCAATCTTTTTCATGTTCATCCCTTAAGCTTCAATCGTTTGCGCATATTATCGTTTAGCGTCTCATAACATTCAATGTTTGTCTCTGGTTCATCAGCTAAAATCCTGAGCTCAATAAGGTTTATTAACTCGAGATAAAACAAAACCAGAGCAATGCTCTGGTTTGTAGATATAAGATAACGACGTGTTAATGCGCTTTTTACTTACTTCAAACTTGAGTAGTAAGCGGCAAGGTTTGCAATATCGTCATCAGAAAGCAGCGACGCCTGAGCCTGCATTACTGCAGCAAGACCACCGCTACGTTCTTTGTTTTTGTAAGCTTTGATTGAGCTCACGATGTACTGCTCGTTTTGCCCTTTCAAATTTGGGTAGCCTGGAATCGTCGCGTTACCGTCTGCGCCATGACATGCCGCACATACTGCAGCTTTAGCTTGTCCCGCAGCGGCATCACCCGCCAGAGCTTGGCCACTCAACATGGTTAGTGCAGCCACTGCACCGATCATTACTTTCTTCATTGCTTCACCTAATCGTTTTTTATTTGAGATAGTTATGGTCGATATTGTGACATGAATTACAAAGGCTTGCGCCAAATGAGTTCACAGTCTTGGCCACTAAATGTTTGATCCACAAACAAGTCTGCGACTGCAACAACTTGGTCTTTGTACATCAAAATCGGGATCTGACGACGTAACCAGCTTGGCACATTGTATTCTTGGAACAACTTTTTCAGTTTACGACTGCGATTACGTGTTGTGGGGTGTGCCGCCAAACCTTCGGGATTGAAAGTAACCCTCAATAACTCGGGGTGCGATGGCAGCGAAATATTTGGCTGATGAGAACCCGTACTAAGCGTTAACGTTCCCAAACTCTCAGGTAAAACCAGTGGCTCATCGATTTGGATATGGCCTTGCCAACTCGTCACATCGACATGAGGCGTAACCCAGTACAATTTGTTTTGGAAGCGTCGGATCTCTCCTTGTTTGAGTTTAAGCTTTGGATTGGCATCTTGTTGCGCCAATGCCACTTCTTGCCAAATCAAGCGCAATTGAGTTTGACTCGGCATATTGGCATTCAATTTACTCAACCACATACGAATCAAACGCGCTTGAGCTAATTCACTATGGATAGCTAACTCATCAATACTTAAGCTCAAATCCGCCTGTAGAGCACGCGCAAACACCGAACCTAGGAGCTCATCCAATAACGATTCTTGCTGAGCACATAAGCTTGCGCTTCGTTGCACGGCTTGATGAATACTCGGCCAACGCTCAGACAACTCAGGGACGATACGATGACGTAAAAAATTTCGATCGTAGCGCGTGTCTTGGTTACTTTCGTCTTCTACCCATTCCAAACCAATGTTCTTCGCCGTCGCTTCTATCTGCTCGCGCTTGGTGTTAAGTAGCGGACGAACTAATGTGCCACCAGCAAACGGCATACTTTCTGCCATCGAAGATAAGCCCTTAGGTCCACTTCCACGTTTCAACGCGAGTAAAAATGTTTCGACTTGGTCGTCGGCATGCTGACCTGTTAGCAATAAGTCGCCACGATTGATATGACGAGCCAGAGCTTCATAGCGCGCTTCACGTGCCAGCGATTCAATGCTCTCACCACTATTGGTATCTAGGTTCACACGCTCTACCGAGCACGAAATACCTGCTTGTTTCGCCCATACTTGACACTTATCGGCCCAAATGTCCGCATTTTCACTCAAACCATGATGAACATAAACCGCGTGGCAAGAGAGGGAGTTTTCTTCTCGATAACGGCGAAGTAACTCAAGTAACAAGCGCGAGTCCACACCACCACTAAACGCGACAACGACCTTCGTTTGAGGTTGAAAATAGGTGTTCAATACATGAGAAAACTGCTGGTAAAGCGATTCCATAAGCGATCCGATAGGTACAAAAAAGGGTTAGACATATGTCCAACCCTTTCTATTTTATCCGTTATCTCGCGAGATATCAGCAGTAACCATAGTTCATTAGACGTTGGTAACGGCGTTCACGTAGCGATTCTTCATCTAGCTGCTCAAGATCTTCTAGCTGACGAAGTAGCGTCGCTTTCATGTTTTCAGCCATTTTAACGTGATCGCGGTGCGCGCCACCTAGTGGCTCTTCGATGATCTCATCAATTAGCTCAAGTTCTTTAAGGCGAGGAGCAGTTAGACCCATTGCTTCTGCTGCTTGAGGCGCTTTGTCAGAATCACGCCATAGGATTGAAGCACAACCTTCTGGAGAAATTACTGAGTACGTAGAGTACTGAAGCATGTTCACGTAGTCGCCTACACCAATAGCTAGTGCACCGCCTGAACCACCTTCACCTACAACGTTACAGATTACTGGAACTTTAAGGCCAGACATCACTTTTAGGTTTTTCGCGATAGCTTCAGATTGACCACGCTCTTCTGCACCAACACCTGGGTATGCCCCAGCTGTGTCAATGAATGTGATGATTGGCATGTTGAAACGCTCGGCCATTTCCATCAAACGTAGTGCTTTGCGGTAACCTTCTGGCTTTGGCATGCCAAAGTTACGTCGTACTTTTTCTTTTGTCTCACGGCCTTTTTGGTGACCAATGATCATCACAGGACGACCTTCAAGACGTGCAATACCACCGACAATCGCTTTGTCGTCTGCGAATGCGCGGTCACCCGCGAGTTCGTCAAACTCTTCAAATACGTGTTGAACGTAATCAAGCGTGTACGGACGTAGTGGGTGACGAGCCAGTTGAGCTGTTTCCCATGCACCTAGGTCGCTGAAGATCTTCTTCTTAAGTTCTAGGCTCTTCTTCTCAAGCTGTTCGATTTCTTTATCCAGGTCAATTGCAGAATCACCACCATGACGTGATACGTCACGTAGTGCTTCGATTTTCGCTTCTAGTTCTGCAATTGGCTTTTCAAATTCAAGAAAGTTTAGGCTCATCTATGAATCCTTGTTGACTCAGCGTCTGACATATTGCGCTGAATTTTTTAGTTAAATTCGAGTTCTACCTGGCTTTTGCCAAGCAACTGTTTTAAATCGTCTATTAATGTATCACTTGGCGTTACTCGCCATTCGGTGCCCAATGTTAACCGCGCTCTGGCGTCGGCACGCTGGTAGTATACATTGACGGGTACGGTTCCGGCTTTGTGCGGTTCTAAAATACGACTAAACTGCTCAAAGAATTGATCATTGATCTGGTTCGCATCAATTGATACCGACAGACCACGTGCGTATTTTTCGCGCGCGCTGCCGAGATCCATAACTTCACGCGCCGACATTTTAAGGCCACCGTTGAAGTCATCAAAGCTGACCTGTCCCGAAACCACCAAAATTCTGTCTTTTTCGAGAAGTTCAGCATACCGATCAAGTGCATCGGAGAACAGCATTACTTCCATTCGACCACTTCGGTCGTCCAACGTCATGATACCAATGCGAGTACCTCGCTTGGTTGTCATCACTCGCGCAGCAATAACTAAACCTGCTACCGTTACCGATTGATCGCGACGTGTTGGGGTCGCGTCCTTTAGTCGACAACTGGTGTATTTGTTTAGTTCCTTTAAATACGCGTTAATGGGGTGCCCGGTCAAATATAAACCGAGAGTTTCGCGCTCCCCTTCTAGCCAAACCTTTTCTGGCCATGGTGGCACTTGCGTGTATTTATTCTCAACTTCTTCTGGTGCATCGGTCAACACACCAAACATATCGCCTTGGCCAAAGGCCTCTGCTTGGTGATGTTGGCTGGCCGCTTTAACGGCATCGTTCAGTGACGCCATCATCGCCGCTCGATGAGGGCCAAGTCGGTCAAGTGCACCTGCATAAATCAGCTTTTCGATGACGCGTTTGTTAACACGTTTGAGATCGATACGAGCACAGAAATCAAATAGGTCTTTAAAGTGACCACCTTTGTTTCGTGCTTCTAGTATCGCATCGATAGGGCCTTCACCCACACCTTTGATTGCACCGATACCGTATACAATCGCACCGTTTTCATCAACGTTGAAACGGTATAAACCGGAGTTGATGTCTGGCGGCAACACGGTGAGTTTCATGCGGAAACATTCGTCCACCAGACCAACTACTTTTTCGGTGTTATCCATATCGGCTGTCATTACCGCCGCCATGAATTCAGCTGGATAGTGCGTTTTAAGCCACAGCGTTTGGTAAGAAACCAGTGCGTAAGCCGCTGAGTGCGATTTGTTAAAACCGTAACCTGCGAACTTTTCTACCAAGTCGAAGATTTTCATCGCCAACTCGCCATCAACACCGTTCTTCACTGCCCCTTCTTCGAAGGTTGCACGCTGCTTGGCCATTTCTTCCGGCTTTTTCTTACCCATCGCACGACGCAGCATGTCCGCACCACCAAGGGTGTAGCCAGACAAAACCTGCGCAATCTGCATTACCTGTTCTTGATACAGAATGATGCCGTACGTCGGATCGAGGATTTCTTTTAGTGACTCGTGTTGCCACTTTTCATCGGGGTAAGAGATCGCTTCTCGGCCATGTTTACGGTCGATAAAGTTATCTACCATGCCCGATTGCAACGGACCCGGACGGAACAAGGCCACCAATGCGATGATGTCTTCAAAACAGTCAGGCTGAAGTCGTTTGATCAGCTCTTTCATACCACGCGATTCAAGCTGGAATACCGCAGTGGTCTCTGAGTTTTGGAGTAAGCGAAACGAAGCCGGATCTTCCAAAGGTATCGACTCGATACGAACAGGAGGTTTACCTTCCTTCTCCAAGCGCGGGTTAATCAACCCTAATGCCCAGTCGATAATGGTTAGAGTACGTAGGCCCAAGAAGTCAAACTTAACCAGACCAGCAGTTTCTACGTCGTTCTTATCAAACTGAGTTACGGGGAAATGCCCTTCCGCATCCGCATAAATTGGCGCAAAGTCTGTAATCGTGGTTGGTGAAATTACAACACCACCCGCGTGCTTACCGGCGTTACGTGTACAACCTTCTAATAGGCGACACATATCGATGAGTTCTTTAACTTCCTCATCGGCCTCATAAAGCTCAGGCAGAGCAGGCTCGGCTTTAAACGCTTTTTCTAGCGTCATACCTGGATCTGGCGGAACCAGTTTCGAAATACGGTCAACGAAACCAAATGGGTGACCAAGAACACGACCAACGTCACGGATTACCGCTTTCGCCGCCATCGTACCGAATGTGATGATCTGAGATACGGCATCGCGACCGTACATTTCGGCAACGTGATCAATCACTTGGTCACGCTTATCCATACAAAAGTCGACGTCGAAATCGGGCATGGATACACGTTCTGGGTTCAAGAAACGTTCGAAGAGCAAGTCATATTCAAGCGGATCAAGATCGGTGATTTTCAGCGCGTAGGCCACCAAAGAACCGGCACCCGAACCACGACCAGGACCGACTGGAATCGCGTTGTCTTTCGACCACTGGATGAACTCCATTACGATCAAGAAGTAGCCTGGGAACCCCATTTGGTTGATTACGTCGAGTTCGATTTGTAAACGCTCGTCGTATTCTGGACGGCGCTTTTTGCGCTCTTCTTCATTAGGGAATAGGAACTCTAGACGCTCTTCCAAACCTTCTCGCGACTTCATGACCAAGAATTCAGTTTCTTCCATCCCTTCTGTTGGGAAGGCTGGCAAGAAGTATTCACCCAAACGAACGGTCACGTTACAACGCTTGGCGATCTCGACACTGTTTTCTAGCGCTTCTGGAATATCAGCAAACAGCTCACACATTTCCTCTTCAGTGCGAAGGTACTGCTGCGGGCTGTAATTTTTTGGTCGGCGTGGATCTTCTAATGTGTAACCATCATGAATCGCAACACGAATCTCGTGCGCATCGAAAAGGTCTGCACTTAGGAAAACCACTTCGTTTGTCGCGACCACGGGCAAGTCATGTTGCTCAGCGAGATCGATGGCAAAGTGCAAGTACGTCTCTTCATCCGGACGGTCTGTACGAATCAATTCTAGATAGAAACGGTCCGGGAAATGCTGTTTGTAAAACTCTACACAGCTTTCAACCAGTTTACGGTTACCTTTAAGCAGCGCTTTGCCGATATCGCCATTTTTAGCACCAGAGAGAACGATTAAGCCTTCTGACATCTCGGCCAGCCACTCCCTGTCAATCACAGGTTGGTGCTGAACGTGGCCACGTAAATACGCTTTGGAAATCAGTAACGTGAGGTTCTTGTAACCTGCATTGTCGGCAGCAAGTACTGTCAGCTGGGTCAGTTCTTCACCAAATTCATCAGATTGCATTTTGAAATCTGCACCGATGATCGGTTTAACGCCGGAGCCATGCGCTGTGCCATAAAACTTCACCAAACCACATAAGTTGGTGAAGTCAGTCAAAGCCATGGCAGGCATACCAAGCTCGGCGACTTTCTTGACTATCGGTGGAACTTTATTGATACCATCCACCATCGAGAAATCACTGTGAATACGAAGGTGGACGAACTTGGGATCTGACATTAACAGGTACCGTGTAACTCTATTTTGTTTGGGATTCTAACCTAAAGGGGGCTGGGTTTATAACACCAATCCGCCCAATTTATTAATCTAAGCCTAAAGCTTTCTTTACTGGTTTGAAGCTCTTACGGTGCTCGCTTATCACACCATGTTGCTCAATTGCTTCAAAGTGCGCTTTGGTTGGATAACCTTTGTGCTTCGCAAAGCCGAATTGCGGATATTGTTTATCCAGCTCTTCCATCTCTTGGTCACGCACAACTTTAGCAATGATGGAAGCGGCACTGATTTCAGCCACTCGTAAATCGCCTTTCACCACAGCTTGAGAATCCATCGGTAGCTCAGGGCAACGATTACCATCGATCAGCGCTAAATCAGGCTGTACCTTCAATCCCGCAATCGCACGTTGCATGGCAACCATGGTAGCTTGCAGAATATTCAGTTCATCAATCTCTTCGGGAGAGCAACGGCCTACCGCCCACGCTAGCGCTGTTTTCTCGCTCAGCTTCTTAGAGTCATTCAAGCCTTCGATTGGGTTATTGGGATCGAGGATAACTGCAGCGGTGACGACATCTCCAACCAAAGGGCCGCGTCCAACTTCATCGACTCCGGCGATCAATTGGTAACCTTGTGGGTATTCAAACGGAGGGAGCTCTACTTTTGCTTTTGTCGTTTTTGCTTTCGCGACCATGGTACTTCTCTATTTTTCAATCAATTTCAATACTGCATTCGCAGCTTGTTGATCCGCGTCTTTACGAATCCAATGATGCATTTCGGTGAACTTATCAAGCATTGGCTTATTATCACTCTCTAGCAAACGAGAAACTTCATTGAACAAGTTGTCTGGTGTGCAATCGTCTTGAAGATACTCTTTAACCAGTTCGTCATCTGCGAGAATATTGGGTAGTGACACGTACTTAGTTTTCAATAGGCGCTTGGCCAGAAAGGCGGTAAAGGCATTGACGCGATAGCCAACAACCATAGGACGTTTAAGCAACATGCACTCTAACGCTACCGTTCCAGATGCTAGCATTACCGCATCAGAGGCTGTAATAACATTGCGAGCCGTATCATCCACCAATTTGAAATCAAGCTCGGGCGCATGCTCTTTCCACGCTTGCTCAAATTGCTCTCGACGTTTTTGATTAACTAGCGCAACTACAAAGCCCAAACCTGGGTATTTTTGGTGCAGAAGCTTGCACGTCTCAATGAATGGTTGAGAGAGCATCTTGAGCTCACTACCACGGCTACCCGGTAAAACTGCTAACCATTTTTTGTCTTGTTCAAGTCCTAGCAGATCTCGCGCAGGCGCTTGCTCAGATTGCAAAGGAATAGCATCCGCTAAGGTGTGGCCGATAAACTCACAAGGCACGTTAAATTTATCGTAAAACGCCTTTTCAAACGGTAGAAAAGCCAGTACCAGGTTGGTCGCAGCCTCGATTTTGAAGATACGCTTTTGACGCCACGCCCATACTGAAGGGCTCACGTAGTGCACGGTTTTAATGCCTGCTTGCTTTAAATCTAACTCTAGACGCAAGTTAAAATCTGGCGCATCAATACCGACAAAAACATCTGGCGGGTTCTGGGTGAAGTACTTAACAAGCTCAGCTTTTACTTTTAACAAACGAGGTAATCGTCCAAGCACTTCAACTAAACCCATTACAGCTAACTCTTCCATATCAAAAAGAGATTCACAGCCTTGCGCGATCATCTTTGGCCCACCGATGCCAACGAACTCTGCATTCGGGTATCGTTCTTTCACTGCCTTGATAAAGCCTTCCCCTAGCGTGTCACCAGATAACTCGCCAGCAATGATGCCAATACGTAATGGTTTTTCCATATCGATTTCGCCCTATGTACTATGGATAAGGGATTCCTTATCCATAAAACACAAAAAGACCGCAGCCCTAATTGGGCGCGATCTTTTCCACTTATTGATTCATTCGTGAATTAACGAATGATACCACGTTCCGTTGTTTCTAGAATGTCAGAAAAACGCTTCACTGCAGGCCATTCTTGTGCCATTTCTGCAAGAATTGGTTTCACTTCTTCTAGCGTTTTACCAGAGCGGTAAATTTCTTTGTACGCTTTTTGTAGTGCTCGAATTTCTGGTTTCTCAAAACCATTGCGCTTCAAGCCAACTAGGTTCAAACCAAACGGCGTAGCATGGTTACCTTGAGCAAGTACGTAAGCAGGTACGTCCTGAACAACCGCAGAACAACCACCAACGTATGCATAAGCGCCTACCGTACAGAATGGGTGAATAGCAGAAAGTGCCATTACACCAGCGTGATCTTCTACTGTTACATGGCCACCTAGAATCGCATTGTTACCAATGTGAGTATGGTTGCCTACTACGACGTCATGCGCGATGTGCGCATTCACGCACAGTAGGTTGTCGTCGCCAATCACTGTTGTCGCTTTGTCTTGCACAGTACCACGATGAACCTGAACCGCTTCGCGAATCACATTACGGTCACCGATAACCACGGTTGTATCTTCGCCACCATACTTCTTGTCCTGGTTTTCTTCACCAATCACTGCATGTGGGAAAATACGGTTATCTTTACCAATTTTGGTATGGCCTTTGATTACTACGTGAGACATGACTTCAGTACCTTCACCAATCTCCACCGTTGAGGTGATATAGGTAAAAGGACCAACCGTCACGTTAGCGCCAATTTTTGCGCCTTCTTCTACCACCGCAGCTGGGTGGATTTTAGCGGTTTCATGAATCATATTAAAACTCTCGACGAGCACACTTCAGCTCTGCTGAACACACTACTTCGCCGTCTACTTTTGCTACACCGCTAAATGCAGCAATGCCACGACGCTCTTTTAGAAATTCAACTTCAATAACCATTTGGTCACCAGGAACCACAGGTTTACGGAATTTCGCGCCGTCTACACTCGCAAAGTAGTACAACTCGTTTTCTGTCGGTGCACCAAATGATTTAAATGCTAGTAGGCCAGTAGCCTGAGCCATAGCTTCCAGAATCAACACACCTGGGAATACTGGTAGTTGAGGAAAGTGACCTGTGAACTGAGGTTCGTTAACCGACACATTTTTAATTGCGTGAAGGTACTTCGCTTCTTGGAAGTCAATCACTCGGTCGATCAATAAGAATGGGTAGCGATGAGGTAGTAGCTCTTGAATTTCAGAGATGTTCATCGTTTTCTTTTCAGTAGTCAAAGTCGTCTTCCTATATCAATTCTCTTAACCAAGATGGCAAGGCAGCGGCAAAGGCCGCAAACTGGGGAATGCCTGCAAAGTGTATACCAGCTTGATAATAAATCTACTAATAGCGCGTCATTATAGAAGAAAAAGACCCGCATTTCGCGAGTCTTTGTTCAGAATATGGAACTAAGATTCTTCTTTCTGCTCCAGCTGTTTTTCAACAGCTTTCAAGCGTTTGTTCATCTCGTCAATACGGTGAACACGAGTTGCCGTCTTGCGCCATTCTCGGTTCGTCTGTAATGGGATACCTGATGAATAAAGACCCTTTTCTTCGATACTGCGCATTACCATGCCCATACCGGTGATGGCAACACCATCTGCGATAGTGATGTGGCCATTTAGAACCGACGCGCCGCCGATCTGACAGTACTTACCAATTTTAGTACTGCCGGCAACAATAGTACCACCTGGCATCACGGTACCATATCCGATCTGCACGTTATGTGCGATTTGAAGTTGGTTATCAAGAATCACATTGTCTTCAATAATGGTGTCTTCAAGTGCGCCACGGTCAATCGTAGTACATGCACCAATCTCGACGCGGTTACCAATGCGCACAGAACCAAGCTGAGGAATTTTAATCCACTCGCCTTTATCGTTCGCATAACCAAAACCGTCAGAGCCAATGACTGTGCCAGATTGAACCAGACAGTCATCGCCCAATGATACTTCATGATAAATTGTCACATTAGCCCAAAGCTTGGTGTTGTTCCCCAGCTTCGCGTTTTTACCGATAAAGCAACCTGCGCCGATAACAACGTTATCACCCAGTTCAACTCCCGTTTCAATAACCGCGTTTGCGCCAATTGCAACGTTTTCACCCATCTTCACATCGGATGCAATCACTGCACTCGGTGCAATGTCTTCAGCAGGTTTTGGTGTGGTATCCATAGCCTGAACAACACGAGCGAATGCAACATAAGGGTCAGCAACGACAAGTGCATTACCAGCACACTGGTCCTTATGCTCTGCCTTCACCATCACCACTGTTGCTTTACATTCAGATAGATGCTTTGCGTATTTTGGGTTAGACAAGAAAGTCACGTCACCTTCTTGCGCTTTATCCATTGGAGCTACACGGCCAACGACGAGTGACTCGTCACCAAATAGCTCACCCCCGGTAATTGTCGCCAACTCGGCTAATGTCAATTTTTTCATAACTTCTTATTTTAGAGCTTTAATTACATCTTCTGAGATATTGTATTCTGGTTTGCCGTATTGCAGTGCAGAAATATCAATAACTAGGTCGTAACCTTTTTTGTCTGCTACTTTCTTCACAGCATCTTGGATTGTTTTGAATAGCTTCGCTTTCTCTTCTGCTTCACGACGAGCGCTTGCTTTCTCTAGAGCTTGAGCTTTTACTTTGTATTCGCTGTCTAGCTTAGCGATGTCGATACGCAATTTCTCAATTTCTTCCTGACCTAGAAGCTCACCATCACGTTGTAGTTTTTCAATCTTGGTTTTAACTTGCGCTTGAATTGATTTCAGCTCATCAGCTTTGCTCTTAAAGTCTTTCTGCATTTTTTGTAGAACGACTTCACGTTGAGGAAGAGCTTGGAAAACTTGAGCAGTGTTTACGTAAGCGATTTTCTGTGCAGCTTCGGCTGCGTTTGCAAACATTGAAGAGCTCAGTACAAGAAGGCCAATCCCAGCCGCTTTGATCATTTTATTCAAAATATTTTCCTCTTTAGAAAGTTCTACCGATAGTGAATGTGAAGAACTCTTCATCATCGCCATCAAATTTCTTAATTGGTTTCGCTAGTGAGAATACTAGAGGCCCCATTGGAGACATCCACTGCAACGCCGCACCATAAGATGAACGGTAGTTGGTTGGATCTGAGTAATCGTAGTAGTAACGGTCACCATATTCTGCACCAGAGTCGCGATAGTCAAACTCGGTATCCCAAATACTTGCCATATCGAAGAAAATACTGGTTCGAATTTGGTTGCGAACTTCGTCCGACGCAAATGGTGTAGGAACAATCAGCTCGATACTTGCTAGCGCTACGGCGTTACCACCAACAGAATCGTCTGTAGCAGTATCAGCACCATTGTTCGAGCCAGAGTAATCACGATAAACCGCTTTCGGACCTACGCTGTTAGAGCCGAAACCACGTAGTGTCGTAAAGCCACCTGCGTAATAGTTTTCGTAGAATGGGAACAAGTTATCGTTGCCATCCGTCTGACCGTAACCGTTACCATAACCTAAGCGACCACGGAACAAGAGCGTGAACTCATGCTTCTTAGTCAAAGGCACGTACTGACGCACATCGTACTGCATTTTGAAGTATTGAACGTCAGAGCCAGGTACGGTCATCTTGTAGAATGCACGTTGGTGGTTACCCGCTGTCGGGAAATAACCTCGGTTCAGGTTGTTACGAGTCCAAGAGATATTGAAATCAAAGTCGTTGGTGTTTAACGCACCGCTTGAGTCGATATTGTCTGCTTGAGCTTGCAAGAATTGCTCTACCTGCAAGTAAGGTGACAAGTTACCGATCTTGTTGTGGGTATAACCAACGCCGAATTCAAAACGGTTCAGTTCATCAAATGGGAAACCCCATGTCAAACTTGCACCATAACTTTGGTTGGTATAGTCAACGATACCCGCTTCCGATGCTTCAAATTCATCGTAGAAAATCTTACCGCCCAAGCTTACACCATCAAGGTTCCAGTATGGGTCGCGGTAGTCTAAGCTCACGTTCTTTTGATAGTCGTTCATCATCGCGTTAATACCAACGCGGTTACCGCTACCTAAGAAGTTGTCTTGTTGCAGACCAACTTGGAAGCTGACGCCCGATTCGGTACCGTAGCCAACACCAAAGTTTACGCTACCTGAGTTCGCTTCTTTAACCGAGTAAACCAGATCAACTTGATCATCACTACCTGGTACACGAACCGTTTGTACTTCTACGTTTTCAAAATAGCCAAGACGGTTAAGACGTGTCTTACCAGTTTCAATCGACTTGGAGTTTAGCCAGCTGCCTTCCATTTGGCGCATTTCACGACGCAATACTTCATCTTTCGTTGAGTTATTACCAGTAAAACGAATGTCGCGAACGTAAATTCGATTACCTGGATCAACATTCACAACCAAGGAGACTTGTTTGTTTTCATCGTCAAATTCAGGGATGGTGTTTACTTGAGGGTAAGCGTAGCCAGATTCACCAAGCACACGCTTGATGCCTTCTTCCATCGAAGTCACAAGAGAACCGTTGTACGTTTCATTGTCTTCGAATGGAACGAGTCGTTCGAAGGTCGCTTCTTCACCAATCAGGTCACCGCGGAATTTTACATCTTTAACGGTGTACACTTCGCCCTCTTCCAAGCCAAGAGTAATGTATACCCCTTTCTTGTCAGGAGAGATCGCAACTTGTGTAGAATCAACGTTAAATTTCAGGTAGCCGCGGTCAAGATAGAATGACTTCAGCGCTTCGATATCACCAGCAAGCACTTGCTTTTGGTATTTTTCGTCCGCGAGGAAATTCCACCATGGCACATCAACGTTCAAGTTGAAACGAGAAAGAAGTTCTTCATCCGAAAAGACTTCATTACCGATAAAGTTGATTTGCTGAATTTTTGCCGACACGCCTTCCGTGAAGACAAATTTCAAGTCAGAACGGTTACGTGGCAATGGAGTCACAACCGCTTTCACTGTTGCGTTGTACTTACCAACACTGTAGTAAAAATCTTCCAAGCCTTTTTCGATGTTACTTAGCGTAGTACGGTCAAGCGCTTCACCTTCACGAACGCCAGATGCATTCAGGTTTTCTTGTAGCTGCTCGTCCTTGATCGCTTTGTTGCCTGAGAATGAGATGCTTGCGATAGTTGGACGCTCTTTCACTTGAACCATCAACACGCCACCATCACGCAGCACTTTAACATCTTCGAAGTTACCAGATGCGTACAGTGCGCGGATAATCTCTGCAACATCGCCTTGGTCAATGGTATCACCGACACGTACAGGCATTTTTAGCAACGCCGCACCAAGTGCTACACGCTGCAATCCATCGATTTCAATATCTTGAACTACGAAGTTCTCTGCTCCGTTTGCAGATACACTGGTCGCCAGTAAACTTGCAAACAGAATTCGCTTAATCGCCATACTTGTTCTAATTATTCCTTGCTACTGCTTTTGTCTCTGAACTATCACAGACGAGTAAAATCATTAAATAGCGCTAACGCCATGAGCGAGAAGATGATTGCACCACCAATTCTAAAGCCCATTTCCTGTACTTTTTCTGGGACTGGGCGTCGGATAACGGCTTCAATTGCGAAGAACAATAAATGACCACCATCCAACATAGGTAACGGAACGAGGTTAATAATACCTAGATTAACACTAATTAGAGCGAGAAAACCTAAAAAGTAAACTAGACCGTAGTCCGCCGTTGCACCCGCACCTTTTGCAATCGAAATTGGGCCGCTCAGATTGTTAAGACCGACATCACCAACAATCAGTTTTTTCAACATGCTGACGGTCAAACCAATCACTTGGCCTGTCTTATCAACCGCTTTACCAATTGATTCGAATACACCAAACTGCAGCTCGAAGCGATAACTTTCTGGCCATTCTGCGACTTCAGGTGCGATACCTGCAAAGCCAACCACTTGTTTGTTAGCCAGCTCACGACTGTCTGGTGTTAATGTTAGTGATTGCTCAATGCCTCGGCGTAATACCGTCAACTCGATTGGAGTATTTGGATTTGAGCGTACAGCATCAACGACTTGTTTCCAGTCATTGATAGGCTCACCACCAATCGCGATGATTTCATCTTCTGGAAGCACACCTGCTTTCGCGGCTGCACCATCTTCAGAAACTTGCTTAATAACGCGATAGATTTCTGGTGTATATGGAGCAAAGCCAAGTGAATGCATCGCAGATTCGGTTTCTGGATCAAATTTCCAGTCACGAAGGTCCAGCGTTTTCGTCACTTCAGCGCCAACTTCTGAGTCTGACGTCAGTGTTAGCGTCATAGCGTCATCACCAATATGAGAAATTAATCCCATATTAACTGATTCCCAATCCGGAGTTTTGATGCCTGATACTGCTTTTAGTTCCATTCCAGATTCAATTCCTGCCTCAGCAACAATCGAATTGGGCGTAACTTCACCAATTACGGGTTTTACCGCAGGTACACCAATCAGGAAAACCAACCAATAAGCAAAAATAGCAAATAAGAAATTAAAGATAGGGCCAGCTGCAACAATAGACGTTCGTTTCCAAAGCGGCTTTTGATCAAAGGCTAAATGTTTTTCACTTTCTGGCACATCGTCAACACGGCTATCTACCATTTTGACGTATCCACCAAGAGGAATCATTGAAATAGTGTATTCGGTTCCGTCTTGACCAACTTTTCGCCAAATAGACTTACCAAAACCGATGGAAAATCTTTCAACCTTCACGCCACAACGACGAGCAACCCAAAAGTGCCCAAACTCATGCACGGCAACGAGAATGCCCAGTGCAACGATAAAAGAAACGAGATTCCACAAAATACCAGTCATTAGCTACGCTCGCGTATAATTTCTAGGGCGATAGTTCGAGACATTCTATCTAGCTCTAGCAAGCTTTCCAAGCTATTCGCATTCTCAGGTTTGCAGCTTGCGGTGATTTTATGCAAAACCAATTCATTGATGCGAGCTATATCTGTAAAACCAAGGCGATTATTTAGAAACGCATCAACAGCAACTTCATTGGCTGCATTTAGAGCAGTAGTCGCATGTTGCCCTTCGTAACACGCGTCAATCGCAAGCTTCAAACAAGGATAACGAGCAAAGTCTGGTTGCAAGAATGTCAATTCACCTACTTGAGTAAAGTCTAGCGGTTTTACACCGGCATCAACACGAGAAGGATAAGACATTGTCAGCGCAATTGGTGTTGCCATATCTGGCTCTCCCATTTGCGCCAGTACCGAACCATCACGATACTGAACCATTGAATGGATCACGGATTGCGGGTGAATAATCACTTTTAACTGGTCACGAGCCGCATTGAATAGCCATTTTGCTTCAATGTACTCAAGACCTTTATTCATCATAGTCGCAGAATCGACCGAAATCTTTGGCCCCATAGACCAGTTAGGGTGCGCGATTGCCTGTGCTGGCGTTACGCTGTCGAGATCGGCAATGTCAGCGTAACGGAATGGACCGCCAGATCCGGTTAACAGAATACTAGAAATGCCATGCTCATCTAAGTTACAGCGGCCAAGATTGGTTTGAACTTGCTGTGGTAGGCACTGGAAAATAGCATTATGTTCACTGTCTACTGGCAGCAACTCTGCCCCGTATTGTTCAACGGCATCAATAAACAACTGTCCAGACATGACAAGCGCTTCTTTATTCGCCAGCAATACGCGCTTACCCGCTTTAACGGCCGCCATGGTTGGCAACAAACCCGCTGCACCAACGATGGCTGCCATTACGCTATCTACTTCTTCTAATGAAGCCACATGACAAAGTGCATCAACACCACCTAACACTTCTGTATTTGGTGAAATGGTGTGGATTTCTGATTGCAGAGCAACAGCCGCAGCCTTATCCGCCATTACTGCGAATTTAGGCTGCCATTGGCGACAAAGTGCCACCATCTTTTCAACGTTAGTGCCAGCCGCTAGTGCGACCACAGAAAACAGCTCTGGGTTTTGTTCAACCACTTTTAAGGTGCTTGCACCTATTGAGCCTGTTGCACCAAGAATCGTTAACTTTTGCATGATGTAAGACCGTTAGAAAAATTCAGGAGCGATGAAGCCGCTCCCGATAAATTAGAATACGTAGTATAGAAGAGCAAAGACTGGAAATGCAGCAGTCAGGCTATCGATGCGATCTAATACGCCACCGTGGCCTGGAATGATGTTACTGCTGTCTTTGATGCCAGAAACACGCTTAAACATGCTTTCGACTAAATCACCTAATACAGAAATCACGACCGTGATCAACGTAATGATGATCATATGAATTGGGCTCGTGAACTGGATATTGAACCAATCGGCAAACAACCAGCCAACAATCAGTGCCGCGATGATACCGCCAATAAGACCTTCAATCGTTTTGTTTGGGCTAACATGTGGTGCCATCTTGCGCTTGCCTAAACTTTTACCAGCGAAGTAAGCACCGCTGTCTGCAGCCCATACCAAGAAGCAAACGTACATTACGAGCTTTGCACCGTGGTATGGATCTACCGAAATGTCTGAGGCTCTTAGAATGATTACACTCCAAAGAAAAGGGAGTAATGTCAGAAAACCAAAAACATGTCGTAAAACAAGATTGCCTTGCCAAGATTTTGTGGTTTTCGGGTAAGTAATTGCCATCAAGCTCGCAATAATCCACCACACAAAACCAAGCCCTAACACAACATAATGAGGTGTACTCAAATGGTTTAAGCTATGTGCGTCAGGTGAGATAAAGAGAAAACTAAGTCCGGTAACAACGGCTGCCGGAATCAGTGCAGCAATGCGAGAATTGCTTTCTGTAAATTGTGTCCACTCCCAAAAACCTAACAGTGTTATCGCCGTCAACGCGATAATAAAGCCCATTAGGGGTAACTTAAAAATACCTAAAATAACCAGGGGAGCTAAAATTAGTGCTGTTATTATTCTCTGTTTCAAACTAATTAGTCCTTATTGAGCCGTCATCAATGCCTTTACTTGTTCACCAGTACAGCCAAAACGACGCTCACGGTTAATAAACCACGTCACAGCTTCAACTAAGCTGTCTTCGTCAAACTCTGGCCAAAACTCTGGCGTAAAGTACATTTCAGCATAAGCCATTTGCCACAGCATGAAGTTGCTGATGCGGCATTCGCCACTAGTACGGATCAAAAGATCCACCTCTGGTAGGTCTGCCATGGTCAAATGCTCAGTGATTAACTGCTCATTAATATCCTCTACACGAATTTCACCGTTACGAGCTTTCAGCGCTAGTGCTTTAGCCGCTTCTGTGATGTCCCATTTACCACCATAATTGGCCGCAATGTTAATCACCATACCAGTGTTGCTTGCCGTTAGATTTTCCGCTTCTACAATTTTCTTTTGTAGGCGCTCACTAAAGCGGCTTGTGTCACCAATAACACGTAACTGTAAGTTGTTTTTATGTAGCTTTTTTACTTCACTAGACAGGACTGTGATGAACAGTTCCATCAAAAGACCAACTTCTTCCTCCGGACGACGCCAGTTTTCACTACTAAAAGCAAATAATGTCATCGCTTTAATGCCAAGTTTGGAAGCCGCAGCAACGGTCTTACGAACGGCATTAACGCCTTTTTTATGGCCAAATACGCGAGGTTTTCCTTTGGACTTAGCCCAGCGACCATTACCGTCCATGATGATGGCAATATGCTTAGGGAGGGAGTCAGAGAAGGCTTGAGAATTTTGCATAGGGAGTTAATTGAGTTCCATCAGTTGGATAGATTAACACAAAAAAACGCTGCACTGTGAGCACAGCGTTTTCCAACAGTGATGTAGGTGGGAGTATTAAACTTCCATCAACTCTTTTTCTTTTGCAGCAAGAACTTCGTCGATCTTCTTAACTGCTACGTCAGTCAGCTTTTGGATCTCTTCTTGTGCTTTACGATCTTCGTCTTCAGAGATTTCTTTATCTTTTAGAAGCGCTTTTAGATCGTTGTTTGCGTCACGACGGATGTTACGTACTGCAACACGACCACCTTCAGCTTCACCACGAACGATCTTAACTAGGTCTTTACGACGCTCTTCTGTTAGCGGTGGAAGTGGAACGCGAATGATAGTACCAGCAGACATTGGGTTTAGACCAAGGTCAGACATCATGATCGCTTTTTCAACTTTTTGAGTTAGTTCTTTGTCGAAAACTGTGATTGCTAGTGTACGTGCGTCTTCAGCTACAACGTTCGCTACTTGGTTAAGAGGAGTAGCAGCACCGTAGTACTCAACAGAGATACCAGATAGTAGGCTTGGGTGTGCACGACCAGTACGAACTTTAGAAAGGTTGTTCTTTAGCGCTTCAACGCTTTTGTCCATGCGCTCTTGCGCGTCTTTTTTGATTTCGTTAATCACGGTTTCACCTTAAAAATGTCATCTTTCCTGAAGAAAGCTTAAAAGGGTTGAGCAAAGCGAAACGCCATCCAACGTTGTTTGGATGGCGTATTAGAATTATGCGTCAGAGTTGATCAGCGTGCCTTCTGCTTCGCCCATCACCACGCGACGTAGTGCGCCTGGCTTGTTCATGTTAAATACGCGGATAGGCATTTTGTGGTCACGAGCAAGTGTGAACGCAGCCAAATCCATTACTTTAAGCTCTTTATCCAGAACTTCTGCGTAAGATAGCTTATCATACAGCTCTGCGTCTGGGTTTGCTACTGGGTCAGCAGTAAATACGCCATCAACTTTCGTTGCTTTTAGAACTACGTCAGCTTCGATTTCGATACCACGTAGACACGCAGCAGAGTCTGTTGTGAAGAATGGGTTACCAGTACCTGCTGAGAAGATTACAACGCGGCCTTGACGAAGTTCGCGAATTGCATCAGCCCAATTGTAGTCGTCACATACGCCTTTAAGAGGAATTGCAGACATTACGCGCGCATTTACGTATGCACGGTGAAGAGCGTCACGCATCGCAAGGCCGTTCATTACTGTAGCAAGCATACCCATGTGGTCACCCACTACACGGTTCATACCTGCTTCTGCAAGACCAGCGCCACGGAACAGGTTACCGCCACCGATAACTACACCAACCTGAACACCCAGTTCAACAAGTTCTTTAACTTCTTGTGCCATACGATCAAGGATCGCAGGATCAATACCAAAACCGTCTTCACCTTGAAGAGCTTCACCACTCAGTTTTAATAGAATACGTTGATACGCTGGTTTAGGGTTCGTAGTCATGGAGTTTACCTTCCAAAGAGAGTTGTTGATTAACAGTCATGAATAATCACAAGCTTGCTTATGGTTATTCATCACGGCTAATCGTCTACTTCTCATAAAAAGACCGCAGCCAAGGCCACGGTCTAATCTTTGCACAAGTCTCTAAGGATTAACCTTTTTGAGCTAGTGCTACTTCTTCAGCGAAACTTAGGCCTTCTGCTTTCTCGATACCTTCACCAACTTCTAGGCGAACGAATGTAGCAACTGAAGCACCTTTTTCTTTCAGCATTTCACCTACAGTTTTCTTAGGTTCCATGATGAATGCTTGACCAGTTAGAGAGATTTCGCCTGTGAATTTCTTCATGCGGCCAACAACCATCTTCTCAGCGATCTCAGCTGGCTTGCCTTCGTTCATAGCGATTTCAACTTGAACTTCTTTCTCTTTAGCAACTACGTCAGCTGGTACGTCTTCTGGGTTTACGTACTCTGGCTTAGAAGCAGCAACGTGCATTGCTACGTGCTTAAGAGTTTCAGCGTCGCCTTCACCAGCAACAACTACACCGATTTTCTCACCGTGACGGTAAGAAGCGATTGCAGTACCTTCAACGTATTGTACGCGACGGATGTTGATGTTTTCGCCGATTTTAGCAACTAGAGCAACGCGAGCTTCTTCGAATTGCGCTTGTAGCTCTTCAACTGTAGCTTTTGAAGCTAGAGCTGCAGCTGCAACTTCTTGTGCAAACGCAGTGAAGTTACCGTCTTTAGCAACGAAGTCAGTTTGGCAGTTAACTTCAAGAAGAACAGCTGAACCGTTTTCTTCTTTGATGATGATCGCACCTTCAGCTGCAACGTTACCAGCTTTCTTAGCTGCTTTCGCTGCGCCAGATTTACGCATGTTTTCAATTGCTAGTTCGATGTCAGCGTTTGCTTCTACAAGCGCTTTCTTACATTCCATCATGCCAGCGCCAGTGCGCTCGCGAAGTTCTTTAACTAGAGCAGCAGTTACAGTTGCCATTCTCTATTCCTCGTTTGATTCGAAATAAGGTAAAAAACAGGGGCCTACATTGTCGGCCCCCGATGCTAACTATAACTCAGTCTATGCTACAACAAGGTTTCACATAAACTAAGTGTGACACAGAGCCGCTATTATTCAGCTTCTACGAAGCCGTCTTTTTCAGCAACTACTGCAACGTCTTTGTTGCGACCTTCAGTTACTGCAGATGCAGCAGCGTTTAGGTATAGTTGAACTGCGCGGATCGCGTCGTCGTTACCTGGGATGATGTAGTCAACGCCGTCTGGGTTAGAGTTAGTATCTACCACAGCGTATACTGGAATACCTAGGTTGTTAGCTTCTTTGATTGCAATGTGTTCGTGATCAGCGTCGATTACGAATAGAGCGTCTGGTAGGCCGCCCATGTCTTTGATACCACCAAGAGATTTCTCTAGCTTCTCCATTTCACGAGTGCGCATTAGAGCTTCTTTCTTAGTTAGTTTGTCGAAAGTACCGTCTTGAGATTGAATCTCAAGTTCTTTTAGACGCTTGATTGACTGACGAACAGTTTTGTAGTTCGTTAGCATACCGCCCAACCAACGGTTGTTCACGTAGAACTGGTTGCTAGCGATTGCAGCTTCTTTAACAGCTTCAGATGCAGCGCGCTTAGTACCTACGAATAGAACTTTACCTTTTTTCTCGCCAACTTTAGCTAGTTCAGCTAGAGCTTCGTTGAACATTGGTACAGTTTTTTCTAGGTTGATGATGTGAACGCGGTTACGAGCACCAAAGATGAATGGCTTCATTTTTGGGTTCCAGTAACGAGTTTGGTGACCGAAGTGAACACCAGCTTTCAGCATATCGCGCATTGATACAGTTGCCATTTTAAAATCCTCTATGGGGTTAGGCCTCCACATCCCCCATAATTCCGACCAAGCTTCTGCTCAGCACCCCGGAACATGTGACGGAATGTGTGTGATTTAAAGATAAAAAGGTTAATCGGATGAAGCTTGCTTCGCCGCTTAGCTTTTGCAGAGCGAAGAGAACAGTCCTCTATTCCGGCGCGCTTTATATCATATTTTAGCTCAAGATGGCTAGTAAAAATTGTTTCTTATACTTGTCACATTAGCAGGAATGCTACCCTACTCTCGGCCAGATTCTATTACTACACTTCAAGTAAGAATGACTCATATTCTTAACTGGCTTGGGTTAACCGCCAGATGTCTGATAGAATGCGGCCATTCGCACGTTTACGTGCTTACGAATAAGTAGAGAAAGCCAATGTCAATCAAGATTAAAACTGCTGAAGAAATCGAACGCATGCGCATTGCGGGCAAGCTGGCCGCAGAAATTCTAGAAATGATCGAACCACATATTCAGGTGGGAGTTACGACAGACGAACTGAACAAAATCTGTCATGAATACGCTCTAGAAAAAGGCGCATACTCTGCACCGCTTGATTACCATGGTTTCCCTAAGTCGATTTGTACATCTATCAACCATATTGTTTGTCACGGTATTCCTGCTGAAAAAGACGAGATTGGTAGCAACGGCCAAATGAAGCCGGCGGTACTAAAAGATGGCGACATTCTTAACGTTGATATCACTGTGATCATCCCGAACGATGAGAATGCAGACCTAAGTGTACGCCCTCAAGGCTACCACGGTGACACATCTAAAATGTTCCTAGTCGGTGATGTTTCACCAGCCAACAAACGTCTATGCATGGTTGCTCAAGAAGCACTTTATGTCGGTATGCGTACCGTTAAACCAGGTTCAACTGTTGGTGATATCGGTACAGCTATCGAGAAATACATCAAAGAAAACAATAAGAACAACCCTCGCAATAAGTTCTCTATTGTTAAAGACTTCTGTGGTCACGGTATCGGTGATGAGTTCCACGAAGAACCACAAGTGGTTCACTACAAGAACAAAGACCGCCGCGTACTTAAAGAAGGCATGTGTTTCACTATTGAACCAATGATCAACGCAGGTAAATTCGGTTGTACTGTTGACGCACAAGACGACTGGACTGTATACACAGGTGACGGCAAAAACTCAGCGCAATGGGAACACACTATCGTGGTAACCAAAGATGGTTGTGAAGTATTAACGCTACGCAGTGATGATACGATTCCTCGCCTAATGAAAAATGCGTAACCAAGAATGACTTCAATATCCCCGCTCATGCGGGGATATTTTTTATCTCCGCGAGATTTGTTAAATTAGAAAGGTTTGTAGATCTTTACTTTTAGCTTGCACGGATAGCAAATATGCCACTTCAGTCCCCTCTTACGTTTTCCGACGAACAAATCAATATCGGCGAACTAAAACAAGAGTTAGAAAAATTCAGCTCAACCCAAAAACAAGAGTTTCTTAACCATCACCCTGTGACCAGCTTAGTATTGGCTCGCGCAGAGTACATGGACTTGCTGCTGACGCGTTTATGGCAATACTTCGGTTTTAATGACATTTACAACATCTCATTAGTGGCCGTGGGCGGATATGGTCGCGGTGAACTGCATCCGTTGTCCGACATAGACATTCTTGTTCTTTCTAACAACAAACTGCCGACCGCGTTGGAAGCGAAAATCAGTGAATTTATTACCTTACTATGGGACTTAAAACTGGAAGTTGGCCATGCGGTTCGCACTGTCAATGAATGTGCACAAATCGGTCGTGACGATCTAACGGTTGCCACTAACCTACAAGAAGCACGTCTGCTTTGTGGCAGCGAAGACACATTCCAAGCTCTAAAAAAGGTCGTGCTATCCGACTCTTTCTGGCCGAGCGAAACCTTCTACCGCGCAAAAATCCAAGAACAACGCGAACGTCATGCTCGCTACCACGATACGACCTATAACTTAGAGCCCGATATCAAATCGACCCCAGGAGGTCTTCGCGATATTCACACTTTGAGCTGGGTAGCGCGTCGTCACTTTGGCGCCACATCTCTGCTAGAGATGAGCCGTTACGGCTTTCTTACCGATGCGGAATACCGCGAACTGGTGGAGTGTCAGGACTTCTTGTGGCGTGTCCGCTTTGCTCTGCACATTGAACTTCGCCGATACGACAACCGTTTGACCTTCGCACATCAAGCACAAGTGGCCGAAAACCTCGGTTATGTTGGTGAAGGCAATCGCGGCGTCGAGATGATGATGAAAGAGTTTTATCGCACACTTCGTCGCGTCGCAGAATTAAACAAAATGCTGCTCAAATTGTTTGATCAAGCCATCATCAACGGGGGCGCAACGGAAAACGCGGAAATTTTGGATGCAGATTTTCAACGTCGTGGATCGTTAATCGAAGCCAGAAAACCCGCGCTATTCCAAGCCAGACCTGAAACTATTCTTGATATGTTTTTGCATATCGCGAACGACTCAACCATTGAAGGGGTAAGCCCTCCAACCCTGCGCCAACTGCGTACTGCACGTCGCCGCTTAAACAAGTTTTTACACACGATTCCAGCGGCTCGTGAAAAATTCTTAGCGTTATGTCGACACCCAAATGCACTTCATAAAGCATTCAGTTTGATGCACAGACTTGGGGTAATGGCCGCATATTTACCGCAATGGAGCCAGATTGTTGGTCAGATGCAGTTCGACCTGTTCCACGCCTACACGGTTGACGAGCACAGCATTCGCCTACTCAAACACATCAATACCTTTAACAATCCAGACAACCACGCGAAGCATCCGATTTGTTGCGACATATACCCGCGCATGCAAAAGAAAGAACTGCTGATCATTGCAGCAATCTTCCATGATATTGGTAAAGGTCGCGGTGGTGATCACTCAGTGATTGGTGAA
Organism: Vibrio sp. VP6; assembly: GCF_028823755.1. Classification (NCBI taxonomy): domain Bacteria; kingdom Pseudomonadati; phylum Pseudomonadota; class Gammaproteobacteria; order Vibrionales; family Vibrionaceae; genus Vibrio; species Vibrio sp. VP6. Next base: position 41,211 of record NZ_JAPEID010000001.1, read on the forward strand.
GGTGAAGCGTACGATTTCTGTATTGAACACGGGCTGTCGAAGCCAGAAGCTAAGTTAGTGGGCTGGCTGGTGAGGCATCACCTTCTCATGTCAGTCACCGCACAACGACGCGATATTTACGATCCTGACGTCATTACAGAGTTTGCGAAACAAGTTCGTGACGAAGAATCTCTTGAGTATTTAGTGTGTCTCACGGTTGCGGATATTTGCGCAACCAATCCAGAGTTGTGGAATGCTTGGAAACGCACGCTGCTTGCCGAGCTCTTCTACTCAACGCAACGCGCACTGCGTCGCGGATTAGAAAATCCGGTTGATGTGCGTGAGCGTATTCGCCATAACCAACAGATGGCTTCCGCATTGCTGCGCAAAGAAGGGTTTTCTGCGCGCCAAATCGAAGTGTTGTGGCAACGATTCAAAGCCGACTATTTCTTGCGCCATACTCACACTCAAATCGCTTGGCATTGTGCGCATTTGCTGCGTATGGATGATCCAAACAAGCCGCTGGTACTTATCAGCAAAAAGGCTACGCGCGGTGGAACAGAAGTGTTCGTTTACACCAAAGATCAACCAGCGTTGTTTGCTACCGTGGTGGCGGAGCTCGACCGTCGTAACTTTAACGTTCATGACGCACAAATCATGACCAGCAAAGACGGCCACGTGATTGATACCTTCATGGTGCTCGACCAACATGGAGAAGCCATTGACGAATCTCGCCACGCTGCCGTGATTAAACACCTCACTCACGTACTGGAAGCGGGTCGTCCGACGAAGATTAAAACGCGCCGCACCCCAAATAAACTTCAACACTTCAATGTGAAAACCAAAGTCGATTTCTTACCAACAAAAGGGAAGAAACACACCTTGATGGAGTTTGTAGCACTCGATACTCCGGGACTACTAGCCAAAGTCGGACGTACTTTTGCCGATTTGAATATCAACCTTCACGGCGCAAAGATCACGACCATCGGCGAACGTGCAGAGGACTTATTTATTCTCACTAGCGAAGCTGGCGGTAGACTCAGCGAAGAACAACAAAATGAACTGAGAGACAAACTGATCGAGAAGTTATCTGACGCCGTCACTGCCTAATTCGAAACTGCCAAAACATCCGGTTCAGAGTGAGGGCGATCTTGTCCACAAGTTGAGCAATTTGACTAAATATCAGCTATCTAGCTCATACATAGGCTGCTACAGTTATATCAATATCAATTAGATGTAACAGAGGTAGCCTATGTATCCCCACCTCACTGGTTTGGGTATTCATGATCCCAAGCAGATTGAACGTTATTCCCTACGTCAAGAAGCACATAAAGACGTGCTCAAAATCTACTTCCATAAGCAAAAAGGCGAGTTCTTTGCCAAAAGCGTCAAATTCAAATACCCACGCCAAGTAAAAAATGTCTTAGTTGATAGCGGTAGTCATAAATACAAGGAAGTAACGGAAATCAACCGTAACCTTACTTTGGTTATCGACGAACTCAACAAGATCACAAAACCAGCGAAAGTGTCTGAACTGGATGTAAAACAAAAGATTCTTTCTGATCTTCGCCATTTAGAAAAAGTCGTTTCTAGCAAGATCGCCGAGATCGAAGCGGATCTAGAAAAACTCAAATAGCCTTTAAGAATCGGTAAACAACAAAAAGGGTTGGTAAACATGCCAACCCTTTTCTATTTCTCTTCGCTAGAGCACAGCCTCTTTACTTAACGAGCTCTTCGTCCCACTCAAATCGAGTAAACAATTGCTGCCACGTATCGTCGATACTCGCTTTCATCACCAGCTCTTCATTTGTAAACGGATGCACAAAACGCAGCTCCGAAGCATGTAACAGCAAGCGGTGTGAATCAAATTCGTTACGGAACAATTTGTTGTGTTTACCATCACCGTGCGATGTGTCCCCCACAATTGGGTGACGTAGGTGGGCCATGTGACGACGCAATTGGTGCTTGCGACCAGTCTTGGGCTTCATTTCCATCAAACAGTAGCGCGTTGTTGGGAACTTGCCCGTCGAATAAGGCACTTCCACTTTCGCCAGTGGTTTGTAAGCGGTTACTGCCTCTTGAGCTTCTTTCTCTTGGGAGGCGAACTTATCTGCAATTTTGTCTAGTTCGACTTTTAACGCGTAATCTAAAACGCCCTCTTCCTCAATCCAACCACGGACAATCGCGTGATAGGTCTTCTCCATTTTGTGCTCAGCAAACATAGGCATCACTTGAGAAGCCACTTCACTGGAGAGCGCAAACACCAAAACGCCAGAAGTCGGACGATCCAAGCGATGCAACGGAAAGACATGCTGACCAATTTGGTCTCGCAGAGTCTGCATGACAAACTGAGTTTCGTGTTTATCTAGCCAACTGCGATGAACCAACATGCCGGCGGGCTTGTTCACCGCAACAAAATACTCATCTTGATAAACAATCTCCAACTCTACTGGAGCCACGGTTTGTGATGTTTCTTGTTCTGACATTGAAGTTACTTACATAGTTCGTCGATAGTTCGAATCGTGTTCAAAAGCTCTGCGTACTGCGGCTCTTGCTTCCACGCTTCTGCAAAATAAGGTTCAATAGAGAAACCTCTTGGCAAAGGTTGGCTACTTTCTACTAAAGCGTGCATTCGAGCAATAAAAATCCACTGCAACCATTCATGTGGATCAAGCGTATCTATCGCGAAAGGCTCCACACTTTGCAACGCTTCTGGCGACGGCATGGTTTGTTGCCATAGCTCGTGCTTTTGAAGTTGTGCTTCAAGTTGGTACAGTAATTCCACCAGTTTTGTGCTTGTAGTCATTAACTTTTACATCTCGAACCTTGAATTAGCCGAGAATGATACCATTTCTTGTCAAAAGAACGTTAGGACGTCGTATTTAATGGAAAACATTCAAACCCTCACCCAGTTACTGAAAAACAGTCATTGTGAATATCAAATCTTCGACCTTGGCCGACGCATCAAAACGATCGATTCGCAATTGTTCGCCGATGTTGAAAAAGGTCTGTGCCCTTACCCATACCCAATGCAGCGTAAAGCACATTTAGCGATTGCTTATTGGAATGAACAAAAACAACCTTGGATTTGGTTTTTAAAGTTTGAACTGGATGAGCGCGGCTTACTCAAGCAATCTGATATTGGCAACTTCATTAAATACGTAGTTGAAGCCATGGGCACTCGTCTAAGCGAAGAGATGTCTGAAGAGCAACAACAAAAACTCTCCAATAATCCATACACGTTCAAACCTTCTGAAGACAAGATGGCGGTATTCCACAGCCAAGTTCGAGCAAATTTGGATCTACCCACCAGCCAATATTACGAACATACACAGCACTACTTCACAGGCGGTCTAGGCTGGGAAAATTGGCAGACGGTTGGCCTGCAAGGAATCACCGATATCGCCGCACGCCTTGGTAAAGAGCAAAATGCGGTCACTCTGCGTAAAGCTCTCAATCATTTACCTAACGAGCCTCTATACGCACTGCTTGGTGCTCTTGAGCATGTCGACTTACAAGAACGACTAGCGCAGCGTATCGCAGAAAAAGCGCAGCAAGAGATTCACAGCACAGAACCAGATTTGTTCTTGCTATCGGCATTAACTCGAGCGTTAGCAGGCGCTCCAACTGAAATCTCTTTGCCAGTACTAGAAGCGATTTTGCAAAGCCCTCGTTTAAGTCACCAAGAAGTACTGATCGGTATTGCGGGACGAGCATGGCATCTTCTTTCTGATGCAAAAATCGCTGAACAATTTTTGCTACGACTCGCACAAACAGGCCATCAAACCCTGTTTAATCAATTATTTGCCGATTTAGTTATGCTGCCAGAGCTAAGAATGGTATTGCTACCTTTGCTGCACTCTAGCCCATCGGAAGAGCTAGCCACTGCACTCATCAAATTGCAGCAAGCCACAAAGGGATAAGAAAGGATTAAGGATGATAGGAGATCTACTGGCAATACTTGGACTGTGCTTTTTCTGTTTTCTATTTTGGCAACAACGACGTCAATCTGAGTTAGCCAAAGTTGCCATCTCACGAAAATGCGAGCAATTAGATCTTCAGCTCGTTAGCATCGCTTTTGGAGCACACAAACTGAAAACGCCAGACGGAGTCTGGCGTTGGCATACAGTGTATCAATTTGAATTTTCATCTCTTGGCGATGACTGCTATCAAGGCCAATTGACTATGGTTGGATTCAGGCCGCAGAGCTTTCACCTACCGCCACATCGCTTGTAAATTCCATTTCAAAGTAAGGGCCGAATAAGTCCTTACTTTCTCTTGTTTTAACAAATCCCAGTTTTTCCAATACCGCCATTGATGCTTGGTGATTGCTGCTTACATTCGCTTTCACCTTATGTAGTTCCAACTCGCGGCACGCTTTAGGGAAAAACGCTTTTAGCGCTTCTGTCGCTAACCCTTTACCCCAATACGCCTTATCAAAAATAAAACCTAATTCGGGTTCGGAATCGAGATGGGAAATGAATACATGCCCCATATAGTCACGGCTCGTACTCTCAAGTACCGCCATACTATAAATATTTTCGTCATCCAGTATTTTCTCAAACAACTGTTTGGCAGACGCTACTGTATGAGGACCATTCATTTCGGCACGGTTTTTCGCGCAGCAATTAAGCATAACGAATTCTAGTTGCAACGACTCATTGTAGGGTAGAAGAAGCATTCTTCTGGTTACTATGGCCACATCTGTTCCTTGATTACAGCAAACTTAATTAATCCGCATATCACAAGCTAAGCGAAGCTGAGCCTGCCAAGTGACTGCGGGAGATAACGCCTTGTAGAGAAGCCGAAAGTTAAACCAACTGATTGGAAAGGATATTGATCTGGATTGTTTTTTATTAAGTGTTATTAGGATTTTATAAATTTTGTGACATTGACGGTTTTACCATCGAAAATAAGAAAGACCCCGACACGAATGTATCGGGGTCATGGTCTTACTCGCAGCAGTCCGGCTACTAAATAGTGCTCCATGCATCATCCATAATAGTGGTTGATTCCGTCAGCTCAGTCCTTACGTCGCCGTCCTAGCGGTGTCCTTATCATCCTGATAGCTAACATTCCCCGTTAGCGCACATCACTTGTTCCTTGAGCGGTGTCCCTTGCATCTTCCTGATGCTGTCCATAACCTCAATCCTATGAGGGGTCCATTGTCTATCCTTAGTCATCAACATCCTATTGATGATTGCTTCCTTACAATGTCCTGCGCTCCATGCTTGATCAATCATCCTGATTAACCAAATCGTCTTCCTGACGATAACCAAATCCTTGGTGCTTTCCTGTTCCGTGTCTGCTTCCTGCTGACAAGGTTAAATTTACGCTTTTCCTTAGCTTTCACAATCTACCCTAAAACAATTTTTTTTATTCGCAACGGTTAATAATATGTTAAATCATTATTTATCAAAAGCTTACATGGAGACTTTTCTTTAAAACTGATGACGAAATCGTTTTCTCTTACACGCTATGTAAGAGATCTCTCACAACCCACTACCGAAATTGCTATTCGCTAAATCCCACCTCTCAAAGTATGATGACAACTATATCGTTATTAAGGATTGAAAATGTTAACTCAAGACGTCACGAAAGAGCTGGAAGCTGTGATGGAGCAGCTGCAACGAGAAGGGAAAGAGCCAACGGTTGCACTAGTGAAAGCACGTATGAAGACACCAGTCCCAATGCCTGCACTCATTACTGTTATCAAAAGCTGGAAGAGCGCGAATCACGTCCCAAAAGTAGAAGTCACTGCGCCACTATCGAAAGAAGAAGATCGCCTGACGGCACTTGAAAACACAGTCGCAAAATTAACCGCTCGTATTGAAGAGCTAGAAGCAAAACTGGGTGAGAAATAAGAATGAAGTTATGGGTAGATGCAGACGCTTGTCCTAAAGTGATCCGTGAGACCATCGTGCGTGCCGCAGAACGAACCGGCGTAGAGTGTACCTTTGTCGCCAATCACGTTGTACCAGTGCCAAAAAGAGCCAACATTCACTCACTTCAAGTCCCTGCAGGTTTTGATATTGCTGACAACGAAATTGTTCGTCGTGTAGAGCCAAATGATTTGGTCATCACATCCGATATCCCACTTGCCGATGAAGTCATCACTAAAGGCGCTCTAGCGTTGAGCTCTCGTGGCGAGCTTTACACCAAAGACACCATCAAAGCGCGTCTTAATATTCGTGACTTTATGGAAACCATGCGCTCAAGCGGTATTCAAACTGGCGGGCCTGCGGCACTTTCGCAAACCGAACGCCGAGAGTTTGCAAACCATCTGGATAGAATCCTCGCGAAGCGATAAAGGGCTTTCATTCAAACATTGAAATGATCCATCTCTGAAATAAGACTCAGCAGAGTTCGTACTTCAAACATGCAAAAAAGCCTGCGAATATCGCAGGCTTTTTTTGGAGCTGTGTGAGGTGCCCTAAGTATTACGGTGTGTAATACGTTGCAGCGCCCGGGCCGACTGGTAGACCAAATACGAATACCCATAGGTAGAACAGCAGACTCCAACCTACGATAAAGCAGATTGAGTAAGGCAGCATGGTCGCGATCAGCGTACCGATACCTAGATTCTTCATGTAGCGAGTCGCTACCGCCAAAATCAAACCAAAGTAGCTCATCATCGGTGTGATGATGTTCGTGGTTGAATCACCGATACGGTAAGCCGCTTGAATGGTTTCTGGGGCATAACCCACTAGCATTAGCATTGGCACGAAGATAGGAGCTGTCACGGCCCACTGCGCCGATGCAGAACCGATCATCAGGTTAATGAAGCCACACATCAGAATGAATGCGAAGAACAACATAGGGCCAGTCAGACCGATGCTTTGCAGGAAGTCAGCACCTGCAACGGCAAATACTTGGCCAAAGTTCGTCCACTTAAAGAAAGCAACAAACTGCGCAGCGAAGAACACCAACACGATGTACATGCCCATCGAAGACATTGATTTAGACATCGCATCGATAACATCACGGTCGGTTTTCATCGTGCCAACGACTTTACCGTATACAAAGCCAGGGATAGCAAAGAATACGAATATGAAAGCGACGATACTTTTCAGGAATGGGGATCCTGCAACAGTGCCAGCGTCTGAACGTAGGATGCCGTCTTCTGGAACAATCGTCCAAGCCAACAAAGCAGACACAACCAACACAGCAAGACCAGCAACTTTCAGACCTTTCTTCTCAAGGTCAGTTAGGTTGCCCATTTTGTCGTTAGACAAATCTTCAGCCGCTTCTTCCTCGTTGTACTTGCCAAGTTTCGGCTCAACGATTTTCTCTGTAACGAATGCCCCCATACCCGCGATGAAGAACGTCGACACAAACATGAAGTACCAGTTTACTTCTGGTCCAACAGTGTAAGTCGGGTCAATCATTTGAGCTGCTGTCTCAGTAATACCTGAAAGCAGTGGGTCAACTGTACCAATTAGAAGGTTTGCTGAGTAACCGCCCGATACACCAGCAAATGCTGCCGCAAGACCAGCAAGAGGATGACGACCAAGGGAATGGAAAAGCATTGCAGCTAGTGGGATAAGAACCACGTAGCCAAGCTCAGAAGCGGTGTTTGAAATGATACCAGCAAAAACAACCGTAACCGTCACCATACGTTGTGACGCGCCCATTACTAGGCCACGCATTGCTGCTGAAAGTAGGCCCGAGTATTCCGCAATTGCAACACCAAGCATCGCAACCAATACCGTACCTAACGGTGCGAAACCAACAAAGTTTTTCACTAGATTGGTAACAATAAGCTCTAGACCGTCAGCGTTAAGTAAGCTGACCACTTGAATCATGCCGTCTGCAGCACGACCTTTTGCTCCCTCAGGACGAGGATCGACAACCGATACTTCGAAGTAACCAGCTATACCCGACATCACCAAAATGGCTAAACAGAAAATGGCAAATAGTGTGATCGGGTGGGGCAACAGGTTCCCCAAATATTCGACAGTATCCAAAAAGCGCGTAAACAACGGCTTCTTAGGTGAGTTTTGTTTAATTGAAGCAGATGAACTCATCTGTTCCCTCCTTGTTTTTATTCCTGTGCAATTGTGAAAAAAATGTCACAAAGCGAGCGAAGGGTACTTGAGTAAAGAGTCAATTAAAAGCCAAAAACGTTACAAATTGTAAATCAATGGCAAATTTATAACCAGTTATTTGCATAAATGTAGATATTTCATCCATATAAAACAAATTAACCAACATTATAAATTAAACAAAGATATAACCATTAGATATGCAGGAATGCCTAATCCCTATATAAAGTCGAATGCAAAGATAGTGTGTGGTGTAAGCTCAAAGAGCCGAGCAGTCTGGCAAACGTTCAATTTTGACTTGAATAACGATGAAGTCGTGCCAGTAAAAACCATGCCAAGCACGAGCGAATAAACGTTGGCACTTGGCGAGTATTAGGTGGGCGTGTAGATTCATAGCTGCTGAGGCAATCATCCGTTGTCATGGACGAAAATACCTTCAATTTCGCTACACACCCCTTTGCTGTTCGTTTCTACTGTTATTTTTGTACAGCTTTGAACCTCGGATTTGTCTTACAAATAACGTACAAGCGCCCTCTTCTTTTCACTATCTGACAGTCAGGATGACGGCTCTTCGCGCTTTTAAGTGATTTCACAACTTTCATGACTTATTCCTTCTCACTAGTAAATTGACCAAAACGACGGTTGAAGTTAGCAATACGCCCTTCCGCTTGAACCACGCGTTGCTTACCTGTGTAAAACGGATGAGAAGACGACGACACATCCAATGTGAAGTACGGGTATGTTTTTCCGTCTTTCCACTCAATGGTGCGATCGGTTTTCAATGTTGAGCCGACAACAAAGTATTCATCCACACTTGTGTCATGAAACACCACTGGACGATAGTCAGGATGGATTCCTGGTTTCATTTCAATTTCCTTCAAATTAAATTGTTATGTTATAACATTTTAATTAATAATCATTCCCAATAAGAAATGCAAGAGAAATTTGTGATACTTTTTCACTTAAATGAATCTTGAAGAAATTTGCTATGTATTCGATTGAGCCGATTGGCATCATTGAAACCCCTTACAAAGAGAAGTTTGCCGTCCCTCGCCAACCGCGCCTAGTTCCAGCCGCTAAAGCGCGAGTAAAACTGTTAGGCGAGGCAAATAGCCCAGAAGCGGTGCGCGGATTAGAACAGTTCTCTCACGTCTGGTTATTGTTTCTGTTTGACCAAAATTTGGAGGCAGGATGGAAACCAACCGTACGGCCTCCTCGTTTGGGTGGCAATGAGCGTATTGGCGTGTTTGCTTCGCGCTCTACTTTTCGACCAAATGGCATTGGAATGTCGGCAGTCGAAGTGAAAGGCATCACAAAGAAAGGTGATCAAATATATATTGATCTTGGCAGTGTTGATTTGGTCGATGGCACACCGATTGTCGACATCAAACCTTATATTCCTTACTCAGATGCCATTCCTGAAGCGATTGGCGGCTACGCTGGTGAAGAGCCTGAAAAATCGAACGTCACCTTTTCGTCTCAAGCATTGGCGATGCTAGCAAAGCGATCCGATACTCAATATGTACAATCGGTGATCGAACAAGTTCTGGCGCAGGATCCACGTCCTGCATACAAGAAGAACAAACCGGATACCAAGGAATATGCGGTAAATTTGTTCGATCTGAACGTTAAGTTCAGCGTGAATAGCAACTTAATAACGGTTACGGCGATTGAAAGCTTTTGACAAAGCCAATTGGCTGATATTATAGACGGCTAACAATTTTCCCTTCTTGGGACCTTCATACTCCTGTCCATTCTGGCTTGAGTAACTAACTTTAATAAACGGATAAATTTAATGCGTACCAGTAATTATCTTCTTTCTACTCTGAAGGAGACTCCAAACGACGCAGAAGTAGTGAGCCACCAGCTCATGCTACGTGCAGGTATGATCCGTAAGCTGGCTTCAGGTCTTTACACCTGGCTGCCTACTGGTCTACGTGTGCTGCGTAAAGTCGAAAACATCGTTCGTCAAGAAATCGACAATGCAGGTGCAGTCGAAACTTTGATGCCCGTTGTTCAGCCGTTTGAACTTTGGGAAGAGACAGGCCGCAGCGAGAAGATGGGTCCTGAGCTACTTCGCTTTACTGACCGTCATGTTCGTCCGTTTGTACTTAGCCCAACAGCTGAAGAAGTGATCACTAGCCTTGTGCGTAATGAAGTGAGCTCTTACAAACAGCTTCCGCTAAACCTGTACCAAATCCAAACTAAATTCCGTGACGAACGTCGTCCACGTTTCGGCGTAATGCGTGCACGCGAGTTCTGCATGATGGATGCATACAGCTTCGACATCGACAAAGCAGGTCTAGAGAAATCTTACCAAGCAATGCACGATGCTTACTGTAAAGCATTTGACCGTATGGGCCTTGAGTACCGTCCAGTACTTGCGGACTCAGGCGCTATCGGTGGTAGTGGCTCTCAAGAGTTCCACGTACTTGCAGACAGCGGCGAAGACCTAATTGCATTCTCTACTGAGTCTGATTACGCAGCGAACATCGAAAAAGCAGAAGCGTTAGCGCCTGCGGTAGAACGCGCAGAACCAACTCAAGAAATGACACTAGTTGATACTCCAAACGCGAAAACAATCGCGGAATTGGTTGAGCAACACGGTCTACCTATCGAGAAGACGGTTAAAACGCTATTTGTTAAGGCGTCTGACGAAATCGATGCACCAATCATTGCGTTGATCGTTCGTGGTGACCACGAGCTAAACGAAGTGAAAGCAGAAAACCTACCTCAAGTGGCTTCTCCACTAGAGATGGCATCAGAAGAAGAAATTCGTGAACTGATCGGTGCTGGCCCTGGTTCTCTTGGCCCTGTCGGCCTTGAACTGCCATTCATCGTTGACCGCAGCGTAGCAGTCATGAGCGACTTTGGCGCCGGCGCAAACATCGACGGTAAACACTACTTCGGTATTAACTGGGGTCGTGACGTTGAACTGGGTCAAGTAGAAGATCTGCGTAACGTAGTAGAAGGCGATCCAAGCCCATGTGGTAAAGGTACGCTAATGCTGAAACGTGGTATCGAAGTTGGTCATATCTTCCAACTTGGTAACGTTTACTCAGAAGCAATGAACTGTAGTGTTCTTGGCCCTGACGGTAAAAACGTAATCTTAGAGATGGGTTGTTACGGCATCGGTGTATCGCGTGTTGTTGCTTCTGCGATTGAACAGAACCACGACAAATACGGCATCATTTGGCCAGACGCAATTGCACCTTTCCAAGTAGCAATCGTGCCAATGAACATGCACAAATCTGAGCGCGTAAAAGAAGCAGCAGAGAAGCTATACGCGGAACTAACTGCTATGGGCATCGAAGTTCTATTTGATGACCGTAAAGAACGTCCAGGTGTAATGTTCTCTGACATCGAGTTGATCGGTATCCCTCACACTATCGTGATTGGCGATCGCAGCATGGATGAAGGTAACTTCGAATACAAAAACCGTCGTACTGGCGAGAAAACTCCAGTAGCGATGGCGGATATTGTTGAGCACGTTAAATCTCAACTTAAATAAACGCCTAAAAGGTTTCGATTAAATAAAAGGGTTGGCTTCGGTCAACCCTTTTCTATTGTCCTCAGAAATGACACTGACCCTAATTTCTTTACTATTCATTTCGTTAATCTTTGGTTCAGCTTGTTGTTTGTACACTGATCTCAACATTTACAGGAGGTCAGTTATGGATTTAAAAAGTCTTCTAAACCAAGCGCTCAACTCTGATTTACTCAAACAAGGTGCTGACGCCCTAGGTAAGCAAACTCAAAACATCAAATCATCATCCAGCTCTAGCCAGTTCAAAACTCTCGGCGCAGGAGCCATCGGTGGCGGATTGATTGGCATGCTTATGGGCTCAAAGAAAAGCAAAAAGATGGCGAAGAAAATGGGTTCTGGCGCGCTAAAAGTCGGTGGAGCGGCAGCACTCGGTGCACTTGCCTACAAAGTGTATAACGATTGGCAAGCTAAGCAGAGTGATCAAGGCGTCCATGAACCCTTCGATCCACAAGATAGCAAACACAGCGTATTAATTTTAAAAGCCATGATTGGTGCAGCCAAAGCCGATGGTCATGTCGATGATGTGGAAATGGCCCGAATTGAACAAGCCCTTACAGAAATGGGGGCAGATGAACACGTTCGTCAGTTGGTTCAGCAAGAGTTGCATAAGCCACTTGATCCAGTAGAAATTGCGAGCCAAGCGTCGACACCACAGCAAGCTTCTGAGATCTATTTAGCGTCACTCATTGTTGCCGATGAACAAAACTTCATGGAAAAAGCTTACTTACAAGAACTGGCTAAGCAGCTTCAGCTTTCTCCGGAAGTGACGTATCAATTAGAAGCGCAGATGCAGTGATTAAAGCTTGTCCAAGATGCACCTCAACTTGAGCCAAAACAACTCTCAGCTTTGAGTTTCAAATCCGCTATGTGTATATTGAGATAAGTTATCATTTAGTGGAAAGAAAACATGCAAGTATACGGCTGTTGTGAATTAGTTCGTGAGCTTTATGCTCAAATTGGTAGCGGCGATCAAGCCTACATCCCTCAAGCAATTTCTTGTGCAGTAAAAGCGCTAAACGATGTTGCGGCGGATGAATCTTTGCCAAAAGAAGTACGTGAGAAAGCGGCGTTTGCGGCTGCAAACCTACTGATTTCAGATTTTGAGGACAAGTAATGAACTTAGCGAACTTTGAATCGATGGACCCAGTCATGCTGATGAGCATCGTCAACATGAAGCTACGTGACGACTTCGGCGGTGATCTGGATAAGCTGGTTGCTTTTTTTGATATAGACCGCGCGGCGCTTGAAGCAAAATTGGCTACGGCAGGGTTTGATTTCTTACCCGAAGCAGGTCAGTTCCGTTAATCACGACGGCAACCCCCAACGAAATTCATGAAAAAGGGCTTGATGTATACATCAAGCCCTTTTCGTTTATGCTGTATCTTTGCTTGTTAACCGAATGAAGCCCAGATCACCGTCGCAACTAATACAGGGCACACAAACTTCACATACGCAGGCCACAGTTTACCAAACCAGCCTTGTGTGAATTCAGGACAACCCTGCTCAAGCTCTTTAATTTTAGAGTTACGATTCCATACCCAACCACCAAACAAGCAGAACAGTAGTGCCGCAGTCGGCTGTAAATACTGAGTTGCAACCGTCGCAACCATGCCAAACAACGCGCCAAAGTTGTACACAATCACTACGCTGAACAGAGCAATAAGACCACCTAGCACCCAGCTAGTCGCACTGCGCTTAGTATTGAAACGTTCACTCACTAACGCCACCGGACACTCTAACATTGAGATGGAAGACGTCAGCGCCGCAATCGTCAGCAATAAGAAAAACACGATTGAGAACAGTTGGCCAAGTAAACCTAAGCTATCAAACATCAGTGGCAATACGGTAAATACCAAGGTGTCTGAGCTCAATAGAGAACCATCTTCAGCGTAGATTTGGACACCTTTTTGCATCGCAACAAACATCGCTGGCATCACCACTAGCCCTGCAATAAAGGCAACAGCCGTATCGACCAAGGTCACATTCATTGCCATCTTTGGAAGGTTCTCTTTCTTGCTCAAGTAAGAGCCGTAGATCAGCATTGAACAACCACCAATCGTCAGTGAGAAGAAGCCCTGCCCCATTGCAGCAAGAATTAGTTTACGGTCCCATACTTTCTCGAAATCAGGCACCAAGTAATGCTTCAGACCTTCCATCGCGCCGTTTTGCGTCATGATGTAAACAAACAGCAAACCGAATAACACGAACAACGCAGGCATTAGACGTGTTGACCATTTCTCGATGCCTTGTTTAACGCCACCTTGCACGATCAAAATGGTAAGTACATAAAATGTAATCGTACCGAACAAGTTGCGCTCTACACTAAAACCTTTTAACCATTGAGTTGCCGCTTCCATTCCCATGATGTCGGTAACCGCACCTAGCAAAAAGCAGATCAACCAACCGCCAACAATGGAATAAAACGCTAAGACTGCACTTGGTACACTCAAACCAATCCAGCCCACAATACCGCCAAGCTTTTTGCCTGTCGGGTGGTTGGTTAATGCACGCATGCTATCTACTGGGTTGGCTTGACCATGACGACCAATCGCCATTTCAACCACCAGCATAGGAAAAGCAACGATAAGAATCATCACTAAGTAAACCAGCAAGAAGGCTCCACCACCATTACTTGCTGCTTGTGTTGGGAAGCCCCAAATATTACCCAGACCAACCGCAGCGCCGGCGGCGGCTAAGATGAATCCGAGACGAGAGCCAAAATGCTCGCGAGGCTGAGAAGAAGTTTGTTGTGTCATACCACTCACACAAAATATCAATGAACTAGCTAACTAGTACACTATAGCAATATTAACTAATCAACAAGAGCAAGCAGGTCAAATACTCGACAAACGATACAAATGATAGACATTCAGTTTGTAAATTTTTACATACATCTCATATTCATCATGCCGTTATCAAACCGTTATTTGCCATCAAATCGACTGTATCACCACGCAAAAACCACTGATTCATTCATCGTGAAGTGAGCCGAAAAATAATGAGCTCGACTGTAAGAGGCGAATAGTTCCTCGTGATGTTGTGTCGAAAAGCAGAATATTGTGCTTCGCTTTTTCCCCCTTATGTCTATTTATCAGCTAGTTATTACTCTGTTCTCATTTATATCCATGACTCAAGGAGAGGAAAATGAAGGTCACTCTACTTCACGGAGCGGTGGTCGCTGCACTCAGTGTTAGCTATCAAGCTCAAGCCTACAACTGTCAAAGCCTGCCTGATTGGGATAGCACTGCGACCTACACCTCAGGCACTCAAGTGAAAACTCAAGGTGCCGCCTATGAGGCCGCTTATTGGACACAAGGTAACGACCCCGTCACCAACTCAGGCTCATGGGAAGCGTGGAAGGCATTAGGTCAATGCGATGGCGGAAACAGTAATCTGTCGCCAACAGTGTCCTTCTCTTCTCCAACGAACAACGCGCAAATTCCTGAAGGCAGCGCCATTACTCTGTTAGCGAATGCGACCGACGAGGACGGACAGGTCACACAAGTGGAGTTTTTAGCGGGTGACCAAACCGTTGCTATCGTCACCCAAGCGCCATTTGAGGCATCTTGGACCGCAGCCCAAGGCGTTTCTCAACTCACCGCGATTGCGACAGACAATGAAGGCGCAGTAACCTCCACAACGGTTGCTATCGTCGTTCAGCCTCAAGTAGAGCTGCCGCCACCTAGCATTACTCTCACTAGCCCAACAGGTACGGAAACACTGAGTGTGGGGGATAACCTAACCGTTACTGCTCAAGCTGATGACTTTGATGGCGTAGTTACTCAAGTTGAATTCTTCGTTAACAACCAATCCGTCGCCATTGATACCAGTGCACCTTACGAATACCAATGGACAGCGAGTGTTGGTACGCACTCATTTAAAGCTCAAGCAACAGATGACTCTAATCTCTCTACCACGAGTCAAGAAGTGGCGCTGGTCGTCGCGAACTCAGAACCAGGCAATGGTGGGTGTGCTGATGCTGTCCCTTACGTAGCAGGCACGCGTTATGAAGTAGGTGCTCTGGTTTCTAATCTTAACCAAAAATATCGTTGTGACGTTGCGGGTTGGTGTTCGTCCGATGCAACATGGGCCTATGAGCCAGGTGAAGGCCTGTACTGGAAAGATGCTTGGACTGGCCTAGGAGCGTGCTCAACACCACCTCAAGTTACCATTACCGCCCCAACGGATGGACAAGTCGTGCTCGCAGGCAGCAACAACGAAATCACAGCCAACGCAAGCGACTCAGATGGCACGGTTACGCAAGTGGAGTTTTTCGCGAATAACGATCGCTTAGGTGTCGTTACTCAAGCGCCATATTCCGTAACTTGGAACGCCACACTTATTGGCGCTAACCAGCTTAAAGCCGTTGCAACCGATAACGACAACAATACGTCAGAATCTGTTGTGAACGTAAATGTCAGTGATAAAGATTTAGTCATCTCTCTTACTTCGCCTAGCGCAGGTCAAACGGTTGGCTTAGGCAAAAATCTCGCATTAAGCGCCGATGCAACGTCTTTAACTTCAGGCATTAAGCAAGTTGACTTTATGGTCAACGGCGCCGTTGTCGCCACAGATACGACAGCACCTTACTCTGCGAACTGGACACCAGCCGCAATCGGACAGTTTACCGTAAGCGCTCAAGCCGTCGATCTTGCCGGAAGCACCGCATTATCTGACGCAGCAGCGGTGACAGTTGTAGAGCAGACAGAAAAACGTCATAAACTGATTGGTTACTGGCACAACTTCGTGAACGGTGCGGGTTGCCCAATCAGACTGGCAGACATGGCTGATGCTTGGGATGTGATTGATATTGCCTTTGCTGAAAACGACCGAAACAGCGATGGCACAGTGCACTTCAACCTGTATTCTGGCGATATTTACAGTGATTGTCCTGCACTCGACCCAACGCAATTCAAACAAGATATGGCAGCATTGCAGGCGAAAGGTAAGAAGTTCGTTCTATCTCTTGGAGGTGCTGAAGGCACTATCACTCTAAACACTGACCAAGACGAAGCGAACTTTGTTTCTAGTCTAACTGGCCTTATCGCTGAATGGGGCTTTGATGGTCTCGATGTGGATTTAGAGAGTGGATCTAACCTAGTACACGGTTCACAAATTCAAGCTCGTCTTGGTCGTGCTTTGCTGCAAATTGAGCAAAACATGGGTGGCGATATGTACCTAACCATGGCTCCTGAACACCCTTATGTTCAAGGCGGTTACGTCGCTTACAGCGGAATTTGGGGAGCGTACATTCCCGTGATCAACGATACTCGCAGCACGCTCGACTTGCTTCATGTTCAGCTATACAACAACGGCGGTCTGCCAAACCCGTACCTACCTGGCTCTGCACCAGAAGGCTCTGTTGATATGATGGTCGCTCAATCTAAGATGCTTATCGAAGGTTTTGAACTAGCCGACGGCACTCAGTTTGCGCCATTGCGTGATGATCAAGTCGCGATCGGTTTACCTTCAGGCCCAAGCTCGGCAAACTCAGGTCAGGCTCCGACACAAAATATTCTTAGTGCGCTAGACTGTTTAACAAAAGGCACATCCTGTGGCACCGTTAAACCAGCGTTCAACTACCCGAATTATGCTGGCGTAATGACCTGGTCTATCAACTGGGATCAGCATGATGGCTTTAACTTCTCAAAACCTGTTGGTGATAAGTTAACTCAGATGAACGCGCAATAAGCGCCTTTAAGCCGGTTAGGTGCGTTTGGTCAAACCCTCGCAACTCGACCAAAAGATGGAACCACTAAAACGAAAAGAGAGTGCCAAACGGCGCTCTCTTGCTTTGTATTTTTAGATGTTGTTTCTACGCGAAGCGATTCATCAAATGGTAAAGACTCGATAGTCTTTCAACTCAGGAATTTTCTTCAACAAATCGTCTTCTTGCCCTGCCATATTGTCCAGAGATTCACATAAGTCTTCCGCTTGTTGCTCCACCTCTTTCGAATGTTCAGCCAGACGCTGCTCAACTTTCGCACTTAATTCTGCCATGCTTTCAGAGAGTGCTGTTAGGTTTAAACCACCCTCTTCTTTCATTTTTTTCGATAAAGCATCGAACGCGCTAGCCAGAAACTCTTTATTAAAAATCTCCTGCGCTTTTTCAAAATCTTTCGTCCAGCCCTGCGTCATCGATTCAAAGCTGTCTGCAGGCAAAATAAAATCACCATCTTTGTAATAACGAGATTGCACATCAGCAAAGAAGTCTTTAACTGCAACTTTTACGTTATCAAACGCGCCCGGCGCATCCAAACTCGCTGCCACATCATCAATGATGTCATTGGCAAGTTCCAAACCATCACTCGCTAGCTGCTTAGCTTGAGGGATATAGGCATTCATTTTTTCGCGATATGCTTCAATCGCGGCTTTCTGCTCTGCATCGAGTTCAATCAACTCACCTTTGATGAACAAGTTGTTGTCTTCGTCCACGACGGCTTTATCACCAGATGTCTGGCGAATTTCCAAACTCTGTCCATCCATACGAACTTCATTATGGATGTCCACACGACATTGCGCTGCATAGCCTGTTGCACTAACCATCAGCAATGAAAGTGTAAAAAGTTTCTTCATGTCATTCTCTTATCTTCAAAATAACTTCTGTTAAACATAACACTCAGTTATACATTTGATGTCAGAACACCGTCACGACTTCGTAACAAGTTGTTTTATCGCCAATTTTCATCTCAAACTCTTCGCCTTCCTCTTTGCCAAGTAACGCTCGTCCCAATGGTGATTTCGCTGTTAAGACAAAGACTTCCTGATCTTGCCAAGCCACCGTTAGTCCACCAGAGCACGGACCGATGAAAAAGCGTTTTTCGATATTATTCTCATCGACGAGAACCACATACGCGCCTACACCTATTGGCGCATCCGTAAAGTCGCGAATAACCATTGAACGATACTGACGCAATTCGTCCTCACTCTCTTGTACTCGCATTGCTTGGCCATGAGCAAGATAGGAAGCCTCTAATGCAAGCGTGTCGTACTTATGCTCGGGCACTGTTTCTTCGTCCGTTGCGGCATCGATGGCTCTTTGGGTGGAAGCGTGTGCAATTCGAAGTTTTTCTTCCAATTGATGAATGATGATTTGGATTAACTCAGCTTTGTTCATACTTTTTGAAGGCGCGCTCAGTAGGCAGGATATGTTAATGTACTCTAGTCTATCACCGAAGAAAGGTTTCCCTAACATGCAAAGTACCCAGTTACTACAAACGCTTCAATCCGTGTTTGGTTTTGACTCATTACGCCAAGGCCAACAACCAGTTATTGAATCGGTCATGAATGGTTACTCTGCAGCAGCAATATTCCCAACGGGCTCGGGCAAATCTCTTTGTTATCAACTCCCCGCCACCATGCTGCCAAACCTCACTTTAGTGATCTCGCCATTACTGGCGCTAATGAAAGATCAGCTGAGCTTTTTGCAAAGCAAAGGGATCGCTGCCGCTTCTATTGATAGCAGCCAAAGCAGAGAAGAAGCGCAACGCGTAATGGTTGGAGTCAAAAACGGGGAAATCAAAATTCTGATGATTTCTGTCGAACGCCTCAAAAACGAGCGCTTTCGCGAGTTCATTCGTCAAGTGCCAATCTCTTTGATGGTAGTCGATGAAGCGCACTGTATCTCTGAGTGGGGACATAACTTCCGTCCGGATTACCTCAAGTTGCCGCAATATCAGCGAGAACTGAATATTCCTCAAACCTTATTGCTGACCGCCACAGCAACGCCCGCCGTTATTGAGGACATGAAAAATAAATTCGATATTGCGAGTGACCACATTACTGTAACTGGCTTTTACCGTTCGAACCTCGATATTTCAGTCATCCCTTGCGAAGAGTCCGAAAAGCAAACGCAACTCAACACGATTGTCGCCGCAGCCCCTAAACTGCCAACCATCGTTTACGTAACGCAACAGCAAACTGCAGAGCAAGTGGCTAAGTCATTGATCCACATTGGCGTTAACGCTCATGCGTATCATGCAGGAATGAAAAGTGAAGTTCGTGAGCAAATACAACAGCAATTTATGGCGAGCCAAATTGACTGCATTGTGGCCACGATTGCCTTTGGGATGGGTGTCGACAAATCAGACATTCGCCGAGTAATTCACTTTGATCTACCTAAATCCATTGAAAACTATGCACAAGAAATAGGTCGAGCAGGACGCGACGGACAACGCTCTGAATGCATTCTGCTTGGCAATACTTCTGGGCTAACTGTATTAGAAAACTTTGTGTTTGGCGACACGCCTGAGCGCTCTTCGATTAGTTATGTATTGGGTCAAATCAAAGAGCACCAACCTCAGTGGGAAGTCGTGCCACTACGTTTGTCTCGCGAGAGCAATATCCGCCAGTTACCACTCAAGACACTGTTGGTGTATTTAGAGCTTGCGAAAGTGATCGAAGCTAAGTTTAGCTACTTTGCCGAATATCGATTCAAATTCCTACAAGATCAGCAATTCATCGTTAACCAATTCCAAGGAGAACGACGCGAGTTTGTAGAAGCCATTTTCACTTGTTCGACCAAAGCGAAAGTATGGTGCCAAGTCGATCTCGATGCTCTTTGGATGCACTATCATTCGGAACGTAGCCGCGTTGTCGCTGCACTGGATTACTTTCATCAGAATGGTTGGGTTGAACTGGAAAGCAAGCAGCTAACCGATGTGTATTCCGTCTTGCCCGATACACAGAATATCGAAGACATCACGCAACATCTGTACGAGCTGTTCCAATCTAAAGAGCGCAAAGACATCGACCGAATTCACGCCATGTTGGGGTTGTTCCAATCGTCAGATTGTTTAAGTCATCAATTAGCCAGTTACTTTGCCGACCACAATGCCCCTGCTCACTGCGGTCATTGTTCTGTGTGTCGAGGACAGAGAGCGGTGTTCCCACCTCGGATTTACGATCAACCTGAACCAGCAGTCGCCTCCGCTTGGATTGCAGAGTTTGTCCAACTTTCCCCTTCTGCAATCAGTAACGAAGCCATAGCCCGATTCTTATGTGGCATCAGCACGCCGTTGATCAGCCAACTTAAAGCCTCAAAGCTATCTGGGTATGGTGCATTGGCTAATGTGTCCTTCGAACAGGTACTACAATTAGTTGAAAGTGTGCGGGAATAGATTAAAAGAAGCTGAGTTGGCGAGCTTGCTCTTCTGGCTTGAGCATAACGCTCAAGCCTAAGAGGCGAATTTCACGACCATTTTGACGCTTTAGAATGTCTTTTAGCAACAACTTAAAGTCCTCAAGTTCTAACTGAGGATGAATGTGTTCAATGGTAGTGAGCTGGAAGTCCGCGAACTTTACCTTAATGCCTTGCTTAATGATCGATTTATCTGGACTGGCACGCTCCAGTCGCTTTTCCAGTTCAGGATAAAGTTTCTCTTCGATCACTTGCCAGCACTCATCATAAGTAGAGATGTTTTGGCTAAACGTTCGCTCAACACCAACCGACTTTCTCTCACGCTCGACTACAACTTCTCGATCATCGATACCGTGACTACGTTTCCACAATGATGCGCCTTGGCGACCGAATTGGCGTAACAGTTCTCGATAGTCGCTATTTTTAATGTCTTCACACAGATAAAAGCCCGCTTGATGTAACTTTTCTAGACTGACCTTACCAACTCCAGGGATTTTTTCTAGTGGTAGCTTATCGACCACTTCTTGAACTTTCTCAGGAGGAATAACAAACTGTCCATTGGGTTTGTTCATATCCGAAGCAACTTTAGCGAGAAACTTAATCGGCGCGATTCCAGCTGATGCCGTCAGGCCCAACTCGTTTCGAATATCATTACGGATAGACTCCGCAATTAGGGTTGCTGAGCCCCTGCACGCTGTCGCATCGGTAACATCTAGGTAGGCCTCATCAAGAGAAAGAGGTTCAATTAAGGAAGTATAACGTTCGAAGATAGCTCGAATTTTCAGTGAGACTTGTTTGTAGACATGCATTCGACCGGGAACAACGAGCAAATGCGGGCAAAGCTGTAACGCACGAGCGGTAGGCATGGCACTACGTACGCCAAACTTGCGTGCTTCATAGTTACACGTGCTAATGACACCGCGCTGTTTTTCATGCCCGCCAACCGCAAGCGCTATATCTCGATAATTTGGGTTATCTCGCATCTCGACGGCAGCATAAAAACAATCCATATCGACATGAATAATCTTTCTGATTCGCTCTGACATACCCGACAAAATACTGGTTAAAAATACAGTATAATTCAATTAACGAAGCAAGAAAATGAAAGATTAAAACCACCGCTCAAAGAACATATTGCCAAGTTTCTAAAGGGTTGAATTATCTTTTTTTATCGCGGTTCAATCACGCAACATTACATCGAGCTGATCCACAAGCTCAGCCCAATCAGCATCTTCTTCAATAGCTTGTTTTAAAAATGCGGCCTGAGAATGTGTCCAGAAACTCGCTTCGTGTAAAGGTGCTGATTCACGTTTATGTCGATGCGTATTGACGAAATCTTTAATTTCTTTGGAAGAGCTCCCTAACCCGAGCTGATTGAAAAGATCAGCCATGCCATGTTGATGTAATTCCATTGTGTCCTCCGACTCGAATGAACCTTTATTTGAGTATATACCTCACCCAATTATGCGCCCGTGAAAGTACTAATATTTCACTCTCTATGTAGAAAGCACGGCGCTTTGATACACGCAAAAAATAACCCAGCCGAAGCTGGGTTATAGAAAAATGATAAGCACTCTATGCTTGCGCGTTACGCTATACGGTCTTTTTCCCACGCAGCTAGCTTTTCAGCACGAGCAGCTTCGCGAGCTTCACGCTTCTTGCGCGCGTCACATGGCTCTGGGCAGTTACATACTTTCTCTATGCCGACTGCGCCAAGACCACCACAGCTGCCTTTCACTACTTTCTTCTGGAAGATGTAGCCAACTGCCATCGCTGCGATCACCGCAACAAACACTGCAAATGTAATTAGAAATGTACTCATAAGAACATGCTCACTTCTGATGTTATTTGTTCATGAATGGCTTGTATGCTTCCGAAGCCAGCTCTTTAAAACCATCTTCCGTTTTCACAATCATGAAAACAGGAATGTTATTTTCGTTCGCGATTTCCATGCCTTTTTCTTCGCCTAGCACCATAAGACCCGTTGCTAGACCGTCAGCAGTCATCGACGATTTATCCAATACTGTCACAGACACCACTTTATGATGGATTGGTTTGCCTGTTTGCGGATTGATAATGTGAGAGTATCGCACACCATTGCTCTCAAAGTAATTACGGTAGTCACCACTTGTTGCAATTGCCATGTCACCTGGTTCGATGATCTCTTGAATAGATCGCTCATCAACCGTTGGTTTCTCAATCGCGATTCGCCATGGCACACCTTCTCGGTTAATACCTTTCAAACGCATTTCGCCACCAACTTCGACCATGTAGTTTTTGATCCCAACCGATTGTAGGTAATCAGCAACCACATCAACCCCCCAACCTTTTGCAATCGTTGACAGGTCAACATACAAATTAGGAATGTCCTTTGACAGTTTGTTACCATCAACGGTCAGGTGGTGAATCCCAGTGTTTGCCTTACGAGCCGCTAACTCTTCATCAGAAGGCACTACGTCAGGGCGAGCTTCTGGGCCAAAGCCCCAAAGGTTAACCAGAGGACCAACCGTTACATCAAGCGCACCTAAAGTTAGGCCATTGAGACGAACCGCTTCTTTTACTACGGTTGCCGTTTGCGCTGACACTTCGAAAGGCTCACTTGTTTGATGCTGGTTAAAACGACTCAGCTCTGAGTCTTCACGGTAAGTCGACATTTGATCGTTGACTTCTTCAAGCAGGCGATCGATTTCCGTTTGCAGAGCCTTCGGCGTCGGAATGCCATCTTGCTCAATGTATTTAATGTTGTAAGAAGTCCCCATTGTAGGACCGCTTAGATGAATTTGATCAGCAGGCTGTTCACAACCAGCCAAAATCAATAGAGAAGCGAATGCAACAAGCCACTTTTTCACTTGTTTACTCCCATTGTTGTTGAATTGATATGGGAAATAGGACCATGTCCGTCAATCCAATTTCCTATAGCAACTGTTGAATATGGTTTTGTATTTCAGAAAAAATAATGGCTAGCCCTTAGAGAGCTAGCCATAAATACAATCACTTGGAGGGATTAACCACCGAAGTCATCTAGTAGGATGTTCTCATCCTCTACACCTAGGTCTTTCAGCATGCCGATAACAGCCGCGTTCATCATAGGTGGACCACACATGTAGTACTCACAGTCTTCTGGAGCTTCGTGATCACGTAAGTAGTTCTCGTAAAGAACGTTGTGAATGAAGCCTGTGTAACCATCCCAGTTATCTTCTGGAAGTGGATCTGACAGTGCACAGTGCCATACGAAGTTGTCGTTCTCAGCCGCTAGGCCATCGAAGTCTTCAACGTAGAACATTTCACGTTTAGAACGTGCACCGTACCAGAATGACATCTTGCGCTTAGAGTGCAGACGTTTTAGCTGGTCGAAGATATGAGAACGCATTGGAGCCATACCTGCACCACCACCAATGAATACCATTTCTGCGTCAGTGTCTTTCGCGAAGAACTCACCAAATGGGCCAGAGATAGTACACTTGTCGCCTTCTTTCAAAGACCAGATGTACGAAGACATGATGCCCGGTGGTACGTCTGGGTTGTTCGGCGGCGGAGTTGCGATACGAACGTTAAGCATGATGATACCGTGCTCTTCAGGGTAGTTAGCCATTGAGTATGCACGAATTGTTTCTTCATTAACTTTAGACTCGTAACGGAAAAGATTGAACTTCTCCCAGTCCTCACGGTATTCCTGAGGAATATCGTAGTCCGCGTATTTAACGTGGTGAGCTGGCGCTTCAATCTGGATGTAACCACCAGCACGGAAAGGTACTGATTCGCCATCTGGAATTTGTAGCTTAAGCTCTTTGATGAATGTCGCTTTGTTATCGTTAGAGATAACCGTACATTCCCACTTCTTAACGCCGAAGATTTCTTCTGGTAGTTCGATGTCCATGTCAGTTTTCACTGCCACCTGACACGCTAGACGCTCACCTTCACGAGCTTCACCTTTAGTGATGTGATCAAGCTCAGTTGGTAGGATGTCGCCACCGCCAGATTTAACTTTTACGCGACACTGACCACAAGAGCCACCGCCACCACAAGCAGAAGATACGAATACGCCAGCACCAGCTAGAGCACTCAGTAGCTTACCGCCTGGTTGTGTAACGATCGCTTTATCAGCGTCACCGTTCACAGAAATTGTAATGTCACCTGTTGGTACAAGCTTAGACTTAGCGAAAAGAATCACTAGTACTAGCGCAAGTACGATCAGAGTAAACATCACTACACCAAGAATAATGTCCATTGACTATTCCTTAATTGTTGCGGTTTACCCGACTTACAGTTGAACACCAGAGAAAGACATAAAGCCTAACGCCATAAGACCTACAGTGATGAATGTGATGCCAAGACCACGTAGACCTGGAGGTACGTCAGAGTACTTCATCTTCTCACGGATACCTGCAAGAGCAACAATTGCTAGCATCCAACCCACACCAGAACCGAAACCGTAAACAACAGATTCAGCAAAGTTGTAGTCACGTTGTACCATGAAAGATACACCACCGAAGATCGCACAGTTTACTGTGATCAACGGTAGGAAGATGCCTAGCGCGTTGTACAAAGGTGGGAAGAAACGGTCAAGAACCATCTCTAGGATCTGTACAAGTGCTGCAATTACACCGATAAAGGTGATGAAGTTTAGGAAGCTAAGGTCCACGCCCTCAACTAACGCATTTTCTTTCAGAACTAGGTTGTAAACTAGGTTGTTCACAGGAACAGCGATAGTCAAAACTACCACAACTGCAACACCTAGACCGAAAGAGGTCTTAACTTTCTTAGATACGGCAAGGAAAGTACACATACCTAGGAAGAAAGACAGTGCCATGTTCTCGATGAAAATCGATTTAACTAACAGACTGATGTAATGTTCCATGACGCCCTTACTCCTTCGCTTCTACTTGTTCTGGTTTAAACACACGGATTACCCAGATCAGGAAGCCGATTAGGAAGAATGCAGATGGTGCTAGTAGCATTAGACCGTTAGGCTGGTACCAACCACCGTTGCTCACTAGAGGTAGTACTTCCATACCAAATAGTTTGCCTGAGCCGAATAGCTCACGGAAGAAACCAACAGTGATAAGAACGAAACCGTAACCTAGACCGTTACCAATACCGTCGATTAGAGAAGGTACTGGCGCAGACTTCATTGCGAATGCTTCAGCACGACCCATTACGATACAGTTTGTGATGATCAGGCCAACGAATACTGATAGCTGTTTAGAGATATCGTATAGGTAAGCTTTTAGCACCTGGTCTACCACGATTACTAGAGATGCGATGATCGCCATTTGAACGATGATACGCACACTGTTAGGAATGTGATTACGGATCAGAGAAACAGAGAAGTTAGACAGAGCAGTTACGAATGTTACCGCTAGTGTCATTACAAACGCCGTTTCTAGTTTAGTTGTTACTGCAAGAGCAGAACATACACCAAGAACTTGTAGCGCGATCGGGTTGTTATCCAACACCGGCGCCATAATGCTCTTTTTAATGTTTTGTGCGCTAGACATTAGTTCAGACCTCCGTCACGAACTTTTGCTAGGAAAGGACCAAAGCCCATGTCACCTAACCAGAAGTCGAATGTACCTTGAACACCGTTACCAGTTAGTGTCGCACCAGATAGGCCATCAACGCCGTGTTCAGAACCTGCTGGCGCACCACCTTTAACAACCTTGATTGCTGGTTTGTGGTTTTCGTCGAACAGTTTCTTACCAACCCATTGAGCACGCCATGATGGGTTCTCAACTTCACCACCAAGTCCAGGAGTTTCACCTTGCTCGTAGTAAGTGATACCAGACACAGTGTTACCGTCAGTTTCAACTGCAACGAATGCGTACATCATCGACCATAGACCGTTACCGTGAACTGGGATGATAACTTTAGAAACGTCATCACCGTTTTTCACTAGGTATACGATACCCGTGTTAGCACGACGAATGATCTTAGCTTTGTCTTGCTCAGCTGTAAGCTTAATAGACGTTGCGTTGTCTTTCGCTGCTTTACGTTGATCGTAGTTAGCTGCTTTAGAACCATCAGCCGCTTCTTCAACGAATTCGCCTGTTGCGAAATCAACCAAGCGAGGCTCGATGTATTCAGCATATAGCTCAGGTACTTTCTTACCATTTGCTTCAATGCCAGCAACTTCAACAATCTTTGATTGTTTATCTAGGACAGCGTTAGCTTTTTGCTTATCACGCAGACCTACTGCTGCTGTTGATACGATGATTGAACAAACAAGGCTCAACCCGATAACAACACCCAGCGTCTTTTTAATGCTGTCGTTATTACTTGCCATAGCGTGCTAGTCTCCGCTTGATGTTCTTCTCAATTACTACATGGTCGAACAGAGGTGCGAATAGGTTCGCGAATAGAATCGCCAGCATCATACCTTCTGGGTACGCTGGGTTAACTACACGGATCATCACACACATTGCACCGATTAGGATGCCGTACCACCATTTACCTTTGTTAGTAAATGAAGCTGATACTGGGTCTGTAGCCATGAAGAACATACCGAATGCAAAACCACCTAGAACTAGGTGCCAGTGCCATGGCATGTTGAACATTGGGTTGGTGTCAGAACCGACCACGTTAAACAGTGTCGATACTGCAATCATACCGATCATTACACCCGCAATGATGCGCCATGAAGCGATTCGCATGTAAACGATCATCGCTGCACCGATCATTAGAGCAAGAGTCGATACTTCACCAATTGAACCAGGGATGTTGCCGATGAAAGCATCCATCCAAGTGATAGGAGCGCCAGTGATGTTGTTGATCAACGCGCCGCTACCGCCGTGAGCCCATTGGCTAAGAGCAGTTGCACCAGAGAAGCCGTCAGCTGCAGTCCAAACTACGTCACCCGAGATTTGCGCTGGGTAAGCAAAGAATAGGAAAGCACGACCTGCAAGTGCAGGGTTAAGGAAGTTGCGACCTGTACCACCGAAGATCTCTTTAGCAACAACAACACCAAATGTAATACCTAGCGCCGCTTGCCATAGAGGTAGCGTTGGTGGAACGATAAGTGCGAAAAGAATAGAAGTTACAAAGAAACCTTCGTTAACTTCGTGCTTACGCACCATACAGAAAAGCACTTCCCAGAAACCACCAACAAGGAATACTGTTGCGTAGATTGGTAGGAAGTACGTCGCACCTAGTAGCATCTTACTGCCGACGCCTGCATCAGCAGAAATCGATCCGCCTAGCATTTCAGTCAGCCAGTAGTGCCAGTTACCTGCGATAACTGTCGCTAGTTGATCACCAGCGTACATGTGGTTTAGAGCTGCAATAGCTTGGCCACCTGCGTTGTACATACCCCAGAACATTGCTGGGAATACCGCAAACCAAACCATGATCATGATACGTTTTAGGTCAACGCTATCACGAACGTGTGAGCTTTTCTTTGTTACTAGACCTGGCGTGTAGAAAACTGTCGCTACAGCTTCGTACAGGGCAAACCATTTTTCATGTTTACCACCAGGCTCAAAGTGATGCTCGATGTCTTCAAGAAACTTTTTAAGAGCCATGGAAATTACCCTTCCTTCTCGATCTTATCTAGGCATTCACGAAGTAGTTGACCGTACTCGTACTTACCAGGACAAACAAAGGTACACAATGCCAAATCTTCTTCGTCTAGCTCTAGCGCGCCCAGTGCTTGAGCACTGTCACTATCGCCCGCGCATAGATCGCGAAGTAGCAAAGTAGGTTCCATATCTAATGGCATTACGCGTTCGTAGCTGCCGATTGGAACCATTGAACGGTCACTACCATTAGTCGATGTTGTCATGTTGAACAACTGACCTTTGAATAGGTGACCAAGGAATGAGCGAGTTACTGAGAACTTGTTCTTACCAGGCATAGCCCAGCCGAGCAGTTCTTTTTCACGGCCTTCGCGTAATACAGAAACCTGCTGATGGTAACGGCCAAGGTACGCGTGTGGACCTGTAGCGTGAGTACCAGTTAGTACTGAGCCAGAGATCACACGAACTTCGCCAGGCATCAGTTCGCTATCTGTTAGGTCGTCAAGGCTAGCACCCATTACGGTACGAACCAGACGTGGGTTATTCACCACTGGGCCCGCTAGAGAGATAACAC
Source organism: Vibrio sp. VP6 (assembly GCF_028823755.1). Classification (NCBI taxonomy): domain Bacteria; kingdom Pseudomonadati; phylum Pseudomonadota; class Gammaproteobacteria; order Vibrionales; family Vibrionaceae; genus Vibrio; species Vibrio sp. VP6. The sequence continues at coordinate 70,006 of NZ_JAPEID010000001.1, forward strand.
GGTCTGTGTATAGCTCACCTGTTAGGAACAGCTTACCGAACGCGATAACGTCTTGGTAGTTGATGCTCCAAGCCACGTTTTCTGCATTTACTGGGTATAGGAAATGCATGTGGGTGCCAGCAAGACCTGCTGGGTGAGGGCCATCGAAGACGTGTTCTTCTACGTTAGACTGAGAAGAGCGTGGCAAGCTAGTGCCAGACTTACATACGTAAACCTTGCCTTCTGTCAGGGCTGAAAGAATGTCTAGACCGGCAATGAATGCTTCTTGTTGTTCGTTAATGATCAACTCAGGCTTAGCTGCAAGAGGATTAGTATCCATTGCAGTTACGAAAATAGCCTTAGTAGCAGACTCGATTGCTGGAACCTTGCTAAACGGACGAGTACGTAAAGCGGTCCAAAGGCCAGATTCAACCAGTTGAGTCTTGATCACTTCGCGATCTAGACCAGATAGTTGAGCGGCTTCGAACTTATCGAATGTCACCTGCTCTTCACCTGCCACTTCAATCACTACAGATTGAAGGACACGTTTAGCGCCACGGTTAACTTCGATCACTTTACCGGCTGCTGGTGCAGTAAATTTCACGCCAGGGTTCTTCTTGTCTTCAAAAAGAATTTGCGCTTTTTTCACTTCATCACCAACGCGGACATGCATGGTAGGACGCATGCCAACGTACTCTTCGCCAAGCAAGGCGACTTTTTTGATGGTCTTACCATCATTAATCACCTGGGATGGAGTTCCTGCGATAGGAAGATCCAAGCCCTTCTTTATTGTAATCATACGCACTTGCACTACTTTTATCGGGAAAAAGATTCTTTTGATTGCGTAACTTTTAGACACGACATCAGTGTCCGGTTTTGATGTTGTTTAAAACACCAAAATCGCAACATCCTATTAAAAATCTCGTCACATGAAATATGAGAGATTTATCAGGTGCGGTAGTCTAGCATTTTTTAGGAACTTGATGCCATGACCAATCATCAGAATAGAGGGGTAATTTCGATAGAATCAGGTCTAAAAGGTCAAATATTAGTCATAACTTTGACCGAACGCACAAATGACATATTCCACACATATCTTATGGAAATGAAATATTCACAGCCTGAAATATGCTTTAATTTATATTCATTTGTTGAAACGCTGTTAACACATTTTTTAACCAACATTTGTGCCACATTTTTGTCCCACACAAAATGTAAAACAAAAAAAGATGGCCTGAGCCATCTTTCTAAAAACGTCTGGGTTGAAAGGGGTTAACGCCCTCCTCCCATACACATTGGACTGTCTGGTGCACCATTTTGCTCACGTTTCCACTCTTCCTCTGTGTAAGTATGGATCGCAAGCGCGTGAATATGATTGTCTAGCTCATCGGCAAGAATTTGATGAACTTGACGGTGACGGCCAATCAATCTCTGACCGGCAAATAAGTCACTCACAACAATGACTTTAAAGTGACTTTCCGAGCCAGGCGGCACATTGTGCATGTAACTTTCGTTGATAACTTTTAAGTAGCTTGGTTGCAGCTCACTATGTAACTTCTTCTCTATGATTTCTTGGATCATATTCTTTCCTCAATGATGCAAATGCCATAAGTATATACCCAACTCCTAAAGAGGTGGAGACTTGATACTCTTTCCATTTTGCGACTTTGTTTCGCGTTAATACTAGCAAAGGTTCAGCCCATTCAGCACTGATGCGTTTAAAGCACGAGCCACAAGCTTGCCACTTTACGCTATTTCGGCGAGTTAAATAGAAAATTTGACAGCTTTTTGTATCTACGTAAGCCATCATTTGCGACAATAATCACTAGTTTATTGAATCAACCTACGTTTACTTATGAAAACCGAATTGAATCTTCACGGTAGAAGCCTCACGCTTCATCGTTTTCCTAAGCGTTCTAACGAAACGCTTCAAGCTTGGGATGCGGGTGATGAGTACCTGATCAATCACGTCGAAGAAATGGCATTACCTGACCATCAAAACATCGTTGTTATCAATGATAACTTTGGTGCCCTCGCTTGCTGGTTTTCTGAAAAACATCATGTCACTTTTATGAGCGATTCTTTCGTCTCTCACAAAGGCGCTCAAAAAAATCTTGAAGACAATCAATGTAATAAAGTGGCATTTCTGACCACAATGGACAGTATTCCTGCGAATACAGATCTTGTGTTAGTCCAGCTACCTAAAAGTAATCGTCATCTTGTTTGGATTTTGAGCCAACTTCGCAAAGTGCTTCCAACCGCTTGCCCTGTGATTGCTGTAAACAAAGCCAAAGAAATCCATACGTCTACATTAAAATTGTTCGAAAAATACCTTGGAGAGACTAAAACGTCACTGGCGTGGAAAAAGCATCGACTGGTCTTTTCTCAGGCCAATGCAGAACCAAGAATTGAAGTAGATCCAATCACGGCTTGGGGTGTCGAAGGAGAACACATTCAGCTTAAAAACCTGCCAAATGTCTATTCAGGAGAAAGCTTAGACTTAGGTGCGCGTTTTATGCTGCAACATATTCCTCAAGACGCCTCAATCAACCACATTATCGATTTGGGATGCGGTAACGGCGTCTTATCGGTAAAAGCAGGTCAACTCAATCCAAATGTAAGACTGACTTGCGTTGATGAAAGCTTCATGGCGCTTGAATCTGCCAAGCAGAACTTATTGGATAACTTAGGCGAAGGTCGCGACATTCAGTGCGTGGCCAATAACTGTTTGGATGAATTCAAACCTGACAGTTGCGATTTAATCATGTGTAACCCACCGTTCCATCAGCAACAAGCCATTACCGATCATATCGCATGGCAAATGTTCTGTGATGCAAAACAAATTTTGAACCAAAATGGCAAGTTACTCGTCATAGGAAACCGTCACCTCGGCTACGATGCCAAGTTGAAACGTCTGTTTGGCGATAAGAATGTGAAACTCATCGCTTCTAACAATAAGTTCGTGATTTTACAGGCAACAAAAAATCCTGCTAAATTAAGCGCAAAACAATAGAGCTCTCCGAGCAAAATGTTTACAAGGAACAATAAAATGAAAAAACTGTTACTCGCGGCTTCGGTTGCATTGCTTGCTGCATGTTCAGCACCACAACAACCGCAACTGAACCTAATGCCTGAAAGCACCTTGAGCACCAATCCTATTGTACAAGGCAAAACATACAGCTTGACCAGCAAAGACGTGCGCGCAGCGCAGTACGTAGCTTTGGTTGATAACGGTCGTTCAAACATTCTACCACTTCATGCGAAACAAAACTTACGCATTGCATTAGAAGAAGCTTTAGAGAAACAGTTCTCATCTCAAGGTTTCCACTCTGATTTAAACAGCAACAACGCAATTGAACTGAATGTTCAAGAAGCGCTAGTGAACGTCAAACATTCCGTGATGGAAAACCAAATGGATGCCAAAGTGATACTAGAGATCACAGCAGAAACACCACAAGGCAAATTGGTGAAAACCTATACAGGTACTGCAAAACGCTCTGGCACTTTAAGCGCTTCAGATTCTGATATTGAAGAAACACTGAATGATGTAGTGACGTTAACGCTTAAAGAAATTGCTAACGACCCAGAGCTTCGTCAGTACATGCAGGAGCGTTTCTAATGTTACGCAAAGCGATTCTTTCTTTAGCATTACTTAGCTGCAGTGTTTGGGCAGGGCCAAAAGTGGCGTTTGAAACAACGTTAGGTTCATTTACCGTCGAGCTGAATGAAGAAAAAGCGCCAATCACAGTGGCTAACTTTCTGAAATATGTAGAAGACGGCAGCTACGAAGGTACGATTTTCCATCGTATTATCCCAGGATTCATGGCACAAGGTGGTGGCTTTAACCAAGACATGCAGATGGTAAAAACATACGCGCCAATCAAAAACGAAGGAAATAATGGTCTGAACAATGACCGCACAACCATCGCAATGGCACGCACTAATGCACCAGACTCTGCAACTCGCCAATTCTTCGTCAACCTCGTCGACAATGACTTCCTAAACTATGGTGCTCGCCCACCGGGTTATGCGGTATTTGGTGAGGTGACTGAAGGATTCGACGTTATCGAAAAAATGGCACAGCAGCCGACCACTACAGTAGGTCGAATGCGTGATGTACCAGAGACGCAAATCGTCATTACTAAAGCAACGCTACTCAAATAGCCAAACCCATAAGCCCTTTGAATATTCGAAGGGCTTTCTCGTTCCATGGCTTCATTTTATTGGATTGATTTATGTCTTCATTACCTTCCATCACTTGGTTGGAAACGGTAAAAAGTTACCTTGATAAGCGACTCATGTGGGTTTTCATGTTGGGCTGTTCTAGCGGCTTTCCATGGGTACTTATCGGCTCAAACATGTCTGGTTGGCTAAAAGACGCCGGCTTGACCCTTTCCGCAATCGGCTATTTTGGTAGTGTCTTTGCGGTCTATGCGATCAACTTTCTGTGGGCTCCCTTGGTCGACCGAGTGAAGTTACCGCTGTTGTATCCTCTGCTTGGACAAAGACGCAGTTGGATCTTTTTCTGTCAAAGCATTGTTCTGGTTGCCACATTATTCATTGCAGGGGTCAATCCTGCGGAAAATCTCATTTTCGCCTCTCTGCTCGCCTTGTGTATTGCAACGGCATCGGCAACACAAGACATCGCCATCGACGCTTTCCGAATTGATACTTTTCCAAAATCGGAAGAATCTAAGTTGCCACAAGCTTCGGCTATGGCAGTCATCGGATGGTGGACAGGCTACTCATTGCCGGGATACTTGGCGTTTGTTAACGCCGATACTATCGGCTGGAACGGAGTGTATTACGGTATGGCAGCCGTTGTCGTGGTACTCATGGTGTTCACTTTGTTAGTGGGCGAACCAGTCACACAACGTGAAAAGCTCCAATCCGAAGCGGAACAAAGACACAAAGAAGTCGTCGGTTCAAAACTTGTGGCGTGGTTTACGGTCACCGTTGTTGAGCCTTTCCTCGATTTCTTCAACCGAAATGGTGTTCGCGTCGCGATAACCCTGTTGCTGTTTGTCTTCTTGTTTAAGATTGGCGAAGCATTCCTGGGCCGCATGTCGATTGCTTTCTACAAAGACATTGGCTTTAGCAACGAACAAATTGGCTACTACTCGAAGTTGATTGGATGGGGAGCCACCATCTTCTTTACTCTCGTTGGCAGTATGTTCAATGTGAAGTTTGGTATCGTGCGCGGTTTGATGATTGGCGGCATTGCTATGTCAGCGAGTAACTTGATGTTTGCTTGGATAGCATCTGTTGGCCCTAACGAGCATCTGTATTTAGCGACCATCATCGTTGATAACTTTACGACGGCATTTTCCACTGTGGCCTTTGTCTCGTTTCTGACTCTATTAACAGGGCAAGCGTTCTCTGCCACTCAATATGCATTGCTTGCGTCGCTAGGAAACTTTGGACGAACCACGCTAGCGTCATTCAGCGGTGAATTGGTTGACTACCTAAATGATTGGAGCACGTTTTTCATTCTCACAGCCGTAATGGTGATCCCAAGCTTGATCATGTTGTATTCACTGCGTCATTACTTTACGGATCTTTTGGAAAAAGCGCGGCATAAGCACTAACAACCGCAAATTTGCGCAAAAGTAAGAATAAAAAAACCACCGCACAATACGGTGGTTTTTTCTATACAAAACGCGGGATTCGAAGCTTACGGGTAAAGCCCTTTGCCGAACAAGTTGAAGATTCGTGCAACACCTTGCGTGAAAATCATTGGCTCAGTGAGTACCGTTAAACACAAACAGTCTTCACCTTCCTGAGTAAAGGGGCTGTGTTTCACTGAGGCATCTCGTATCATCAAGTCGCCTTCTTCATACTGCCCGTCTTCATCGCTAAATCCACCATGCAGAACCAGTGTGGATTCCAACCCTCTGTGCGTGTGTTGTGGGATTTGTACATTTTCGCCGATGTACATCAGGCTCACTCGAGCATCTTCACCCAAATCAATTTGTGCACTAAAAACCTTCCCACCGTAGCTTCGCCACGATCCCACCAAATCAGAAAAGCGCACTAACGTTTTTGGAAGCTCGAAGCTTTTACCTGCGACATTGACGAAAGCTGTATCTTGAATCACCACATTGTCGTTCACAGGTTCTGCGTTAATAATGTCGTTAAACATGTCATCAAACTCATGTGAATACTCTAATGGACTTTCACTCACTGTATTTGCTTGACTTGCTTCTACTTGGTTTACATACGCTCGGCACTTTGCGCACGTCTCTAAATGTGTGGCGACCACAAGACCAGAAACCGCATCAATGCTGCCCGAAGCGTATGCTTCTAACAAGTTGTTATCTGGATGTTTGTTCATAGTTGCTCCGTATGCATTGAGTGCCTTAACTTTTCTACTGCGAGTCTTAACCGAGACTTCACCGTGCCTAGTGGTATGTCAAAAAGTTCCGCTACTTGCTGATGTGGCAGTTCTTCGAGATAAACTGCTTGCAATACGTCTCTCTGATTTTTAGGCAAAATATCAAGAAACTTCACCACCTGTTCCTTCAGCATGTCTTGTTCTGGAGAATAATGATCAACCAGATCTGGCGGATAATATTCCGATGGCCAAATGTCATCAGAATGGATGTGAAGCTCTTTACCCTTTTGTTTTCTGAGTAAGTCAAAACACAAGTTGCGGATAATCGTGTATATCCACGTCGATAATGCACTCTTCTTTCCATCGTAAAGATGAGCTTTTTGCCAGACCGTTGCCATGGTTTCTTGAACCATCTCCATAGCAACTTGCTCATTACCAACGTGCTTGTAGGCAAACTGTTTTAGCTTGGGTGCATAAAAACGGAATACGAACGCAAAAGCCTCTCTATCTTTGGCTTTTACTTTATCCATGTAAGCGTTCCATTCATTTCGCCCCAATTTTTGTGGGCTATCACTCATCATAATCAGCCTTTACTATAGGGAGGCTCTCACCTCCCTTCTTCCTAATCGGTGATGTCATCAACGAGAAGATTGAAGCCACCATTGTTTCCGTCATCAATAGCAACCACTTGGTAGACAACACCATTCATTAAGTCTACTGGTAGCGAATCGATCGCGACCGCGTCAGGGTTGCCTGCGACGGTGACAGTTACGTAGTAAGTGCCTGCCGCAACATACAATCCTTTCGCACTTTCTTTATACGCAAAGTTTGTGATGGTTGGATCACTGCCCTTTATCCCTACTGACGTTGTGAGGTAGATATCCACCACCTCTGCTACTGGGTTGGCTGCCGCATGAGTCACGTTTAAAGTCGCACTGGTTGCCACTGCGCGTCTCATGTCTTCACCATTAAAGACTCTATCGCAATAAAAGGGCTTACAACTCCGACAGCATATACGCTGTCATCTTTCCCGCCATCAACCTTAATCCATCAACATCAATTATCTGATGACTCGTAGTGCCATCGACAAGATGCCCGACTCGAACTTAGCTTGGTTTCCTGTGATTTCAATTATAGAAGAGGAGGAACCATCAAGAACGAGCTGCTTAACTAGTAAAGAGCTACTTGAATCACCAGTATTAATAGCTGCAATGGTCAAATTGGAGTTAGCAGAAAGCGCGACTGCACCCGAATCAAAAACAACGGAGTCGCCCACGATTAATCTAACTTGATAGTCTCCTGCTGGAATGTTCGATTGTGTCAGTGTCTGATGAACCACAAGCGGCTATAAAGCCATTGCCAATATTGCAGCGGCTCTGCTCAGACTCAGCTCAATCCTTTCATATCCTTGCCTCTTTGTTAGTCGGGGCTTCTATGGCTTCTGTCAGAAATTGCAACGCAGGAATACAGTCCTCTGCGCCAACGAGCTGTTCGAACAGATTGCAGTCTAAAGGAAGTAATTCAAGCCAGCGCTGGGTAACCCAAGCTGAGTCATCGTAAAAACGATGCTGGTAAAGGTTTCCAAGTTGCGGAAACTCTTCATAAATATGGGATAATTGCTGGCTTAAATAGAAAAAATCTGGTGAGTTGTCTGGATGTTGCCAATTGTCTAACCATTCGACTTCTGCATGGCGTAAACCGTCCGAGTCCGCACGAACTCGTTTGATAACAAAGCGTTTCTCACCAGCGACTGTAATACCAAGAAGCCCATCACTAAGCGTTTCGAAATCAACCATCTTGACCAAAGTGCCGATCGAAGAAACATTTCCCACCACTTTTGGATCACCATCACTGCCCACAAGGCAAACACCAAACCCAACATTTTGCAGACTACATTCTTTCACCATACGCTTATATCTAGGTTCAAAAATACGCAGATTCATCTTGCCTTCGGGTAGTACAACCGAGGTGAGCGGGAATAACATGACTTCTTTCATTCAAACGTCCTCTTTGGTTCTCCGATTCATACGAACGCCTTATTACTCGGATCACTAACGATTTGTGTTGGTTAATCGACTGGCTTAAAAAGTCATAAAATCGCTTACGCAAACGATCTAAATCACATATTTATTGCAAGCTAATGCAACAAACAAAAAGTTCCGTAAATAAAGATAAGTTCGTGACACGCCTCACTAAAAACGTTCATTTTTGCACCCTTTATCACTTTCATTTGCGATTTTTATCGCTATTATTCCCGCCAATTGGAAAGCGCAGCACAGATTGCGTGTTCTGAATCATTACAAACATAGAGAGTCCCCTTATGCGTAAATCACTTCTAGCTCTTAGCCTTCTAGCGGCTACATCAGCTCCTGTAATGGCTGCTGACTACTCAGACGGCGACATCCACAAGAACGATTACAAGTGGATGCAATTCAACCTAATGGGTGCATTTGACGAACTTCCAGGAGAGTCTTCACACGACTACCTAGAAATGGAATTCGGCGGTCGCTCTGGTATTTTCGATCTTTACGGTTACGTTGACGTATTCAACCTAGCGTCAGACAAAGGCAGCGACAAAGTTGGCGATCCTAAGATCTTCATGAAGTTTGCTCCACGTATGTCTATCGACGGTCTAACTGGTAAAGACCTGTCTTTCGGTCCAGTTCAAGAACTTTACGTTGCAACGCTATTTGAGTGGGATGGTACTGATTACAAAACTAACCCATTCTCAGTAAACAACCAAAAAGTTGGTATCGGTTCTGACGTAATGGTTCCATGGTTTGGTAAAGTAGGTGTTAACCTATACGGTACTTACCAAGGTAACCAAAAAGATTGGAACGGTTTCCAAATCTCGACTAACTGGTTCAAACCATTCTACTTCTTCGAGAACGGTTCTTTCATTTCTTACCAAGGTTACATCGATTACCAATTTGGTATGAAAGAGAAATACTCAAGTGCTAGCAACGGTGGCGCAATGTTCAACGGTATCTACTGGCACTCTGACCGCTTCGCAGTGGGTTACGGTCTAAAAGGCTACAAAGACGTTTACGGTATCAAAGACTCTGACGCACTTAAGTCAACTGGCTTTGGTCACTACGTAGCTGTAACTTACAAATTCTAATAGAACCCATAAGTTCCCCAAAAATGGCGCCAATTGGCGCCATTTTTATTTGCTTTCCTCTCTCCCCTCATTATCCTTGCAGCAAACCTTTTTACTGAGAGCGTTTGGTGAATATTCTCATTTTAGGTCCGGGGGCCATTGGCTCACTGTGGGCAACAAAATTTCAATTGGCAGGACACCAAGTATCAGTGTGGGGCAGAACGTCTGAGCCGCAACACTCTCTTACGCTTGATGACTCACCTGCAATGGAGTTTCCTAACCAACATATTCCCTCTTTACAACAAGCGGATTTGATTTTGATCACGGTGAAAGCGTGGCAAGTGACCACGGCACTCAAACCTCTTATTGAGCACATTCATCGCGATGCCATTGTTATGCTTATGCACAATGGTATGGGTACGGCCGAGCAGGTAGAAGAGATGCTATCCGGAAATCCCGTCGTTATCGCAACCACAACCCATGGTGCTTATAAGCCGAATAAAGAACTCGTAATGCACACGGGGCAAGGCATCACTCAAGTTGGCGGCTTTAATGCATCTGGCGCTCATTGCCAGTTTTTGCAAGATGTTATGCAGCACGCTTTACCAGAAGTGGTTTGGAACCCAAACATCAATGCCGCGTTGTGGACCAAACTCGCCATAAACTGTGCAATCAACCCGCTTACAGCATTGCATCAATGTAAAAATGGCGACCTTGCACACGGTGATTTTCAAGACACCTTGAAAAACATCACGAAAGAACTTGTCGAAGTGATGAATAAGGAAGACATTGCGACGCAGTTCGACGTACTTTTCGAGACCATTATGCAAGTGGTGCGGGCAACGTCTGAGAACTATTCTTCAATGAGGCAAGATGTGTTTCATCAGCGCCCGACCGAAATTGATTTTATCACTGGGTACTTGCTAAAAGCGGCAGAGAAACATCGCATCAATACACCTGAGAATTTAGAACTTTACCAACGCATCAAACAAATAGAACAAAGCTGGACAGAAGAATGAGTAAGAAAATCTTAGTGCCAATCGCTCCGGGCACCGAAGAAATGGAAGCCGTCACCGTTATCGACTTGATGGTTCGCGCGGGTTATGACGTTACAGTTGCAAGTGCTGCATTTGATGGTGCACTGACAATGAAAGCCTCTCGCGGTGTAACACTGACCGCGGATTGCAAGCTGGTTGATATTGCCGATGACGAGTTTGATGCGATTGTTCTTTCTGGTGGTGTTGGCGGAGCAGAAACTTTCCGCGACAGTACCGTCATGATTGAAATCCTCAAACAGCACATGTACGAGGGTAAACTGGTGGCGGCAATTTGTGCAGCTCCTGCTTTGGTTTTGCAACACCACAACCTGTATCCAGATGCGTTGATGACATGTCATCCAAGCTTCCAATCTCATATTCCTGAAGACAAATGGCGAGCTAAACGTGTCACCATGGATGTGAATCACAACCTACTGACAAGTCAGGGACCAGGAACCGCACTTGAGTTCGCAATGGAAATCATTATCAAACTTTCCGGTAAAGAGCATGGATGGATGGTCGCAGAACCGCTAGTCACTATCCCAACACTGCATTATCACGAATTTGGTGAAGAGTAATGTTTGACGTAAACGCTGTACGCGAACAGTTCCCGGCTCTAAATCAAGACGTAAACCAATCGCCTTTGGTTTACCTTGATAGCGCAGCAACAACACAAAAACCGCAGTGCGTCATTGATGTCATCAGCCATTACTATAGCGCGCAAAATGCTAACGTACATCGTGGTAGCCACAGTTTGACAGCAAACGCGACTAGCCAGTTTGAAGCCGCTCGCGAAGCCTTAGCAACGTTTATTGGTGCAAACAGCTCTAAAGAAATCATTTGGACGCGAGGCGCGACCGAAGCACTTAACTTAATTGCACAAACTTACGCTCGCAGCACCTTACAACCGGGCGATGAGATCTTGATTAGCGAGATGGAACACCACGCCAACATCGTGCCGTGGCAAATTGTGGCAGAACAAACTGGCGCGAAAATCGTGAAAGTGCCAATGACACCCGAGTGCCAGTTTGACTTGCAGGCGTTTGAACAGAAGCTCTCTGAGCGATGCAAAATCGTCGCGTGCGCACAAATAACCAACGTGACAGGCACACGCCAACCTATCGAAAAGATCACCGAGCTAGCGCACAGCGTTGGTGCGGTAGTTGTAGTTGATGGCGCACAAGGCATCGTGCACGAGCAGCTAGATTTGTCGGCATCAGATATCGATTTTTACGTTTTCTCAGGTCACAAGCTGTATGCACCAGCAGGTATTGGCGTCCTATACGGCAAACTAGAGTTGTTAGAAGCGATGCCACCATGGCACGGCGGCGGTAAAATGGTTGAACGCGTTTCTTTTGAGAAAACGACCTTTTCTGCACTTCCTGGCAAATTTGAAGCGGGCACACCAAACGTAGCGGGCGCGATTGCTTTAGCGAAAGCCATTGAGTGGTACCAAGGTTTTGACCATCACGAAGTCGAGGATCATCTCCATGCGCTTCAAGATAAGGCCTACCAAGCACTAAACGCGTTGGATGACATCCATATTCTAGGCTATCAACCGAATGCCTCTGTACTGACGTTCGTAATGGACGGCGTTCATCACCAAGACATGGCGACGCTGCTCGATCAACAAGGCATTGCGGTACGAGCAGGACACCATTGCGCTCACCCATTGATGGATGCGCTAAACGTCAAAGGAACGGTACGCGTTTCTTTTGGTATTTATAACACAGCTGAAGATGTGGATAGGCTCATCGCCGCCGTAGAGAAAGCCGTCGACATGTTATAACGCCCACCTTTCGACTTGGAGTAACCAACAAGGTTACTCCATCTGCCTATCCAGAGTCGCCACGCAATTTCTGCCATTTCTTTTCGCAGCATAAAGCGCTTTATCTGCATGCGCATACAAGCGTTTGGTGGTTTCATTTCTGCCTATTTTGACCACGCCTACGCTCACCGTGACCGGAATTTCAATCTTTTCAAATTCAAACTGGCAATTTTGAATATGGGAACGTACTTCCTCTCCCACTTCTTTCGCCGCCGATAGAGAGGTTTCTGGCAGGATAATCGCAAACTCCTCCCCTCCTACTCTTGCAAAAATCTCGTCTTTAACCAACAAGTGAGAAACCAAATCGGCTAATGTTTCTAAGACATAATCTCCCGCATCATGGCCACGTTTATCATTGATAACTTTAAAAAAATCCAAATCAAACAATAATAAAGCAGATTGGTAGTCAGGAGTTTGGGATTTAATGACTTCTTCTGTGAGCTTTTCGAAAAAAACACGTCGATTGTAGATGTTTGTGAGAGCGTCAATTTGGCTTTGGTGGCGAAGAAGGGTTTCGACTCGGTGGCGGTTGGAAATGTTGCGGGTAAGAATGAGAACAACGCGACGACCTTGATAGTTTATAGTGAGCGGACAGATTTTCCCTTCGTAATAGAGGTCGCCTTTTGGCCCACTGTTCGCATCTATTCCCTGAATGCTGTCGGCACACATCTTGTACTCGATCGTCACAATACTGTCTTGATTGAGTGACCGATTGATCTGTTCGATAAACCAGTCGGCTTGCTCTTTCTCAAGTACACTGTGCAGCGTCTTACCTATCAAATTGCTTCCATCGTGATAGGCTTTTTTGTCTGTTCCTCCAAAAACATCAATATAGATACCATCTTCACTCAAAATAAAAGTGGGGTCAGGCATTCCGGATAACACGTCTTGCGCATGTTCCAAGGTGAATTGCATACAGGGAGGTTCCTAGCGTTTGTATCTAAGTAACCCAATCGCCTCCAAATGTGTTTCAACATTGGGGAATAGAAGCGAATGGGGCATATGTCTATTATCTAATATAGACAAATTTTAAATACAATTGAGTCTATAAAAACCAAGTGGGCAATATAATGAATCTGGATCAATAGAAAGGTCAATTAAAGTCAAAATAGTCGACTATTTGCATATTTTTTATTCACACGCAAAAAACGTCTCAACTCAGATACAAAAAACGCCAAACAGCTAAGCTATTCGGCGTTTTTTAAAAATTGGGGAAATGGCTCATTACACGGCAGTGTGCTTAATCTGCTCAACAATAGCTTTCAGGCCATTACCACGTGATGGGCTTAAATGCGCGATGAGTCCCAGCTGCTCAAAATAATCATCAATATCAAACGCTTGAATTTGATCGGCCGTTTTACCGTCATAAGCCGCCATCACCAACGCAATTAATCCCCGTACAATACGCGCATCGGAGTCTGCACAAAAATGCCACACGCCATTTTGCGCTTGGCTCACTAACCACACCAAGCTTTCGCAACCTGATACTGTAACTTGTTCTGATTTCAGCTCTTCTGGCATTTGTGGCAGCTTTTTACCCCACTGAATGACCTGACGGTAACGATCTTCCCAGCCTTTAAATTGCTGCATCGTTGCGACAATATCTTCGCTGGTGATTTCTGTTCCAAATGGAGATGCAGGAAAATCGATCATAATGTGCCCTTCTGTTTGATGCTTTTTGGCTGAACTACTTCTTGTGTTTTTGAATCAGCTTCTCAACGATTCGCGATACCGCAACAAAGCCAAACGTCGCGGTTACGACAGTTGCCGCACCAAATCCGCTAGCACAATCCATACGTTTTGGACCGTCCGCTGTCGACTTCACACCACACACTGAACCGTCTGCTTGAGGATACTTCAGCTGCTCGGTTGAAAACACGCAATCAATACCAAACTTACGAGCCGGATTCTTAGGGAAGTTATGATGACGACGTAAAGTGTCTTTGATTTTCTTCGCTAAAGGATCTTGAATCGTTTTCGTTAAATCAGCGACCATGATCTGCGTTGGATCGACCTGACCACCAGCGCCACCCGTGGTGATCACTTTGATCTTGTTGCTGCGGCAATACGCCAGCAAAGACGCCTTCGCTTTTACGCTATCAATCGCATCCAACACGTAATCAAACTCTTTACTTAAGTACTCATGTTGATTGTCTGGCGTAATGAAATCATCAATCAGATTAACTTTACACTCCGGGTTGATCAACTTGACGCGCTCAGCCATCACTTCAATTTTGCTTTGACCAACGGTACCCGTCATCGCATGAATTTGGCGGTTAATGTTCGTGACACAAACATCGTCCATATCAATTAGAGTCAGCTCACCGATCCCCGTACGAGCCAGCGCTTCCACCGCCCATGAACCGACACCACCAATACCAATCACACAAACGTGTGCAGCGCGAAGAATGTCCACTTCACTATTGCCGTAAAGACGGCGTGTGCCGCCAAAGCGTTGGTTGTAACTGTCAGATGCAGGGGTATCGAGTTCACGCATATTGAAGTCCAGATGATCGATAGAAAAACAAAGAGTGCGATTTATACGCACTCTTTGATGAAATGTCTAGATAAGAGGGGGTTCCTCTTTCTTGGATGGCTATTGTAGCTTTTCTGGCGGTAAAGCCCAAGGCGCTTGAGTTGGTGAGTTTTCCAGCCCAAGTTTCCACACTCGACCAAAATGCTTGTAATGCCCAGCTTCTGTCCCTGCTCTAGCACCAATGCCATGATACAGATCCAAATGGTTTTGTTTTACCGCACCACCTGTGTCTAACACGATCAGCATTCGCAGTTGGTGAGCGCCGCTCCAAGTACCATCGGCATTCAACAACGGCACTTCCGCCAAGATTGGCGTGCCCATTGGTAAGATAGAACGATCGCCCGCGACAGCGGCCATTGGCAACAACGGAATACCAGCCGAGCCTGTTACAGGCGCTTCCGCTTTTGGTGCAAAGAAAACGTAAGAAGGATTTTGCTCCAACAGCTCGCGCACTGTTGCATCGTCGTTGTCCATCACCCACTCTTTAATCGCTTTGAGGGACATTTTTTCACGCGGCACTTCACCACGTTCAATCAAAATGCGGCCAATGCTGACGTAAGCTTTGTTGTTTTTCCCTGCGTACGCAAAGTACTCCAACGTATCATCATCTTCAAAATGCACATAGCCACTGCCCTGCACTTCCATCATAAACGGGTCAATACGATTTGGCGCATAACCAAGCACTAAACCTTGGCCATCTAATGCCCCATTGTAGATCTCCGCGCGAGTCGGACAATCTGATGTGCAGTTCGGCTTACCGTAAACTGGGTACTTAAAAATGTCGTTTGGTGTATGACGAAGCTCCATCACGGGAGAAAAGTATCCGGTAAACAACACATTACCTTTTTTATCACCACCACCCAATTGCGCAGCTTGAATGCCAAACGCACTCAACGCGCTGGTGTCTCCGCTTTGCTGCGCCCACTCACTCAGTCTTTGGTAAAGCGGTTGGTAAATCTTCGCCATGGATGGTGACTTCATCACCACTTGCTCAGCTTGCTTATTAAACTCAGTAAAATCGCGTGGTTTGTTGGACTCAACTACATCCACTTTATTTAGGATCTGAGGGAACTCACCATCGAGATATTGCTGAGCGCGATCATTTTGTTGAGCACAACCAAATAGCAGACTCAAAGAAATAATAGGAAGGAGTTTTTTTAACACGTGATTTTTCCGTAAAAAAGAATAGCAAAAGGATGGCAAACAAATGCAAACGACGCAATTGAAAAGCGACGACAAAATGTTTCAACACTAAGCCAATCCGTTTACTTGTTGTTAAATCATCCATTTCGGGACGAACAACATGATAACAGGAGAATATTTACGAAATTGTCCAGACAATGTCTGAACTGATGTGGATATCAAAAAGATAGGAATGTTGAGCACTCGCGCAATGGCGAATGCTCAAATAGAAAACACAGTATTTAACGAACAGCGATGCCAGCGTGCCCTTCAAGACGAAAGACCGGAAGATAGTGCGCCCGCGCATCCAACTTCATTTCTGTATGTTGTTTTCCGACAAAATCAAAATGGCGCACGGTCGAACCGACTTTGTATGAGAACGAATCGCCATCAAACTCAAAATCGGTTGCAATGGTCGAGCCATTAACGGTCACGCCCCTTTCACTAAGCACAAACTCTTCCCTCGAGTAAGGCGCTACATCTTGCTCAACCCAGCGGCCATAAATTATTGATTTAGAAATGGGAGGGTTAATGTACCGAGTGATCAAATCGCCATACAGCATACAAACAATGACCGTACCCAGCACTGCCATTAGCATGAGAGAACGTTCCGCCCACTTGCGAAGTGACGATTTTGTGGATGAATTAGACTCGTTTTGAGCAGTGATCGCAGCATTCTTATTTACAACTGAAGACATGAGGTTCACTTATTTGAAATAGACGCGCGTATTGTAACCTCCATAACCAAACTGGACAAAGCACCGTACTCCAGATGTTTGTGCTTTATTCCAAAAAATTGCCTTGCCATCAATTGAATAAAAAGACATCATTTAAGCATAAATAAACACAAGGAATGGCTGTAGTGAAAATTCGTAGTACCGCTCTCGTAAAAGGATTCCGCCAATCAACCCCTTACGTCAACGCTCACCGTGGGAAGACCATGGTGATCATGCTGGGAGGTGAAGCGGTCGCTCATAATAATTTTGGCAATATAATCAATGATATTGCTTTGATGCACAGTTTAGGCATCAAAGTCGTTGTCGTTTATGGCGCTCGTCCACAAATCAATCAATTACTTGAAAAACAAGACCTTACTACGCCATACCACAAAAACATCCGAATTACCGACGAAGCGGCACTATCGGTAGTTATGCAAGCTGCTGGGCAGCTTCAACTAGCCATTACCGCACGCCTTTCAATGAGCTTAAACAACACCCCAATGGCTGGCACACAACTGAATGTAGTCAGTGGCAACTTTGTCATTGCACAGCCACTTGGCGTAGATGACGGTGTCGATTACTGCCACAGTGGACGCATTCGCCGCATTGACACCGACGCGATTAATCGTACGCTCGACCAAGGCTCTATTGTGCTACTTGGCCCCATTGCGAGCTCCGTGACAGGCGAATGTTTTAACTTGCTTTCTGAAGAAGTCGCGACGCAACTGGCGATCAAATTAGGCGCAGACAAACTGATTGGTTTCTGCTCTGAACAAGGCGTGATTGACGACAATGGCAATGCCGTCGCAGAGTTGCTGCCTATCGAGGCAGAGCACGTTATCAAAACGCTTTCAGAAAACCACGCTTCAGATTCCGATTACAACGCGGGCACTTTGCGTTTCCTCAAAGGTTCCATCGCCGCTTGTCGCGCTGGCGTCCCACGTAGCCATCTCATCAGCTACAAAGTAGATGGGGCTTTGATTCAGGAGTTGTTCTCGTTTGACGGTATCGGAACTCAAGTCGTCATGGCGAGCGCAGAGCAAGTTCGTCAAGCTGGTATTGATGACATCGGCGGCATTTTGGAATTGATTCATCCATTGGAAGAACAAGGCATTTTGGTCAGGCGTTCGAGAGAACAGCTAGAGCAAGAGATTGGTAAATTCACCATCATTGAAAAAGATGGCTTAATCATCGGATGCGCAGCTTTATACCCATATTCTGAAGAACGAAAAGCTGAAATGGCCTGTGTTGCTATTCACCCAGACTATCGGGATGGCAACCGAGGTTTGTTGCTGCTGAACTACATGAAGCATCGTTCAAAATCAGAAAACATCAACCAGATTTTTGTCCTTACCACCCACAGTCTACATTGGTTTAGAGAGCAAGGATTCTACGAAGTTGGAGTCGATTACTTGCCAGGAGCCAAACAAGGGCTGTACAACTTTCAGCGTAAGTCCAAAATCTTAGCGTTAGACTTATAAACAAACTCAACATGATTAACAGATGCGTTCTGAATCCTCAATCCGAGGTTTGGAACGCCATGCTCCGACTCTCTCAACAATAAAGCCATGAATCATAAGCAGTAATACCATTAATTTAGATATGCAAAGCATTACATTGATTTTAGTTCCATTTTTACCTTTTCAATATACACACTGTTGGCTATACTCTGCGCGCTAGTGATTGGTTTTTAACCAATGCAAATGGATCTAGGTGATGATACGTAGCCTTCACCCTAAAATGCTGGGCAGTCGATAACTAGTTAGCCCGCATTGCACACCAAGGACAGTTGTTAATCTGACTTTCAATAAGCCGAGACGAGCACTGTTATGAGAACAATCATTTGTAATTCGCTTCAAAGTTTCTGGGATATGGCTGACAATCAGTTTTTAGAAGGCCTAGATGTTCACTGTGTTTTTCCGGTGAATGACGCCATTCGAGACTTTATCCTTACTTACCAACAGCAATACAAAATACGCAGCGTGTCTTTTACCGATGCCTTTGCACAACGTACATAAAAGAAGACCGAGCCATAAGCTCGGTGTCTTCTTGTTTTAGTTAGTAAGCCGCTGTACTAATCCACTCGCGCGAGTAGTTTTCACTTTAATGCCTCGCTTCAGAACATTGAGCTCGGCATAAAGAGCTAAACGCTTCTTCGCGCGGGTAATGCCTGTGTAAATCAACTCACGGGTTAATATCGGGCTAAAGTCTGGGGGCAAAATCATCAGGGTGTAATCAAATTCACTACCTTGCGATTTATGGATGGTCATGGCGTAAGCCGTTTCATGTTCAGGTACTCGGCTCGGTAAGACCGATTTCACACTGCCGTCAGGTAACTCAAAAAAGACTTTCAAACGCGGTTCTTCTTCAGTGTCATCTCGCATGCAAATACCAATATCACCGTTATACAAACCTAAACCGTGATCATTACGCGTAACCATGACGGGTCTGCCGTGATACCAAATTTCATCCTGAACTTGAATGAACTTGCGCGCCGCGAGCGCTTTCTCGATGCGCTGGTTTAGCCCAGCCACACCAAAGTCACCTTCACGGATCGCGCACAGCAGTCGGCATTGGTTGAAAGTATCTAACACCGCTTTGGCTTTGTGCGTTAGCGACTCTGGCTCTCCGGTTTTAGGATCAGTTTCCTGTTGTCCAATGCGTTTGAGGTAACGACCGTATTCCTGCACCAACGTCTGCATCATTTGGTTGTAATGTTGACTACTTAGTGCGAAATGTTCGATATCGGAAAAGTCACGCGCCCAGACGCTATCTACGCTCGCAGCAGAACCTGAGTTAACCGCTTTTGCCAACTGACCAATGCCTGAGCGAGCGTCAAATCGGTAGCTCTTTTGCAGCATACATAAGCTATCGGCAATGCTGGAGGCACTGTTCCCCGTATGGGCTAAAGTATCGAAACCTGTCAGTTTTGCGATGGCTGACGCCTGCTCTTTGCCATAACCCAATGCATGGAACGAACAGATATCACCCAACACAGCCCCTGCTTCAACTGAGGCAAGTTGGTCTTTATCACCTAACAAAATCAGCCGCGCATGCTTCGGTAAGGCATCGACCACTTTGTACATCATTGGTAAATCAACCATCGACGCTTCGTCGATAACCAAAATATCCAAATGCAGTGGATTTTGCTTGTTGTGACGAAATTCTGCGCTATTAGGAATCGCGCCCAGCAACCTATGTAAGGTACTCGATTCAGTCGGAATTTTGGCTTTTAGCTCCGGAGAAACTGGCAGTTCTTGCACTGCTTTACCAATGGACTCGGTTAATCGCGCCGCCGCTTTCCCCGTTGGGGCCACCAGCTTGATGGTTAGATTTTTCTCGTGCGTCGCCTGTTCAATTAAAGCAGCAAGCAATTTGGTTACTGTCGTCGTTTTACCCGTACCTGGGCCACCAGAAATCACAGCAAATCGACGAGTTAACGCAACCGCCGCCGCGACTTTTTGCCAGTTCACACAAGCTGAGAGTGGTACGAGTTCATCCAGTGTTTGCAAATCTTGAACTTTGCGCGCATTGCTAAGCACGGAATCAATGGCGTACCAATCCAACGATTCGCTTGCGACCACATCAAGGTGGTCACACACCAATTGCTGACGCAACACTTGGTTGCTGCTTCCCGCTTCTACTGCTTTGCCTAACGCGTTAAATAGAAAATGGTATTGGCGCGCAAACAAATGGTTGAGCAACTCGGATAATCGCGCAAACTCTTGTGGTTGCAAGTTAACTGCGGCGCCCAACTGATTGAGCTTTTCCGCCAGTGTCACTTCATAATGCCAATAGCGGTGCAGATACAGACGCTCGCCATCGAACATCAGCGGTAAGGCTTCTCCTTGCGCGCCGACCACGGTGGAATTTTTTAATACTTGAATCCAGTCTATGCCTTGCAACTGTGTGTTGAGCGCCAATGCCGACTCACCAAACAGCCCTAGCTTACTGGCTAAATCCGTAGATTGCCCTTGTGCATCGAACAGAGACAGACAGATATGTCCTTTGCCAAGCTCACTACTGACAACACCAGCGATAAACGCCAATGCTTGACTGTCCGACTGTTCATCATGCGTTTGAGAATCAATAAAACAGGCGAATTGGTAGTCGAGCTGACGAATAGCACCTTTGTGCGCCAAGCGTTCCAACACTGCCAATAGGCTATCTTGGTCAGAATGAAGATTGTGATTTGTCGTCATTAAAGTAGCTCCATCTGCCCGGCTTGAGTTGAGCGCGTTTCAAGTACTTGACCATCAATCAAACGATCCATCTCTTGTAAGAACTCTAAGGTTGGTTTCGCGGCAAAAATGCCGTGGTCACTCTGCCCATCCATGCCGCGCAAGAACAAGTAATACACGCCACCGAAGTGCTGCTCATATTGATAATTCGCCAATCGGCTGCGTAGGAAACGATGCAGTGCTAACGCATAAATCTGGTACTGCAAATCGTAGCGGTGATCAGCCATCGCCGATTTCAGAGCCTCACCATGGTAGTGCGTCACATCGTCGCCAAGATGATTCGATTTCCAGTCAAGCACGTAGTATTTACCTTGATGTTCAAACACCAAGTCGATAAAACCTTTGAGCATACCTTGCACGGTTTGGAAACCTAAATCCCCCGCTTTCGCCGACAACGGATCGTGACGTTGAATGACTCGGTTTAACGCCGGTGCAGACAACACTTCAATCGGCAACAAAAATTCCATCTCCACCAAACGTTGCGACGGTGCTTTTTGATTCAGCAGCAAAGACTTACCATCCAACGGAGTTGCGAGTACGGTATCAATCAATTGCTGTAAAATGGGCAACCACTCTTCATCGAGCTGTTCGCTTTCCATCAAGCCAAGGATGATTTGTGTATTCTCTTCCGTCGTGGCTGGCTGAGTAAATTCAATTTCCTCAAACAGGCTGTGCAGGAACGTACCCGGACGCGCACCGCGAGGGAAGGTAAAAATAGAACGCTCTGGCTCCACCAAATCCGCTTCGTCTTGCTCTTCAGATGAGTCGATATCAAAGCCCGTAATCTCAATCGTGGCATCATGCTCGGCGTGATGAGAGCCTTGCTTGACCAAGCCAGAATAACTGGTGATGCGCCAGTTTCTGTCGATAGGGTTTTGCAGCTCTTTCGCGCTAAGATCGTGTATTTCTTCTTGTGGCGCTACGTAGTTGTCTTCGAGTTGCTGCGGCGGATCGGCCACAACGACACAATCAAGCTCGTCTTGTTGCTTTGTTAAACCTTGGTGCAAATCGTTAATGCCACCTTCTTGACCATTCTGAATCAAATAGCCAATCGCACTGCGGTGTACGCCAGTTGGCTCTTTGGTCGAACAACCATTGCGCAAAGGCGAGGCTCCAATAAAACACGCATACACAGCACGCGTTAGTGCCACGTATATCAAGCGTAAGTCTTCCGCCAAACGCTCTTTATCCGCTTGCTTCATGGACGCATCGTTGCCAGTGATATCCAGTACCGTGCGGTCACTGGCTGCATCGTAATATTTGGCTTCGCTGGCTTCTCGATAGCTGAACACAAACGGCAGAAATACGAGGTCATACTCCAAGCCTTTTGATTTGTGAATAGTTACGATCTGCACTAAGTTACGTTCCGATTCTAAACGTTGGATTTGGTCATCACTGCCACCCAAACCGTTTTCCGCATCACTGATAGACTGAGCGAGCCAACGCAGCAGACCGTGATCGCTATCCAGTTCATTACTGGCTTGTTGAAGCAGTTCACCGATGTGCATTAAATCGGTAAGTACTCGCTCACCATTTTCACCCTGTGAGCTTGCACCCTCTTCTAGTAATCGCTCAGCAATATGGCGTTTGCTGATCACTGCGCGCAACATCGGCAGCACACCACGCTGAACCCAAAGTTTGCGATACTCTTTGAATTCGTTAACAGCGTTTTCCCACACGACTTCATCGTTATTAAGCGCATCCAAACTTGCTGCATCGAGGGCAAACAGCTCAGAGGCAAGACTTGCACGCAGCGCACGATCATTTTCTGGAGTCAGCACCGCTTGCAGCAAACGCTGTAGATCCTGCGCCACCGAACTGGTAAACACACTGTCTCGGTTAGACAGGTACACGCTGGCAATGCCTTGATCAGCCAACGCTTGTTTGATCATTCGACCTTCACTACCTGTTCGAACCAACACCGCGATATCGCCCGCTTGAACCGCTTTCTGTTTTTCGCCATTCACCAGACACGCTTGCCCCTGTTGAGCCTGCGTCAAAATAGTTTGGATTTGGCTTGCGGTCGCCTCTGCCATTCGAGTCAAATACTCGCCTTTTGGTAGCGGTTTATCGTCCGCTTCTTGCAACCAATAAGTCAGCGCCGGTTGCTTTTGGCCACCCATAGTCCAAATGCGTTTTTCGGCATTGGGACTGTACCTAACGGGTAAGAACGGAATATCCGAATCATAGATAAATGGACTGTCTGGCAAAGCAAATACTTGGTTTACCGCCTGCACCATATCTGCGCTAGAACGCCAGTTGGTTCCTAACGTGTAGTGGGCACTTACTTGGTTACGCGCTTTGATATAGGTGAAAATGTCTGCGCCACGAAAGCCATAAATCGCCTGCTTGGGGTCCCCGATCATAAACAAACCACATTCCGGATTATTCAGATAAATACGGCTGAAAATACTGTATTGAAGCGGGTCGGTATCTTGGAACTCGTCAATCATTGCGACAGGATACAAAGTACGAATACGCGCCGCTAAAAGCTCGCTTTCGTCCGTATCGATAGAAGCAGAAAGTTGCGTCAGCAAATCATCGAAAGAGAGCCACTGTTTTTGATTTTTCGCATTGGCCAGCATCACACGACAATGCTCAATCGCATGAGCAAGCAGTGGCGCTTTTAAGCTGATTGGGTTAGCAAGAAATGTTTCAATGGCTTCAAATACCGCGTGCTGCGGCGCACTGCCTTTCGGTGTTTTTTCCAACAAGACGTTTTGCGCGAATTTCTCCAGCTTGTCTGGATAATCGTAACCTGTGGTTTCCGTTGCCGCCCAAGCATTAACCGCCTCCAACCACGTCGGCAGAGACTTTTTGGTGTAGCTGCGTTTGTTAATATCTGAATCTGAAATCAGCGTGAAGAAGTCATCTTGGCTTTCTCGCCACTGTGCTTTTAATTCATCAATTTTTTTCAGATTTTCAGTATGAAGATCAGCCAAACTGCCTTTCATTGCAGGAACAGAAAGGATTAACGGCGCACCGGTTAAGTAATTGCTGATGTCAGACAACAACGCAGATGGAGAGCTCCATAGCTGGCGGATTTCTCCCGCCAAAGTAAATGGCAATGGGTAGAAATTGCGGCGCCAGTAATCGGCTACAACTTGCGCTTTTAGGTGGCTTTCATCGGTCACAAACTCGTTATTAAATCGGCTGCCAGATTCAAACGCATTTTGCGTTAGCATACGTTGGCAAAAACCGTGAATCGTGTAGACCGCCGCCTCGTCCATCTGACGCTCTGCCTGCAATAAAATTTCTGCGGCTTGCTTGTGATCGTCAAACTCATTAAGCAAAGGTTGGATCACCGGATCGGAACTCTGTCCACGCGCAAAAGCGATTCGCGCATCATGGATTCTTGCCCTGATACGATCGCGCAATTCCGCAGTTGCCGCTTCGGTAAAGGTTACGACCAGAATTTGGTCGACCGTAAGCGGTACGCGATGTCGAGTTTCCGCGCTGCCGTGACCAAGCAAAAGGCGCAGATATAAACCTGCAATAGTGAAGGTTTTACCTGTACCTGCTGATGCCTCGATTAACCTCGCACCGTGCAGAGGAAACGTCATCGGTTCTAGTGGCGTTGGTTGAGGTTGCTCTGTGCGGTCTAACGTATGTAGAGGGCACTCTGCACCTGACATTTGATCCATAACGCTGAATCTCTCCGGATTATTTACTAGGACGTATCACCTAATAAATGTGATCTATAGTTAAAAATTCTATTAATATGTTTAACAAGTTGGATAATTTAGAGCTTTGTGAGATCTTTCTCACGGTTATCCATAAGACGTACCGTTAGTATGCGCCCCACGAGATAAGCCAAACCTTTTTGGCGACACAACTCAAATGAATTAAACAAAAGTATCATGGTCCCTCTGACCTTGTGGCCGTACAGCGAACGCCCTACAAAAAATAATGATTTTCTGGCGGCCACCCTACTCTTCCTTCTCTTTATCCAACTGTCTTTATTACGCTTTTACGTCATCAGCGTCTTGAACCGCTAAGCGCGCACCTTGCAAAACTAATGCTGTCAGCAAACGAACTTCTGAGGCCAACTCATCATTCCAAGCAGGCCAAATTCGAGAGATGTACGCATTATTGCCTTCGCCCGGGCTCATGAAGCCATCATTGAATGCGTCAGCCATTTTCTTCAAAGATTTCTCTTCGTCATCGACCCACTGACCGCGGCTAAAGCCCGCTTCAACACAAGCCAACGCCGTTTTCGGGAAATAAGGCAAAGGCTTAGTCATGCCTTCGAAGAACAAGCGAACTAATTCAGTCAGTAGCTGTTTGGCATACTGCGCATCGGCAATTTCTGGGTAGATCAAATGCAGCGCGCCTTCTCTACGATCGTAACCAATGATGTGAGTTTTCTTAGCATGACCCGACGCCGACATGGCAAGGTGATCGATCCACGCAGCAAGGTAATCCTGAGCTCGAATCTTACCGCTTCGATAGCGAATCAAACCGGATTGGTAGCATTGAGTCAGCCAACCTGTCAGACGAACGTTTTTCTCTTCGCCTTCATTTCGCTCAAACAAGGAATCAAACGTCAGGTCGATTTCCAAATCGTCTTTAGGCGCACCAGATAAAAACGCCAGTTTATCCACCAGCTCTTCCGCCTGAACTCGGTTGGTTTCAAATTCGATATCACCAAACGCCCCCACCGGCAGTTTGCCTTGCGCGCGCTGTTGACTCATAAAGTGTTTAAGCACCTCTGCTTTTTTCTCTGGCTGCGTCAATGTCGTTTCAAGCAAGGTTTCTAACAGCTCATCACGCATTTGATAACTTTCCAAACCACCTAAAACAAAGGGTTCGTCGTCTTCCATCACCGGCAGTGGCGGTTCAAAGATTACTTTTAAACGACGATTGAAAAAATACTGCACAGGTAAGCGCCAGAAACGTTGCAACTCGACTAAGTCGAGCTCAAGTGGGTACGTCGCTCCTAACAGATAGTCGTCTAATGCCCGATTAAAATCACGACGAACATAGCCTTGCGATTGACTACTTTGAGTCAATGCCGCTGGAATCCACTCTTTCGCGTAGCTGGCGTGCGTGCCTTGGAACGCACTTGGGCTAAACGGCACCATGGCGTGGGTATTCACCAACGCATTTAATAAGTTGTCGCCAGACTCATCAACGGGCAACGCTTCATCACCACTTAAACAATAGTTTTGGTGGCAGTATTCCATCAGCTCAGAAACCAGAACCGAAGGCACTCGCTCGGTGTTGTCTTGGATTGAACGGCCAACATAACTGATGTAGAGCGTTTGCTGTGCAGACAACATCGCTTCGAGGAATAGGTAACGGTCATCATCTCGGCGCGAACGGTCGCCCGGTTTGGCTCTTCCCGTCATCAAGTCAAAGCCTTCTGGCGGCATGGAACGCGGGTACACGCCGTCATTCATCCCCAGCAGACAAACGGTTCTAAACGGAATAGAGCGCATCGGCATCAGGGTACAAAAGTTCACTTGACCAGCTAGGAAGCGCTGGCTGACTCGTGTGCCAGATAATTTGTTTTGAAGGTATTGGCTGATGATCGACGGCGACAACGCATCATCAAATGCGGCATCAGCTAATTGCTCTTTGAGTTGGCTGAGCGTATCGCGAATGGATTTGAGCGCCATTTCGCCTTCTAACTCAACTGAGAAGAAGTCATCCAGCAGTGAAACCAAAGTCTCTCGCCAACCATCAATAGTCTGAACATGAGAAAGTTTGCTTCGATAAGTGCTAATTTGTTGGATAAAGTGTGCCAACTTGCCCGCAAGCTCTGCGCCCATGCCTTGCACTTCGTTGTACGGAGATAAACTGCCTTGCTCGGTTTCAAACAAACCTGCGGATTCTGGCATCGCGTAGCCAAGCAACATGCGTTGAATACCAAATTGCCATGTGTTTTGACGGGTTTCCGGCAGTTCAAATTCGCGTCCGGTATTGGCATCCAACCCCCAGCGAATTCCCGATTCTTCAACCCATTGTTTGGCTTGTAAGAAATCATCTTCGCTGAGTTCAAAACGCTTTAATATCGCCGGAGTTTCCAGAAGTTCGAGTAGTTCTGATGCCAAACAGCGCGTATTGGGTAAGTTCACCAACTGCATAAATGCGGCGAGAATTGGGCTCTCTTGATCGGCGGTTCGGTCAGAAATCGAATAGGGAATAAAACGCTCACCCGGTGCGTTACCAAAGACCGCCTGAATCGCAGGGCTGTAAGCGTTGATGTCCGCGACCATCACGATAATATCGCGCGGTTTTAACGTCGGGTCAGCATCGAACATCGCCAATAGTTGATCATGCAGCACTTCCACTTCACGCATCGGGCTGTGGCAAGCGTGCAGGCTGAGTGATTTATCACCCAAGCGAACCACTTGTTTGTGATGACTGTTTTCAATCTGTTGGTCATCTTGATGTTCTTCAAGATTGAGAATATCCGCTTGCAATTGATGGAGCAGACTGTCGCGCTCAACATCAACAAACGCTTCAATTTCATGAGACTCCAGCTGAGACAACAGATACATATTGTCACGCCCGAGTTTACCCATGGACGCCAACAGACTGTTTCCGACCACATCGGTGTGCAGCTCATCGATCACGTTATCTTCCAATGAACCTTTCAGTTGCTCAGTTTCACCTTGCACTTCCGAGTGATCGTCCTGCCACACAACGTGCTGACGATGTTTCGCCGCCAAACGAGCCAGATATTTGCGATCTCGAACTTCACCCCAATAATAACGACACGGGTTGGTGAACATCAGATGCACGTCGATGTGTTCACCAATGGCTTTTAGCGCATCCATATAGCGAGGCGGCAACGAAGAAATGCCAAAAACAAACAAACGCTTAGGTAAATGGTCAAAATTGCCGTTAAAACTCGCTAACGTGTCGATAAAGTGCTCATAAAGGTTGGCGCGGTGATATGGAGACTGCCCTAATGACACTGTGTGATCGTACAACGCTTGCCATAAGATCGGCTGCCACGGATGCTCATCTTCCAGCTCTGGCACACTCTGCCCAGCTTCCCAACTTGCGATCCATTCCGGACGATACACCAAGTAACCATCGAAAATATCGGCAATTTTCTCAGCCAGCTGATACAGCTTAGAGTGGTCACTGTCATCTTTGAGGTACTGCGCTAACGGCGAAAACACCTCTTGGTTGAGAAGCCCCGGCAGCAGATGCATCAACTTCCACGTCATCGCTTCTTTGTTAAACGCACTGCGCTTGGGCACGTCTGGCAACACCTGCGTAAACATTTCCCAAATGAAGGTAGCAGGAAGCGGAAAATCAATGTTCGCGGCAACACCAAACTCTTTGGCCAATTCCATTTTTAGCCACTGGGACATGCCCGGACTTTGAACCAGAATTTGTTCTTTTTCGAACGGGTTTTCCAGCGGACTGATTCGAATCAGTTCGACAAGGAGTGATTTAAGAACGTCAACTTGGTTGGAGTGATAAACAGTAAACAAATTGGGAATACCGAGCGCCGATTGAAACTGTTAGCTAGCTTAGCACAGCCCTATTTAAACCCGCAGTGATCTCGTGTTCTGAAAAAAGTAAAAGGTTACATATCGCTCAAAATGGACAGAAAACATCACCTTTTCAAGGCGTAAGCAAAATCTTACACAGCCATACAAAATGTGACACTACTCGCAACTATTCCATAATAAAAAACACTGTTTTATACTCTTGCTACCTATAATTTATAAATATATAAAAAGTATGTTTCGCAAACTGTCTTCCAACAGCGCTTGGCTGATTGCTTTTTTTGCTTGCTTTGCAGTGTATCTGTCGATCGCTTGTTATCCTTTTGTGTTGTCTAACAATCAGAATGAACCTCTAACCTTGTTGCAAGGTTACTATTTGGTTTCAACTCAATATGGCTGGCTGGGCTTGATCGCTCTTCCATTTATGTTGTTGAGTTTATTGCTCTCTTTTCTACCGACTCGAGCATTCAAAGGCATCGTGATCGCTATCGCGATCTGTCTATTGATCATGTTTAAAGTCGATATCCTCGTTTTTCAGCAATACAAACTTCACATCAACGCTCTATTAATCCGTATGTTTTTCGAAGGTGGCGGTGATGTCTTCGATATTTCGTGGATGAGTTGGCTTATCTTCGTCAGTGAAGTTGCCGTTCTGGTGATCGGGCTCGCCTGTACCGTTTGGGTAAGTAATAAACTGGCACAAAGCCGAGCTAAGTTCGTTTTGATCAGCGTCTGGTTTGCTGTATTGCTCAGCACACAGATGATTCATGCGTACAAAAACGCGCTTTACGACGATGAAGTCAGTCAGTTTTCGAATAACTGGCCACTTTACTACCCGCTGACGGCTCGTAAATTTATTTACAAACACGATCTAGTGGATGAGAACATTGCATCGAAGAACCGCGTAGAGTTAACCAACATTGAACGTAGCTCACTCAACTACCCGCTTGCACCCATTCAAGTGCAAAGCAAAGAGAAGCAGCCCAATGTTTTGTTTATCTTGGTTGACGCGTGGCGCTACAGTGATGCGACGCCGGAAGTCATGCCAAATGTCAGCAAGTTCGCCAAAAAAACGGTGAATTTCACACAACACATGAGCGGCGGCAACTCAACTCAAGCGGGTATTTTCAGCCTGTTTTACAGCTTGCCAGCAACCTACTGGGAAAGCTTTTACGCAAGCCAACGCTCTCCTGTTTTTATGGATACGCTGCAAGCAGAAGGCTACCGCATGGGCATTTTTGGCTCAGCACCGCTCACCAGCCCGCCACTTTCTCGCACGGTATTCAAAAAAGTGTCGGACTTGACCTTGAAACAAACTGGGGAAACAGCTGTAGAGCGCGATCAGCAGATCACAGACAAGTTCATCGAGTTCCAAAAGCAGGACAGCGACAAACCGTACTTTGGTTTTC
Source organism: Vibrio sp. VP6 (assembly GCF_028823755.1). NCBI lineage: Bacteria > Pseudomonadati > Pseudomonadota > Gammaproteobacteria > Vibrionales > Vibrionaceae > Vibrio > Vibrio sp. VP6. The sequence continues at coordinate 99,843 of NZ_JAPEID010000001.1, forward strand.
TGTTCTACGATGCCGCCCACGGCACGGTGTTTCCTGAACCTGAATTTGCGAAATTCAAACCATACTGGGAACGCGTTGACCACATTTTGCTCAACAACGATTTTGACGCTTCGCTTTACCACAATCGATACAAGAACTCGTTGTACTACATCGATAGCTTGATTGGCGATGTGCTGAAAAACGTCGACTTAGACAACACCATTGTGGTGATTTCATCAGATCATGGTGAAGAGTTTAACGACCATAAGATGAACTATTGGGGCCACACGGGTAACTACAGTGACGTTCAAGTACATGTGCCTCTTTACGTGTACATGCCAAATCGTCAACCAGAGCAAATTGATTACCGCACGACCCATTTTGACGTCGTGCCAACCATGATGAATACGCTGTTTGACGTTCAAGGCACAACGAGTTCATACAGCGTTGGTCATAACTTGTTTGATAGCTCCGCCCCTCGCGATTGGTATATTGCTGGCAGCTACTACAACTATGCATTGGTCGGCAAAGAACTGATGCTTGTGGTCAATCCTGGCGGGCACTCTCAGCAACTGAATCGCCAATTAAAAGTCGAGAAAGAACAGAAAGTTCCTGTCGATATCATTCGTCATTCTCTGGATGAGATGTCGCGATTTTACAAAAAAGGCTAGCGTCCAACATCGACGCCGATTGAAATAAAAAACAAAGCCTCTTGATTGTAAGACCAAGAGGCTTTTTCCTATCTGCTATTTAAGCGTGATGAGCATGCATCAAGCGTGGCTGAATCAATAAGTTGTTGATGTATTGTAAAGCCACATAAGAGACAACAAATGTTGCCACAATCAACTCAAGACCAGCTAAGCCTCGCACTTGTTGAACATAGTGCGCAGCCAATCCTTGCAACTCCATCCAATTCGCCATTTTAAACAGCGCCGTCGCACCGATCACCATCGGGAAAGTGAACGCCGCATAGCCTGGGCTAAATGGCAGTCTAAGCAATTTAAAGAATGCGAGGTAAATGATGGCTGTCATCAATACCGCGATACCAAATAGCATAGCGATGATCACTGGTGATGGTGTCGCAGTGACCGTTAAGTACCCTGCCAATGATAGACTTGCTGGCGCTGCCATGATTGCCATTGTTGGTTTCGCTGCATCCGGAATTTCATGGGTAAACATGAAACGGTAAATCATCATCGGCAACATGATCGCGTACGCCACCATACCAAACATCAATGCACCTTGTGCCACTGGTGCTAACATCGGGTTGCCAGAGAAAGACACATCCGCAACGATGATACCCACTGGCGGTACAAACCAACTAGGAACCATGTGGTGCAATTCAAAATCTTTGGCGCGATGGTAAACAAAGCTCACCAAGAACACGATGTGCAGAACCACCGCAATCAGCCAAAGCACATCACCAGCCAATGGGTAAAAATGGCCGAGAGAGTTCGATACCACCATAGTGCCCATCGCAAAAGTCGGAACCACGCTGCCCACAACCGGATGAGCAAGATCTTGTCTCAATAGATGGTTATGTAGCAAAAACTTGGTTGCCAATATAGCCAACAATACGCTCGCGATACCCGCACTAATCCACTGTCCGTAGCCATGTAATTCGGCGAAGTTTTCCCAACTCCAACCTAAGCTTGCAATGCCAAGAGCCAAACCCGCCATCGGAGTTGGTGCTCCCATTACTTTTGCTTTTGTTCTTTGAATCATGATGACCTCAACCAGACTCACTCTTGATGGAGCGTATAATACGCTTGCACTTCGTTCCGATATATCTAATTATTTAAAACAAACGTTCAAAATTACTTAACGGTGGGGTATGGCAAGTCACATTTCTCTTAAACAACTGAAAGTGTTTACGACGATCACGCAACACAAAACGCTCACAGCAGCTTCTGATAGTCTCTTTTTATCAAAAGCCGCTGTGAGCATGGCACTCTCAGAATTAGAAAAGCAGATCGGCCATCACTTGTTTGATCGTGTTAATAACCGACTGATTTTGAACCAAGAAGGTCAAAAGCTACTGCCACTGGCGGATGAATTACTCAACCGAGCCAAGGACATCGAGAGCATTTTCGATGGTGACCAAGCGCTATCGGGCCAACTTCGCATTGGTGCCAGCGACACCATTGGCAACCAAGTCGCGCCCTATTTGCTTAGCGAATTTCGTCAGCAAACGAACCATCGTTCTCAAAGCCTGTTCATTTCTAACTCCGCACAAATCTGCGACATGCTGACCGATTACGAGTTAGACATAGCCCTCATTGAAGGCAAAACACTTCACCCTGAATTGCAGTCCACCCAGTTTAGCGAAGATGAAATGTGCGTGATTTGCGCGCCCGATTACCCAGCCGCGCACGAAGGGCCAGTAAACTTAACCGAGCTAGAAAACAGCGAATGGATATTACGAGAGGCGGGATCTGGTTCACGCGAATTTTTTATGCGCGTTGTCGCGCCGCGCTTGGAACATTGGCATGAAGCTTTTCAGCTCAATACCACCGAAGCGTTGATCAACTCAGTATCTGCTGGGCTGGGCTTAGGCTGCTTGTCACGCTTGTCTGCAGAACCTGCTATTCGTGACGGTCGTGTAAAACTGCTCGACATGCCTTTAGATATGAAACGTCGCTTCTGGTTACTGGTTCATAAAGAGAAATATCAAAGCCCATTGCTCAAAACGTTTATCGAATTTTGCCAAGATTGGGAACGACCAACCAACCTTCCTTTGGGGAATAAATCCGCAAAGTGAAACCAAGATAGTTTAAATGCTAGTCAGTTAGTTGTACGTGTCTCTCATTCTGAGGCTTGTGGCTAGACTTGATTGGTCAAAAACTGTATAAAAAGCCAGTATCAATACACCAAATTAGGGGACCAACCATGGCTGTAATCGTCAAGTACGTGGTAGAACGCAATGGAGAAGAGAAAATGACTTTTACCTCTAAAGCGGAAGCTGACGCATACGACAAAATGCTGGATATGGCAGATGAACTATTCACACTGCTAGGTAAAAGTGAACTTCTAGAGGACGAAGGTAAGCAAGAAGATCTTGCGATGTTCCTTGCGCAAAACAAAGAAGAATTGCTTTACGCAATCGGTGCAAAACGTAAACCTGCACCAAAGAAAGCAAAAAAGCTTGAAGCTGTTGAAGAAGAACAGCAAGAAGACGCAGCATAATCCAATGACTGCCCTTCAAATAACGCCGCATCTTGTGGCGTTTTTTTATGCCTAAAAGCATAGATCATAATGAAAGAACGTCCTTTCTTTCTAGATCCGAGACGAGAAACTGCCTTTTTGAATTTCAGCAAAACTCTCCCAATAGACCACCTCGTAGCTACATTTCTCATCAGACAGACATATCTCCCAAAAGACAAAAGGTATCCATCTACAGACTTTCTCCATTTCCCCCCTTTAAACTCCCCAATACACTCTTTATGATGGCTGACAACGTAATTATTTCTTGTCAGTGAACAGACGAGACACAAGACTCAACACATGGAGATCAACTATGGCTTTCTTTTCTCTAGCCTTTGGTACGGCAACTAAAAACCGCGACGGTAAAATCATCGAAGCGTTTTTCCCAAACCCAGTTCTTAACCCAAGCGACACACTTGTTAACGCACTGGCTGCAGTAGCAGGTTACGAGCAAGGCAACCAAGCTATCGAGATCTCTGCGGCACAAAGTGCAGAACTTGCGGCAGCATTCGAAGCAAACGGCGATGCAGCAAACGCATCTTTCGCAACCAAAGCAGCAGAATCAGCACAACCACTTGTACTGGTTATCCTAGCTACGGATGAACAGCCACAATCTGTTGCTGAAGGCTTCCTAAAACTTCAACTTATCTCTAACCGTCTAGTTAAGCCACACGGCACAGTACTGGATGGCATCTTCGGTCTGCTGCACAACATCGCATGGACAAACGAAGGCCCAATCGACCTACCTGAGCTGGCTGAGCGTCAAATCGAAGCTCGCCTAGCTGGCCGTACGCTAAGCGTAGATTGCGTAGACAAGTTCCCTAAAATGGTGGACTACGTGGTTCCAACTGGTGTTCGTATCGCAGACACTTCTCGCGTTCGTCTTGGCGCACACGTTGGCGAAGGCACAACTGTTATGCACGAAGGCTTCATCAACTTCAACGCGGGTACAACTGGCGTGAGCATGGTTGAAGGCCGTATCTCTGCTGGCGTGGTTGTTGGTAACGGTTCAGACATCGGTGGCGGCGCATCGATCATGGGTACGCTATCTGGCGGCGGTAAAGTTGTGGTTTCTATCGGTGAAAATTCATTACTAGGCGCGAACGCAGGTCTTGGCTTCCCAATGGGTGACCGTTGTACTATCGAGTCAGGTTTGTACGTGACTGCTGGTTCTAAAGTGCGCATGCTAGATTCTGCAGGTCAAGAAGTCGAAGTGGTGAAAGCACGTGACCTTGCTGGTGTTTCTGACCTACTGTTCCGTCGTAACTCTGTGACAGGTCAAATCGAGTGTCTTGCAAACAAGAGCGCGGTTGAACTGAACAGCGAACTGCATAAAAACAACTAATAAGAATACGAAAATCCCCCAGCAGGAAACTGTTGGGGGATTTTTTTAGCTTAAAGCAAAATGTGTGAGTGCTGATTACTGATTTAAAAAGCTGACTGCTTTATCTGGGAAATCAGTAAACAAACCATCCACCTTCACTTGGTTGTAGTACACATCCATCATTCCTTCAAAGCTGTCCGTGTACGCAGGAATGCGTCCTGGATCGGCACGGAACGTGTATGGATGAACTTGTAAGCCGGCGTCTTTTGCAGCCTTCATCAACGGCTTGATGATGATATTGTCTTTGGTTGACTTATCATCCACCAGCATCGGCTTCCAAGGTCCAATACCTTCGGCGTAACTCGCCACTTTCTTCATGCCGTCGGCTTCGAACATCCAATCATAGCTGTATGGCATTGCTGTATCGCCTTTGTACACCATAGTTTCGTTCCAATCGGTGTAAGCCATGAGCTGAACGAGCTTTAAATCCATGTCCATTGCGGGCATCAACTCACTGTTAATGCGTTGCAGTTCATTCGCATCAAAACACTGCAGGTAGACTTTGTCGTCTTGCGAGTCGTAACCGTACTGCTTCAAGACTTTAAGCACCGCTTTAGAAATGTCCTTACCTTCGTGACGATGGAACCAAGGCGCTTTAATTTCCGGGTAAATACCGATGTCGTAACCCAACGTCTTGTTAAGGCCTTGGATCAGTTCAATCTCTTCAGCAAACGTCGGTACAGTGAAATCAGATTTCCACATTGGGAATCGGGTTGGATAACCGGCGACTTTTTTGCCGTTTTCGTCGATATTGAACCCTTCAGTGACTCGCAGAGATTTGATTTCTGCCAGAGTAAAGTCAATCGCGTAATAACGACCATCTTCGCGTGCGCGATCAGGAAAACGCTCCGCTACATCCGTGACGCGATCCAAGTAATGGTCGTGCAACACCACTAACTGATCGTCTTTCGTCATCACGACATCTTGCTCGATGTAATCTGGTTTCATTGCATAAGCTAAAGCTTTGGCTTCTAAAGTGTGCTCCGGTAAATAACCAGAAGCGCCGCGGTGAGCGATAACAAGCGGCTTTGCAATTGCGCCAGCAGATAGGCTAAGCGCTAAAAATGTGAGACATACTGACTTGGTTTTCATTGTTATATCCTTGATAAAGCGAAGAGGCAGTATTCCACTGCCTCTTTAAATAAATATTACGCTAGCGCTTCTTGTTCCTTTTCGCGCTCTTTTTGCTCGTGGTGTGCGCGCTCGCCTAGAAGCGCATACGTCAAACACACGATAGAAGTAATACATGAACCAATTAGAATGATGAAACCGCCATCCCAACCGAAATGGTCCACGGTGTAACCAAGAACCGCGTTCGCAGCCACCGCACCGCCTAAGTAACCAAATAAGCCAGTTAGACCAGCAGCAGTACCCGCTGCTTTTTTCGGTGCCAATTCAAGTGCATACAAACCAATCAGCATGACAGGGCCGTAAATCAAGAAGCCAATCGCGATAAGAGCCATCATATCGATTGTTGGGTTGCCCGCAGGGTTGAACCAGTAAACCAATACCGCCAACGTTACCAATACCATGAACAAGATGCCTGCAGGTGCACGACGGCCTTTGAACAGTTTGTCCGAAATCCAACCACACAATAACGTGCCAGGAATACCTGCCCACTCGTATAGGAAGTAAGCCCAAGACGATTTATCTACCGAGAAGTCCTTCGCTTCTTTTAAATAAACGGGTGCCCAGTCCAACACACCGTAACGGATCAAGTAAACAAACGCGTTTGCAATCGCAATCGACCACAACAGTTTATTGTTGAATACGTACTTGAAGAAAATTTCCTTCGCCGTCATTTCTTGTTCATGCGACTTGTCGTAGTCATCTGGGTAGTCATCTTTGTACTCTTCAATCGGCGGTAGACCACAAGACTGAGGCGTATCTCGAACCGTCATCCAAATGAACACTGCAACCAAAGTGGCGAAAAATGCAGGTACATAAAATGCGGTGCGCCAATCATCGTTAAATGCCCACAGACCCAAAATGAATAGTGGACCAATCAAACCGCCACCCACGTTGTGCGCTACGTTCCAAACCGAAACGATCTCACCACGCTCTTTACGTGACCACCAGTGCACCATGGTTCGCCCACAGGCCGGCCACCCCATACCTTGGAACCAACCGTTCAAAAATAGAAGAATAAACATTGCCGTGATGCTGCCTGTTGCCCATGGCATAAAGCCAAAGCAGAACATAACCAGAGCAGACATCAACAAACCGCCACTGAGGAAATAGCGCGGGTTAGAACGGTCAGACACGCTGCCCATTAAAAATTTTGAAAGGCCATAAGCGATTGAAACAGCGGCCAAAGCAACACCAAGGTCACCACGACTGTAACCCTCCTCGATGAGGTACGGCATCGCTAAACTGAAGTTTTTACGAACCAAATAGTAGCCGGCGTAGCCAACAAAAATACCGATGAACAGTTGCCAACGGAGGCGAGAATAGGTGCTATCAATGCTATCTGGGGATAGACGATCAATGTGCGCCTTAGGTTTGAATATTCCAAACATAGGAACCTCATTATGTATATGCGATGGTAAAGAACCCAAAAGGAGCGAACGAAACAAAATTAACATTCGTTCGAAAGTTTCTGCATTGTATGAGGTTAGGATTTAATTTCTGTGATAAATGTTGCATAGGAATTAATTATTAGTAAATACAGCAAATTAGCCACCATTAATTAGACAGCCGTTCAACTTTACTCAGAATTCGTTAATATCTTTTCTTGATCAAAAAAGAACATTTAATCACTCACATTCGAAACTAAACAAAATAAAGGCTCGAATAGGAACACAAATTCGAGATAAATGATGCTGCATGACGCATTAAGCTAAGGAAAAATCAGTAATAACAAAAGTGAAGGAAAAGTTTGGTGTTTAGTTTCAAACGAAATAAAGAGTCCAAAAACAACCAAGTTCTACTGAGGTGCACATTTCGTACACTTAGCGCGATGAAAACAACTTTGGAAGACAAAATCCATATCGTACTCTCGCTCTACGCGAGTCCGATTTTATCGTCGTGCGTTCTAGTTATTTTCTTTCAGGATCTCCCCCCAAGCCTTTGCTGTATCTGGCTTTAACTACCTCTTAGGGATTACTTTTTACACAAACTATTGAACGATAATCCACCATTGACGAACCAGCTTCACAAAACTCCTCTTACCAGTTGTGCATTTGTTTTCACATCGGTAATTTGAGCGCTGAAAATGACTCACTCATCCCTATAAAGAGCTTTCTATCAGTTTCCTTTCTGGTCAAAAGATGCGCCATTTAACAAAAACGAAGAGTTTGGTTAACAAATTCATGCTCAAACGCTCATTTTCAATGCTCGTTTGTTTTCGCAAACGTTTATATGTGCACAATACTATCGTGCTAGATAAGCAAAAATAACTATAGGACTCTTAACATGACAACCAACAAACACCCCTCTCTGCTCGGAGAATGTTTGGCCGAGTTCATCGGTACAGGACTACTCATCTTCTTCGGCGTTGGCTGCGTCGCAGCCTTAGTATTAACAGGCGCATCTTTTGGACAATGGGAAATCAGTATTGTATGGGGCTTAGGTGTCTCCATCGCGATCTACTGTACTGCCGGCGTTTCAGGCGCACACATCAACCCAGCCGTAACCATTGCATTAGCGATGTTTCATGGTTTCGATAAAGCGAAAGTGGTGCCGTACATCATCGCTCAGATGTTAGGTGCATTTTTCTCTGCCGCTTTGGTTTACAGCTTGTACAGCAACCTTTTCACCGATTACGAAATCGCACACAACTTTGTACGTAGCAGCCAAGACGCCCTTGCAACGGCTGGTATTTTCTCAACTTACCCACACGCTTCTCTTTCTTTCTTTGGCGCATTTGCTGTGGAATTCGTCATTACAGCTGTATTAATGTTTGCCATTTTGGCTCTGGGTGATGAAAACAACGGTGCCGCTCGTGGCGCGATGAACCCATTATTGATTGGTATTCTGATTGCGGTTATTGGTGGTTCTCTTGGTCCACTGACTGGCTTTGCGATGAACCCAGCTCGTGACTTTGGCCCTAAACTGTTCGCGTACTTTGCAGGTTGGGATTACGCACTGACCGGCGCTAAAGACATCCCTTACTTTATCGTTCCCCTTCTTGCTCCTATTGCGGGTGCTTGCTTTGGTGGTTGGTTATATCCAAAAGCGATCGCGGCATACCTCCCTCGCCAAGGTCACGGTTGTACCATTCCAAACCAATGTGATACTGAAGAAGAAACAAAAGAAGCTCGAGCTTAACCGCTTGCCAATTACTAAAATATAAATAACGAAACAAAAGGATTCTTACCATGACTGAGCAAAAATACATTGTTGCCCTCGACCAAGGTACGACAAGCTCTCGCGCTGTTATTCTTGATCACGACGCCAATATCGTAAGCGTCGCTCAGCGAGAGTTTACTCAGATTTATCCACAAGCAGGTTGGGTTGAGCACGATCCAATGGAAATCTGGGCAACACAAAGCTCTACATTAGTTGAAGCTTTGGCTAAGTCAGGCATCCGAAGCGACCAATTAGCTGCCATTGGTATTACGAACCAGCGTGAAACCACCATCGTCTGGAACAAAGAAACAGGCAAACCCGTCTACAACGCAATCGTATGGCAATGTCGTCGTACCGCAGACATTTGTGAAGACCTAAAAAGCCGCGGCTTAGAAGATTACGTTCGCGACAACACCGGCTTGGTGCTTGACCCTTACTTCTCTGGCACTAAAGTGAAGTGGATTCTGGATAACGTAGAAGGCGCACGCGAAGATGCAGAAGCAGGTAAACTGCTGTTTGGTACCGTCGATACGTGGTTAGTATGGAAGATGACTCAAGGCCGCGTTCACGTTACTGACTACACCAACGCATCACGTACCATGCTGTTTAACATCAACGACCTATGTTGGGACCAAAAGCTGTTGGATGAGATGGGCATTCCAGCGTCAATGATGCCAGAAGTAAAACGCTCTTCGGAAATTTACGGCAAAACGAACATCGGTGGTAAAGGCGGTACTCGTATTCCTATCGCAGGGATTGCAGGTGACCAACAAGCGGCGTTATACGGCCAAATGTGTGTGGAAGCTGGCCAAGCGAAAAACACATACGGCACAGGTTGTTTCTTGCTGATGAACACTGGCCAAGAGAAAGTCACCTCGAAGAATGGTCTGCTTACCACTCTAGCTTGTGGTCCGAAAGGCGAGCCAGCTTACGCACTTGAAGGTGCTGTGTTCATGGGTGGTGCCTCTATCCAGTGGCTGCGTGACGAACTGAAAATCCTAAACGGTGCAGAAGATTCTGAATACTTCGCAACAAAAGTGGACACATCGAACGGCGTTTATGTAGTACCAGCCTTTACTGGCCTTGGCGCCCCATACTGGGATGCTTACGCACGTGGCACCATTGTTGGCCTTACTCGCGGTGTGAACTCAAACCACATTATCCGCGCGACTCTGGAAGGCATCGCTTACCAAACTCGTGACGTATTGGATGCGATGCAAGCTGACTCCGGCATCAAGCTCGCAAACTTGCGTGTTGATGGCGGTGCGGTAGCAAACAACTTCCTAATGCAATTCCAATCGGATGTATTAAACACAGAAGTGCACCGTCCACAAGTGACTGAAGTAACGGCTCTTGGTGCTGCATACCTGGCAGGTTTAGCGGTTGGTTACTGGAACAGCATTGATGAACTGCAAGATAAAGCAGTGCTTGATCGTACGTTTGAACCGCATGATGACGAAGAAAAACGCAACCGTCGTTACAAAGGTTGGAAACGCGCTGTGAAATGTGCGCAAACTTGGTCTGAACTGCACGACGAAGACGATTAATTTTTCTCCCAAACGAACAAAGAGCGCCATTTGAGCGCTCTTTTTTGCGTCTTATCCCCGATTCCTACCTGCCTTTACTTCTCACAACGCGCAAATTCGAGCACAATAGCGCTTCGAATTTGAAGCATTGGCCGTTACCAATGCACAAGGGAGTGGTAAGTGAAGCAAATACCTAGACACCAGCAGATTGTTGAACTGGTGAAAAAACAAGGCTATGTCAGCACGGATGAGTTGGTAGAAAGATTCAATGTCAGCCCACAAACCATCCGACGCGATCTCAACGAACTCGCAGACGACAACAAAATTCGTCGTTATCACGGTGGTGCAACCATCCCTCTCAGTTCTGAAAACACATCTTACAACACGCGTAAAGCGCTTAACTTCAATGAAAAAGATGTCATTGCAGAAGAGGTGGTGAAACACATTCCTGACGGCGCAACGCTATTTATTGATATCGGCACAACACCAGAAGCAGTCGCACGTGCGCTCACTAAGAGCCACAAGCAGCTACGCGTAGTCACCAACAACATCAACGTGGCAACCATTCTCTTCCCTAACCCAGAGATCAAGGTCATCTTAGCAGGTGGTGAAGTCCGCAGCCGCGATGGCGGTATCGTAGGCGAAGCAACGCTCGATTTTGTGAAACAGTTCCGTCTCGATTTTGGCATTCTCGGTATCAGCGGCATCGATTTTGATGGTTCCCTATTGGACTTTGATTACCACGAAGTACGCGTGAAGCAAGCGATCATCGACAACAGCCGCAGCGTATTTCTCGCCGTCGACCACACCAAGTTTGGTCGCAATGCCATGGTGAAACTGGGCAACATCGCACAACTGAACATGATATTTACTAACAAACAGCCACCAGAAGAAATTCTCGCGATCTTAAAAGACGCCGCAATACCCCTCGAAGTGGTCGAAGCCAATGTAACATCAGCAGACGCCGAATAGATAAATCGCTCAAATTTGAACCTCAAAATGACCTCTGTCTTAATTAGACAGAGGTTTTTTTATGCCCAAATCACACAAAACGCTCACAAACGAAAATAATAGATGATCACAAACGAAACCTGAGCTAGGATTAAATCATGTTCTAAAATGCTCGTTCGCTCACCAAGAGGTCAAATTCATGAGTATACAAAAAAATACTTCCACAACTAGCTCATCCACTCTTTTAGACTTGATCGTTATCGGTGGCGGCATTAACGGGGCTGGCATTGCAGCTGATGCAGCTGGCCGCGGTTTGAGTGTCGGTTTATATGAAGCTAACGATTTTGCATCAGCAACGTCTTCAGCAAGTTCTAAACTTATTCACGGTGGATTACGCTACCTTGAACACTACGAGTTTCGTTTGGTTTCGGAAGCGCTCGCAGAGCGTGAAGTGATTCTACGTAAAGCACCACACGTCGCTCTACCAATGCGTTTCCGTTTGCCTCATCGCCCATTCCTACGCCCAGCTTGGATGATCCGCTGTGGCCTGTTCCTTTACGATAACTTGGGCAAACGCACAACTCTACCAGGCAGTAAAACCGTCAACCTTGCAAAATCTGGCTTGCTAAAACCAGAAATGAAAACCGGTTTTGAATACTCAGACTGCTGGGTTGATGACGCTCGTTTAGTCTTGCTGAACGTTATGGCGGCTCGTGAAAACCACGCCGAAGTACGTAACTACTGTCGCGTTGAAAAAGCGCACCGTGAAAACGGCGTATGGCATGTGACTATCCATGATGTAACGACAGACCAACGCTTCGAGCGCAAAGCGAAAGCTCTGGTTAACGCTGCTGGTCCATGGGTGAAACAGTTCTTTGATGAAGGATTGGAGCAAACCTCCCCTCGCAACATTCGTTTGATCAAAGGCTCGCACATCGTTGTTCCTCGTATCCACAACGAACCGCAAGCCTACATTCTTCAAAACAAAGATAACCGCATCGTATTTATGATTCCTTATCTAGATAAGTTCTCAATCATCGGTACGACAGATGTGGAATACAAAGGTGACCCACGTGAAGTGGCGATCTCGGATGACGAAGTTGATTACCTCATCGACATCGTGAACCAACACTTTGTCCACCAGCTTACTCGTGAAGATGTGGTTTGGACTTACAGTGGTGTACGTCCTCTGTGTGATGATGAGTCTGACTCACCGCAAGCGATCACACGAGACTACACGCTAGAGCTCGATGCAGAGTACGACCAAGCACCATTGTTGTCAGTATTCGGTGGCAAGCTAACGACTTACCGTAAACTCGGTGAAGCGGCGATGAAGAAGCTGGAACCGTACCTACCTCAAATGGGTGGTAACTGGACAGCAAATCAAACGCTACCAGGTGGTAACTTTAGCTGCACCCGTGAACAGTTAGCGAAACAAATTCACGCGAAATACTCATGGGCACCGCAAGCGCTGATTCTGCGCTATGTGACTCAGTTTGGTACGCAAACGTGGGATTTGATGGAAGGCGCATCCAGTGAAGCCGATCTTGGCCAAGCGTTCTCAGAGCAAGCAGGCGGCGTATACCAACGCGAGATCGATTACTTGATGAATCATGAAATGGCGCTAACCGACGAAGACATTTTATGGCGTCGTACTAAACTTGGCCTTTACATGAACGACGAAGAAAAACAGGCACTTGCCGACTACCTGAAAGAAAAGTTGCAACAAAAAGTGGTCAACCTTTCTCAGGTTAGCTAGAAAGCTCCTCCCCCCCCCCCTCACCTATGACAAAGCCTGCCTCGTTGCAGGCTTTTTGTTTCCCCTTGTTGCTGTGCGGTTCTTATTGCTTCACTTGCTTACCAATAAGAACAATTATTCATAGACATTTGGCGTAAAATGCAATCATACTCATTTGAATAATTATCCCCCATGACTTCAATGTGAAGGAGTGAGAACGTTGCGGCGTGTAGTGCGCTCAGTCATTCTCGCTAAGTTAAGCATCTGGGGATTATTGGGGTATAGGCTCATACAAGGAAAAGAAAATGGGTTTTATGATTGAACATTGGGATTTCTCAACCCCAATGGCGACTCAAGAAACAACAGCGGCGGAACACATTCAACCGAATCATTGGTACCACTGTGAAAGGCTTCATCCCGATATTCGTGGCTGGCTAGAAGACAATCACGTACCACGTGCGACGGTCGATCATCTGTTAGCCGACGAGAGCCGACCATCTTTCCATCCTTTGGATGACGATAACTTCATGCTGATCTTACGAGGCATCAACATGAACGAGAATGCGTCGCCGGAAGACATGCTCAGTATCCGTATTCTCTATTTTCAGGGCGCACTGATCTCGACTCGTAAGATCCCATCACGTGCAATCATGGAAATTCGCCAAGCATTAGCAGAGCACAAAGGGCCGAAAAGCCTGGCGAGCTTGCTGAATCAAATTATCGAAGGGCTGAACGGCAAAATCGACTTGTATCTCGACACCATCGAAGAAACGTTAAACGAGTTTGACGTCAATGATGAGTCAACGTACAACCACATTGCGGCACAAAAGGCGCTTATTTCCATCAAACGTTTTATTCGCCCTCAGCAATATGCGATTCGTGATTTGATCGAGTCAGAGTCAGAATTAGTAACATCAAGACCTCACCAATATCGCTTCGCGCATAACAACATTACTCGCATCAACGAAACGATTGAATTTTACCTTGGCGAAGTAGCGCTTTTCCAAGACGAAATCAAACACAACCGAGACGAGAAGACCAATAAAAACAGTTACCTGTTTACTTTAGTTGCCACCATTTTCTTACCAACCAGCTTCCTAACAGGACTACTTGGTATCAATATTGGTGGCATGCCGGGCGTAGAATCCTCCATGGCGTTCACTTGGTTCTGCATCGCTTTGATTGTGATCTTTGGCCTAGAGTGGTTGCTGTTCAAACGCTTAGGGTTCACGAACAAAACGGATGATGAATAAGCGATAAAACCGTAAAGCGCAGAAACCAAAAGAGGAGCGTGTCGCTCCTCTTTTTTATCACTCAAGTCTAAACGCTTTATCCCGGATGACCATCCACACGAGGGGTCACGAGCATCATACCAAAACGCCACACAAACAGCCCAAACGCGACAATCCACAATCCGCCGCTGATATCAATCCACAGCATCATGTTCGCTGGGTCAAAGATCACGGCGAAACTGCGAACCAAAGCAGCCGCGGTAATCGCCGCAAACGCAAGGCCCATGTTTGGCCCTTTGTAGATCATGCGACCGGTGTGCCCCATCGTCACGCGCGCGATCATCGCCAAAATCAAACCGCCTAACGCACCTATCGCAAACAGGTGAATGAGGTTATGGCTAGCAAATGCATCTCCCCAAGCGCCTCGCAAAATTAAGCTTAGTGGCAAACACAAATACGCAGCATGCAGCGACCACACCAAAGGCTCGCTCAGGGTTAACCAAGGTTTCCAGCGAACAAAACGCACCAACTGAGCAACTCCTGCAAACAGCATCAACGGATTGCCTAATTCTGCAAACGTCACGGGGAAAAAGCTCAGCACAAATAGCATTACCAACGGCAAGTTCGCGAACCAATCTAACCACGGCAGTGGTTGTGCTTTTTCAAAATTAAATCGACGCGCAGTAAAGAATGGAATCACACGTCCGCCCATCACCGACAATAACAACGTAAACCACCACAACATCGCCTGCCACACAGCAGAAGAAGTAAACGGCGGCATGCCTTTTATCGTCGCGTAGCTTGCAAAGTTCGCAAAGATGGCCAAAAGGAACAGAGGCACAAAAAATAAATTACGCCACCCTTTGGCTCGATAAACACGAATGCCCACCTCATAGGCAACAAACAGTAAAAATACCGCTTCAATGCTGCTGGTTAACCACAAGGGTACTGGCGTCCAAAGCAATATTCTAGGTGCTAACCACAAGCCAAATATGACCAAAAGCGTGTAATGCTTGGTGCCATTAATGCCCGTCCAGTTTTGTACAGCAGTCAATACAAAACCAACCACAATCGCCATCGAAAAACCAAATAACATTTCATGCACGTGCCACCACAATGCCGGTACAGCTAATGCGTTTGGCTGTCCGGTTTGGAACATCCACACCCACAACGCAATCGCAACAATGGCGTAAATCGACCCAAACAGAAAAAACGGCCGAAAGCCTAATCGCAGCCATGCGGGGATTTTTTCTTCCACTTTTTTATCGGTGATGTTCAGCATTATCTTGCCCTCAAGCGCCTCTCGATGCTGGTTAACTCAACTACGATGTTGATGCTACCATAAACATGCATAAAAAATACATGTTAAAAATAAGATTATACTTAAGGGGTAAAGTTTGAGCTTCATGGGCTGGTTAGGTATAAACAGTCCAAGACACAAAAAATGAGTTAAGGGATGCAACGAAGATGTACATATTTGGCTATGGCAGTTTAATCAATTCTGCGTCGCGCAAGTTAACAGGACAAACGGGAGAAGCCATTCCCGTCATTGCTCATGGACTGGTTCGCTACTGGGGAAAGATTGATGACAGCTACACTCTGTCTCCACTGGTTGTGAACCAAGGCAATGGACAGGTTAATGGCGTTTTACTCGAAGTGAATGAAGAAGCTCTCGCAGAATTCGATCGCCGTGAACGTGGCTATCATCGTATTCAAATTCAGCCAGATCAAATCGAAACGGACGCGAACTTTAACCAAGGACATGAGATTTGGGTTTACGTAAAAGACGAGCCACTACCACCGTGCGCAAACAGCCCAATCATGCAAAGCTATGTTGATACCGTGCTAGCAGGTTGCTTGGAGGTATCCCATGCATTTGCGGAGCATTTTGTGCGTCACACCATTGGCTGGCACCACGCGAAAGAAAATGACCGCCACCAACCCAAATACGGCAACCTTGCAGGCGTGCAAGAGCACCATTATGAGTTGATTGATAATCTGATTGCCCAAAATTCGTAGCTCAATCCCATCTATAAAAACAGCTCTAAACTAAGAGCTGTTTTTACAATAGAGCGACCAGTGAACTGATTAAACAATTCTCACCCCGGTCGGCATCGCTCTTTCTGGCGTTAGCAACACACTTTCGGATTCATCTTCCGTTTCTGCGCATAACAACATACATTCAGAGGTTTCACCGCGCATTTTGGCTTTGGCAAGATTACACAATACGACCACTTGTTTGCCCATCAACTCTTCCTCGGTGTAATAAGGCACTAAGCTGGTTACGGTTTGCAGTGTTTTCTCACCGATATCAATTTGCACAATATACAGCTTGTCTGCATTTTGATGACGAGCCACTTCAATGATTTTTCCGGTACGAATTTCCAGTTTGGCAAAATCAGAGTAAGCGATAGTTTCCATAATAAAAACCTCAGTAAAGTTTTACTAAAAAGATAACGTTTACACTATCAGTAAGCTTAATAAATACAAGTGGTAAAGATCTCATTTCCGAAAGCAAATCCTCTATCAAATTGCACTTATTACACAATGGGTGTTTAATACTTTCAGTCAAAATTTTTAGCCACTAAAGGTTCTATATGGCAACGATCAAGGATGTCGCGAAAGAAGCCGGTGTTTCGGTCGCAACGGTTTCTCGCGTGATCAACAAGTCCCCAAAAGCCAGTCAATCATCGGTAGAGTCGGTCACCAAAGCAATGAGCAAATTGGGTTACAGACCCAATGCCGCAGCTCGCGCACTGGTGAGTCAAAGCACAAATACCATGGGTGTGTTGGTGAGTGATGTGTCCGATCCTTTCTTCGGCACGCTGGTCAAATCCGTCGATAATGTCGCGCGCGAAAATGGCAAACATATCTTGATTGGCAACGGTTACCATAATCCAGAAGATGAACGTCAAGCTCTAGAATTACTGATCAACAGCCGTTGCGATGCAATAGTCATCCACTCGAAAGGCTTATCTGATGAGGAGCTAATTGGCTACGCCCAAGAAGTAAAAGGTATGGTGCTTATCAATCGTCATATCCCAGAGCTTGCTGAGCGCTGTATTTCCCTTGATAACCGCAAAGGAGCATTCCTCGCGACAGAATATTTAATTCGTCACGGGCATCGCAAAATCGCTTGTATTGCCTCATCCCACGATATCGAAGATACCGATGAGCGATTGCAAGGTTACCAAGCAGCATTGAAAGAACATGGTATTGAACTCTCCAAAAGCTACATCGAGTACGGTGAACCCAACAGTGATGGTGGCGAAGTTGCGATGACCAACCTGTTAACCAAATCTTTGGAGATTACTGGAGTGGTGGCCTACAACGACTACATGGCCGCTGGCGCATTGGCAGCGTTAGATCAAAATGGCATTGACGTACCAAGTAAGGTTTCTATGGTCGGGTTCGATGATGGCTTGATCGCCCGCTTTGTTCACCCTAGCTTGACTACTATTCGCTACCCAATCGAGATGATGGCAGAACGCGCCGCCCGTTTGGCTTTGGCGCTGTCTCGTGACGAAAAAGTTGAAGATGAAACCATTATTTTTAGCCCAACGTTAGTACGAAGAAATTCTGTCGAGCGTTGTTGATGGTGGATAATCTGTAAATTGAAAACGAAAAGCCCGCTCAGGTTATTGAGTGGGCTTTTTCTTTGAGCACTTGTCGAGACGATATGGATTCTAGCTCAAGGCTTCGTGCGGTTTTACAGACTTAACGTCAACGCCTTGCGCAAACTCACCACGCTGTAATTTTTCTCGTAAAATCGCATGTTGGTCTTCGGTAAATGTGTAGCGAGACATAATGAAGATGCGCACTAGAGCTCCCAATGCGGGTAGCAACGCAATACAGAAGAACATGCCATTGAGCGCGGTTTCCGTTTGCGCCGCATTTGGTACATAGCCAATCATCGTCAAGATTAACCCCGTTAAGCCGCCCGCTACCGCAACAGAAAGTTTGCCTGTAAAGGTTTGTCCCGAGAACGTGATCGCCGCGGTACGTTTGCCACTGTGGTAGTACGAGTACTCTACTGTGTCTGCAATCATGGCCGAGATAAGAGGGTTGGTCATCATAAAGATGCCTGTAATCACCGCTAACCACGCCATCACGACCGTTGGATTATCATAGCCAGTAAAATAGAACCCAATGCGAGCGATGATCTCTAAAACACACAGCGCAATAAAGATGTCACGTTTTTTGAAACGCTTTGTCAGCACAGGCGTAGCCAAACACGCAATCGCACTTACCAAAGTGATGGTACCAATCAGAGAGACTAACCCTGCGTCCCCCATGTTGTATGTGAAGAAGAAAATGTACAGGCCATTCACTAAATTGAAAAACACATTCATGAAAAACGCTGCCAGAATAAAAAACAACGGCTTGTTTTTACGAACGGCTTGAAAGGTTTGTTTTAGCGTGACTTTTTCGCAGCTCTTCGTCGAGATGCGTTCTTTGGTGTTATAAAAACCGTTCAGCATGAAGAACAAACCCGCGATCATCAACACAATCACAGCTGGTAAGTAACCCTGATCTGCTCGGCCATCAGCGAAGTAAGCGCTCAGTTTTGGGAACACAACCAAAGTTGCACCAATACCTGCATTCACCCCTAACATGGCACAAGTTGCCGCTTTTGCTCGCTCTTGCGGTTCATCCGTCATAACAGAAGACATAGACCAAAACGGCACATCAGAAATGGTGTAAAGCGTACCCCAAAGAATGTAAGTGATACCGGCATACATCACTTTTGTCGACGTATCAGCTTCAATGTTATAGAACGCGGCAACCGTGACCAGAACAATCAAAATCGGCGTAAACAGCATGTAAGGGCGGAATTTACCAAAGCGAGAGTCTAGCGTGTCCATGTATCCGGCAATGAGCGGATCGTTCACCGCATCCCACACACGAGCAATCAAAAAAATCGTACTCGCCGCAATTGGAGAAATGCCCAAAATATCGGTATAGAAATAAAGAATAAAAGAGCCGACTAGACCAAAGCTAAAGCACTGGCCTACCCCATAGCCGAAGTAAGACATCAGCTCCTTATTAGTGAGTTTGTTTTGTAGAGTAGTCATTGTTCACGTCTCAATTGATTTTATTGTAAATAAGAAACCGACCCATTTCTCAGAGTCGGCTCACAGGCAATTAATCCACTTCTGCGAGTGTTTTGATCAATTGCACTTCGCTTGCGTCATACGGCTGCCCTTGCTCATCAAGCAGATCGTGGAACCATTGACTCGCATAGTTTGCATCGCTACGTTTTATCTCTGGCCAAGGCAGATGCGTTTGTGTTTTTCCTTTCACTAATCCCCACTGGTAGCAGCCAATGTTTTTCTGTTTAAAGACCGGAAGCTGTTCGTGCATATACGATTGCGCATGACGAGCAAGCCACTCAGTACACATCATTGGTCGGTTGTAGCTTTCTACAATTTCAACGGCTTTATGGAACAGATCGAGTGGTAAGTAAGCGTGGAAAGTAATGATGTCCGATAGCTCCATCGCTTTGCGATCGGTTGGGTGTTCATAAATCGGCAGGCTTCGGTCAAGAATGCTTGGCGCATGCCAAGCGCCGACGGTAAGAGGCTGAGTTGGGTTTTCTTCACGTGCCCACTCAAACGCTTGTTCCATCAGCTCATGACTAAAGATTTCCATTTCTTCGTCGTAAGCGATCTCACCCGTAGTGGTGAAAATCATGCGGTTGGTTGGCTCGTTATAGAGATCCCAAATAACGATTCGAGGGTCATTTTTGTAGGTAGAGATGATGTCGCGAATATACGCTTCGACCTCACCCCACATAGATTTGTCCATCACCACATTGCGACCAGGACTTGCTGCTGCTTGGCTGTTGTGCAAATCCGGTACTGGCGCTTTTTGTTCACCAAGATAAGGATGGTCGCCCGAAAAACCGCAGTCATCCATCGGCGTGAGCATCACTTTGATTTGATTGCGTTCGCAAATATCCAGAAAGCGCTCAATTCGCGCATGTAAACCATCGCGATCCGCTTGCCAAACTATAAATGGTAAGTTGGTACGTAAAGTGTTGTAACCCACATCATGCGCCCAAGCTAACTCTTGTTCCATCACCTCAGGAGCAAAAGATTCCGCTTGCCACATCTCATTCCAGTTAACCGCTGTGCGCGGTAAATAGTTAAAGCCACGTAGCCAGCCATGCTCTTTTTGCCATTGCCACGCTTTCTCTTCCGACCATCTTTTCATCTTACTCACCTTAAAACTAAATTATTAACTAATAATATTAGCTAATATATTAATTAATAATTTAATGACTAGGTGCTCAAAGAATAAACGTGGTGAAAATCACAGCTTTTAAGTTGCTCTGACTTACTTTTGTGATCTTCATCTTTAAAGGATGATCCGAACTTAATCTTTAGCTAATATCTTTAGCTAACGAAATTAAGTAAAGAACAGAATGGCTAAAAAAATCACCATGAGTGACATTGCGGCGGCGGCTGGCGTCTCTCAGTCGACCGTATCGCTGGTATTGAATGGCTCAACTTCCGTAAAAATCGCGGAAGCGACCAAACGTAAAGTGCTCGAAACCGCAGAATCACTTGGCTACAAAAACAAAAAGGTTGCCCATGCTTTGGGACGCCCTAAAAAGATCGCATTGGTGATCAATGGCTTAACCAGTTATGACCCATTTATCGATGCCATCAATGCAGCGAGAGAAGAAGCGTGGTCGAACGACTACATATTGGTGACGTTCAATTACAGCCATGATGAAGTGTTGGCAAGCAAGATTGAGTCGGAGATAAACGGCGGTGATTACGCAGGTTTGGTTTACGCATCCAGTATGACGCGAGAGTTGGAGCAGCAACGCGTCACAACTTCCTTACCGACTGTGCTGTTGAACTGCACCAACGAAGAACACACCGAAACGCCAAGTATTTTGCCGGCCGATATGATTGGAGCTTACAAAGCAGTTTCCCACCTCACAGCGCAAGGTTATCGTCGCATTGCCATGCTGTCTGGTGAAAGTTGGATGCTAGCCAGTAAGCAACGTGCCGATGGTTATCGTCAGGCTCTCATTGATGCAGACATCATTCCTAACTCAGAGTATTTAGTCGATGCAAACTGGTCGCTAAAAGAAGCACACCAGCAAACACTGGCACTACTGAATATGGAGCAGCCGCCAGAAGCGATTTTCTGTGGCAGCGACTATATGGCAATGGGGTGCTACCAAGCGATAGCGGAGTTGGGGTTGAAGATTCCTCAGGATGTTGCCGTTGTCGGTTACGATAATCAGCAAATCGCCTCTGAAAGCTTCCCAGCATTAACGTCGGTTGAACTGCCCTACTCAGACATGGGTAAACTCGCAATCGAATCGTTGATGGCACTGATTGAAGGGCAACCGTTGCTTTCTAACAAACGCAAAGTAGAGGGTGAGCTCATCGTTCGAACCTCTTCGACAAAAACAAAAAAGGTGGGCATGTAGCCCACCATAACACCCAAAGTCGTTGGAGTTGCAGCATTGCTGCCGCTGCAAGTTCAAAGGGTAGAAGTGCTATCTAAAATTCAAACTGATAAGTAGTTTGATGCTGATAGCAATCCCCAGAGCTCAACACCCCATTGTTGAGTCCCCATTCTGGTTTGTTTGGCCCGTCTGGAAAGTACTGCGTTTCCAACGCAAGGCCGTCATAGCATTCGTAAGTTTTACTTGCACCTGGCGTACCGGCTAAGAAATTACCTGAATAAAACTGGATGGCAGGCTTGGTGGTTTTCACTTTCATCACCACATCTTCTTTTGGTGCAATTAAAACCGCAGTGACAGACACGCCATCGGTCACTTCAGGCATGAAGACAAAGGCGTGATCGTAGCCACCAGCAGTTTTCTGATCTTGCTCGGCAAGAAATTCTTGGCCAATCAATTTTGGCTCGGTGAAGTCGAAACTGGTACCCGAAACTGGCTTTTGTTCACCGGTAGGAATTAACCCCGCATCCGTTGGCAAGTAATACCCAGCGTTAAGCTGTAAAGTATGATCCAAACTTTTCGCGCAGCTCGCCTCACCAGCCAAGTTAAAGTAGGCGTGATTGGTTAAGTTCACTGGTGATGTTTTGTCGGTCTTAGCATCATAGGCGATAGCCAGTTCATTCTCGTCAGTGAGCGTGTACGTAACCTTCACATCGAGGTTTCCCGGATAGCCTTGGTCACCGTCCGGGGAGCGAAGTGAAAAAGTGACCCGTTGATCATTTTGCTCTTCAACCTTCCAGCGGCGTTTATCAAACCCTTCTAGGCCACCGTGCAGTGAGTTTTCACCGTTATTGATACCAAGTTGATACTTCTCTCCGTCTATCTCAAACTGCCCCTTCGCAATTCGGTTAGCAAAGCGGCCAACAATGGAACCGAAGTAAGCGTCTTGCTTCATGTGTTCAGCCATATTTGGTGAGCGCAACAACACTTCACGGTTTTCACCATTTACCGGTAATGTGCAACTCAACCACGTCGCACCGATATCCATAAACGACGCTGTCATACCATTCGCGTTGGTCAAATGAATCAGATTCGCAGTTTGGCCATCAAACGACGGCGTTTGCGCCATCGCTTGTTCTAGTTGTTGAAAATAGGCTTTCATCATCATTCCTTACAGCACTTCAACCAAACCCGCACCATTTTGGGCTTGGCAAACATAAATCGACTCTTTTAAGCCCGTAGCCGCTTGGTACTTCGCTTCAACTTCCGCTTTCACGTCATCAACCAGTGCTGGCGGTACAAGTGCCACGATGCAACCACCAAAGCCACCGCCAGTCATGCGCACGCCGCCTTGATCGCCGATCACCTCTTTGACTATCTCCACCAGCGTATCGATTTCTTTTACCGTAATTTCGAAATCATCGCGCATCGAGGCATGAGACTCGGCCATCAGCTCGCCCATACGCTTCATGTCGTGTGCTCGTAGCGCTTGTGCCGCTTCCACAGTACGATCATTTTCTGTGATGACGTGACGTGCACGCTTGGCCACCATTTCATCCAGCTCAGCGACTTTCTCGTTGAACTGCTCAATCGTCACATCACGCAAAGCTTTCACACCGAAAATACGCGCCGCTTCTTCACATTGCTGACGACGAGTGTTGTATTCGCTGTCGACCAAACCACGTTTTTTATTCGAGTTGATGATCACGACGGCCATGTCTTCTGGCATAGAGACTGCTTCAGTTTCAAGGCTCCGGCAATCTAATAGCATCGCATGATTTTCACGCCCTTCCGCTGAAATCATTTGATCCATGATGCCGCAGTTGCAACCGACGAATTCGTTCTCAGCTTGCTGACCGTTTAACGCAATTTCGGCTTGGCTGATCTCAAGATTGAACAGCACTTTGAACGTCTGGCCAATCACCACTTCCAACGCCGCCGATGAGCTCAAACCCGCGCCTTGAGGCACGTTGCCGCTGACTGAAATATCCGCCCCAGTAAACTGGTAGCCACGCGCCAGAAGACACTTCACCACGCCGCGAATGTAGTTCGCCCACATTTTGTCTTGCTGGAAGGTAATGGCTTGCGTGATATCGAATTCGTCCACTGCGTTGCCGTAATCGACCGCAACCACACGCACGATATTGTCTTCACGCTTTGCCGCCGCCACGACCGTTTGGTAGTTAATGGCACACGGTAGGACAAAACCATCGTTGTAATCGGTGTGCTCACCAATCAAGTTCACACGACCAGGCGCTTGAATAATATGGCTAGGTGCGTAGCCCAACACTTGCTCAAATGACGCTTTCACATTTTGGATAAGTTCAGACATAGGGACGTTCTCTTAAAATAGTAATTTGTGTGGGATAGCGCGTTGAGCCTAACTTTCTATCTGTAAAGTCGCGCTATCCCGTTATTCGTAATCAGTCCAATTTAAAGACTTAGCATTCTTTGTAGTGGACATCACTCACATCACGCAGACGCTGCGCCGCTTGCTCTGCGGTGAGGTCACGTTGGCTTTCTGCCAGCATTTCGTAGCCCACCATGAACTTACGAACCGTGGCACTGCGCAGTAGTGGCGGATAAAAAAGCGCATGAAGCTGCCAATGGTCGATGTCTGTGCCTTCGTCAAAAAACGGCGCGTAGTGCCAGCCCATCGAGTAAGGGAAAGAGCATTGGAATAAATTGTCGTAACGGCTGGTCAGCTTCTTAATCGCTAGCGCTAAATCGTCTCGTTGCTCATCGCTGAGTTCGCTCATGCGACGAATGTGCGTTTTCGGCAACAACATGGTTTCGAACGGCCAAGCAGCCCAGTAAGGTACCACCGCCAGCCAGTGTTCAGTTTCCACCACGATGCGTGAGCCGTCTTTGAGTTCCGCTTGCACGTAATCCACCAGCAAATTGCTGCCGTGTTCTTGGTAGTAGGCTTTTAGGTTGTGCTCTTTACGCTCGATTTCATTTGGTAAGAAGCTGTTCGCCCAGATTTGACCGTGCGGATGAGGCTGAGAACAGCCCATGGTTTCGCCTTTGTTCTCGAACGCCTGAACCCAAACGTATTCCTTGCCGAGCTCTTCAATTTGCTCATTCCATGTATCAATCACGCCACGAATTTTATCCACTGGCAGCTCCGGTAAGGTTTTGCTGTGATCTGGCGAGAAGCAAATCACTCGGCTCAAACCACGCACGCCTTGCGTTTTGAATAGCGGGTTGTTTGACTCTGGTGCATCTGGTGAATCCACCATCAGCGCAGCAAAATCGTTATTGAACACATAGGTGCCTTCGTAATCTGGATTAACATCGCCAGAGATACGTTCGTTGGTTGGACAAAGGAAACATTTACCGTCATAGCTTGGTAGCTCATCCAATGCGGGCTTTTCATCTGCGCCGCTCCAAGGGCGTTTTGCACGGTGAGGTGAAACCAAAATCCATTGCCCAGTCAGAGGGTTGTAACGGCGGTGTGGATGATCCACTGGGTTAAATTCGACATTCGACATGTTACTTACTCAACTCTTTAAAATTCTTCAAACTCAGCTTCCCAAAACCGTGAGAAGCGCAGATGGCAACGCGCGACTGCAATTACTCCGGGGAATAGCCACTAGGGTTATTTGACTGCCAGTGCCACGTATCGGCGGTCATTTCAGCCACCGTGCATGTTGCTTTCCAACCTAGTTCACGCTCTGCTTTTTCCGTGCTTGCCCAACATTCAGCAATATCCCCAGGACGACGCGGGCATAACTCGTAAGGCACAGGTTTACCGCAAGCGGTCGCGAACGCATCCACCATCTCAAGTACGCTCGATCCTTTACCTGTACCTAAGTTGTAAATGTGCAAACCCGATTTCTCACCCACCGATTTCAATGCGGCGATGTGGCCGTCGGCCAAATCCATCACATGGATGTAATCACGCACGCCAGTGCCGTCAGGGGTTGGGTAGTCGTTACCAAATACCGCGAGTTTTTCTCGGCGACCAACAGCGACTTGGGCGATAAATGGCATCAGGTTATTGGGAATGCCTTGTGGGTCTTCCCCCATGCAGCCCGATGGGTGCGCGCCAACTGGGTTGAAGTAACGCAGTAAGGTGATGCTCCAGTCGTTTTCAGCATGGAACAGATCGCTTAAACACTGCTCCACCATATATTTGCTGCGTCCGTATGGATTGGTGGTTGCGCCTGTTGGTGAGTCTTCCGTAATCGGCACTATTTCAGGGTCACCGTAAACCGTTGCCGATGAACTGAATACGATGCTTTTCACGCCCGCTTTACGCATGCTGCGCGCTAACACCAATGAGCCATTGACGTTGTTGTCGTAGTACTCAAGTGGTTTTGCCACCGATTCGCCAACCGCTTTGAGGCCAGCAAAGTGGATCACGGCTTGGATGTCGTGTTGCGCGAATACCGTATCCAAAAAGGCTTCGTCACGGATGTCACCTTGGTGGAACGCAGGCTGTTTGCCAGTCAGCGCTTCAATACGGTTTAACACTTCCAGTTTGGCGTTACACAAGTTATCAACGATGATAGGTTCCATTCCCGCTTCAATCATCTGAACGCAAGTGTGACTACCGATGTATCCCATACCGCCTGTGACAAGAACTTTCACTTTTTGCTTCTCCACGTTTGCTGCTTTCTGTTCATACCTCACTCTGATGCGCTAAAAGCCAATCGCTATTGCATCGAATCAGTACGCCCATTTCTAACTGGCTAAAAGTCTAGCAACCAATCTCGATCCAGATCCGTGATCGAATTCAAATTGTGTAAACGTTTCCACGAAATTGCACGAAAGCCTTATTTTAGATGCAGACTTTAGTTAAATTAAACCGGGAAGATGATGAGCAGTGAAGATGAGTCGAGCAGATACCGCTCTCTTTCATGGAGCGCACGATTTTACTAAAAGTTTGTGCATCCCTAAGTAGCTGTTTACAATAGCCAGATTATTGAGTTCTCACTTGGACTGTGAGCAATGCCAACGGGAAATGTACATGGCAACACTAAAAGATATCGCCACTGAAGCGGGCGTCTCACTTGCAACTGTATCGCGAGTTTTGAATGACGATCCGACGTTGAGCGTTAAAGAAGAAACCAAACGCCGCATTTTAGAAATCGCAGAAAAGCTGGAGTACCGCACCAGCAGTTCGAAGAAAGCCACCAAAGAAGCCAAGCAAAAACATCACTTTTTGGCCTTGTACAATTACAAACAAGAAGCAGAAGTGAATGACCCCTACTACTTGTCGATTCGTCATGGGATTGAAACTCAGTGCGACAAACTCGGCATTACGCTAACCAATTGCTACAACAGCGAAATTGATGTTGAAACGCAAAAGATTACGGGTGTCCTTTTAGTCGGGAAAGTCGACCAAAAGGTGGTCAATAAGTTACCTAAACGCCTAGCCGATAGCATCTGTTACATCGACTTTTCAGATCCAACTAGCCCTTACGATTGCGTTGATATCGACCTTGTAAGAATCAGCAAGCAAGTGGTTGATTTCTTTGTACAACAAGGCTACGAACGCATCGGCTTTATTGGTGGACAAGACGAGCCCAACACCGCAGACATTCGTGAAAATGCGTTTGTGGACTACGGCAGTCTAAAAGGTGTGGTTTCTGAAGACGACATTTATCGTGGCGATTTCTCTAGCTTGTCCGGTTATGACTTAGCGAAAGAGATGCTGGCCAAAGGCGATTTCCCAAAAGCGATGTTCATTGCTTCGGACTCCATTGCGATTGGTGTGTTACGAGCAGTGCATGAGTTTGGTTTAAACATTCCTGATGATATTGCGCTGATCAGCGTGAACGACATTCCTACCGCGCGCTTTACCTTCCCTCCTCTATCTACCGTTCGTATTCATTCTGAAATGATGGGGATTCAAGGTGTGAACTTGTTAGTAGAAAAATACCGTGACGGACGCGCACTACCCCTTCAAGTGTACGTTCCAAGCAAGCTCAAGCTACGCGGCACAACTCGATAAAAACCCCCTCAAAACTGCTCAAATAAAGCACTGAATTTTCAGTGCTTTTTTATTTCTTCTTTTATTTTCTACCGAATTTTTACTGTTTTTACTTTCCAAAACAATCTAGAACGCATTCCTTTACGCTGATCACATCTTGCTCAACATTGGTCATTTAAAACGTGACCAAGTTAAAGTAAAACGTTTTCACTAATTTATTTTAGTAAAACTTTTACTAATATCTTTCTCAGATTATTCATAAGCATTTTTCACAATACATCGGCCGTTGTTTTTGCACTGATGTTGAGCCGCGATGAAACCAATCCGCACTCCAACATAAGCGCACCAAGCCGAGGGGAGATCAAAACGTGAACAATTGGGAAAACTTCCAACACTTACACGAGAATCGTATGGCACCACGTGCGTACTTTTTCTCCTACGACTCTGTTCAGAGAGCACAAACCTTTCAACGTGAACTGAGTCGCCGCTTTATGTTGCTCAGCGGCCAATGGACATTCCGTTATTTCACCAACCCAATGTTGGTGCCTGATGCGTTTTACTCACAAACAATGAACGACTGGGGACACATTACCGTCCCAAACATGTGGCAAATGGAAGGCCACGGCGATCTGCAATACACCGATGAAGGCTTCCCATTCCCGATCGACGTCCCGTTTGTACCAACCGACAACCCAACGGGCGCTTATCAACGCACATTTACACTTGGTCCACAGTGGGATAACCAACAAACCATCATCAAGTTCGATGGCGTGGAAACCTACTTTGAAGTGTACGTAAACGGCGAGTACGTCGGCTTTAGTAAAGGCAGCCGACTCACAGCGGAATTCGACATTTCCAAGTTCGTCCAACAAGGCGAAAACTTACTCTCTGTACGCGTAATGCAGTGGGCCGATTCCACTTACATTGAAGACCAAGACATGTGGTGGACGGCGGGGATATTCCGTGATGTTTACCTAATCGGAAAAGAGAACATTCACGTCCAAGACCTAACAATTCGCACCGATTTCGCCGACGATTACCAAAGTGCGACGCTCAGTGCTCAAATCGAATTGGAAAACCTTTCCACCGCTATCACGTCTGGCTACACGCTGGAATACGCGCTGCATGACAAAGGCACTGTCGTAGCCAGAGGTCAATGCGATTCACTGACTATCCAAAAACACCACTCAACAAGCTTTGCGATTGATATGGTGAATCCAACGCATTGGACAGCTGAAAATCCTTACCTTTACCACTTGTTCATCACCTTAAAAGATCACCAAGGCAACGTAGTGGAAGTGATCCCACAACGCGTGGGTTTCCGTGACATCAAAGTGCGCGATGGCCTGTTTTACATCAACAACCAATACGTGATGCTGCATGGGGTCAACCGTCATGACAACGACCACCTAAAAGGTCGTGCAGTAGGCATGGACCGCGTGGAAAAAGATCTGATGTTGATGAAGCAGCACAACATCAACTCAGTTCGCACCGCGCACTACCCGAACGACCCACGCTTCTACGAGCTGTGTGATATTTACGGCCTGTTTGTGATGGCAGAAACCGATGTGGAAACCCACGGCTTTGCCAACGTTGGCGACCTCAGCCGCATCACCAACGATCCAGCATGGGAAGCGGTGTTTGTTGATCGCGCTGTGCGCCATGTGCACGCACAGAAAAACCACCCATCGATCATCATGTGGTCACTCGGCAATGAGTCTGGCTACGGTTGTAATATCCGCGCCATGTACGCCGCCACCAAAGCCCTTGATGACACCCGTTTGGTTCATTATGAAGAAGACCGCGATGCTGAAGTGGTGGATGTGATTTCCACTATGTACTCACGCGCTCAACTGATGAATTACTTTGGCGAACACCCACACGAGAAGCCACGCATTATCTGCGAATACGCGCACGCGATGGGTAACGGGCCGGGTGGTCTGACGGAATACCAAAACGTGTTCTATGCGCACGACCACATTCAAGGTCACTACGTTTGGGAATGGTGTGATCACGGCATTCTAGCGCGTGATGAACACGGTCAAGAGTTCTACAAATACGGCGGCGATTACGGCGACTACCCAAACAACTACAACTTCTGCATGGATGGTCTGATTTACCCAGATCAAACCCCGGGCCCAGGTCTCAAAGAATACAAACAAGTCATTGCACCGGTGAAAATCCGCGCCGTTGAAGGTTGCCATGACCGCTTTATCGTTGAGAACAAATTGTGGTTCACCAACCTCGATGATTACACCATTACTGCTGACGTGCGTGCCGAAGGTGAAACCCTGCGCAGCGTGCAATTCAAAGTCGAAGCTTTGGTCGCCAACAGCGAACGTGAAGTGACCATCGACTTGCCAGAATTGGATGAGCGCGAAGCCTTTGTTAACTTCACCGTACGCAAAGACAGTCGCACACTTTACAGCGAAGCCAACCATGAAATTGCGGTGTATCAGTTCCAACTGAAAGAAAAGACCGCGTCTGCACCTGCGTTCATCAATCGCAACGCACAACCTTTGGTGATTAACGAAAGCCGTTTGGAACACGTAATTGAAGGCCATAACTTCACGCTTACTTTCTCGAAAGTAAACGGCAAGCTGACTTCTTGGCGCGTAAATGGCGAAGAGATCATTCAATCTGAGCCGAGACTGAACTTCTTCAAACCGATGATTGATAACCACAAACAAGAGTATGAAGGTTTGTGGCACCCAGCGCATCTGCAAATCATGCAGGAGCACTTCCGCACACTTGCTGTGGAAGCAACTGATGATTCCGTCTTGATTACAACCACCAGCATCATTGCGCCGCCGGTCTTTGATTTTGGCATGCGTTGTACCTATCGCTATCAAATCAATGCTCAAGGCCATTTGAACGTGGAACTGAGTGGCGAGCGCTACGGCGACTACCCTCACGTGATTCCGGTCATTGGCTTGGATTTAGGCATTAACGGCAGCTTTGATCAAGTGAGTTACTACGGTCGCGGCCCTGAAGAGAACTATCAAGACAGCCGCCAAGCCAACATCATCGATCTGTACCACACCAACGTGGCGGACATGTTCGAGAACTACCCGTTCCCGCAAAACAACGGCAACCGCCAACACGTGCGCTGGGCATCGCTCACGAACCGTCATGGCACAGGGTTATTGGTGAAACCTCAGCAAGAAATCAACTTCAGCGCGTGGCTCTACACCAACCAAAATCTGCATGAAGCGCAACATACGATCGAGCTAGAAAAGAGTGGCTACATCACCCTTAACCTTGACCATCAAGTGATGGGGTTAGGCTCGAACTCATGGGGCAGCGAAGTGCTCGACTCTTACCGCGTGTACATGGACGAGTTCCGTTACGGTTTTACGCTGATGCCACTGCAAGCAGGCGATTGCAACGCACAAGTGATGGCAAACCATGATTTCGACAACGCGTTTTTCACTCAAACCAATACTCAACCAGTCAACGAGGCGTAACCCATGATCGTGTTAGACAGCTTAGAGCAATTCAAACAGGTATATCGCAACGGTCGTAAATGGAACCGCTGTGTGGAAGCCATTGGCAACATCGGTAACATCAAAGATGGCGTGATGCACTCGATTGGCGATTCACTGGTTTACATGGTTGAAGATGGCATCGCGAAACAAACCGAAACGTTCATCGGTAACCGTCGTTACTTCGATGTGCATTACTACCTCGAAGGCCGAGAAACCGTTGAGTTCGCGGATAAAACCGCTTTGACACTAGAACAAGCTTATCGTGATGAAACCGACCGCGAATTTTTTTCTGGTCAGGGTGAAATACGTGAGCTTTGCGAAGGCCAAGTAGCGATTTTTGAAAACAGTGAAGCGTACCGCTTCCATGGAGACAACCGCGTAAGAAAAGTGGTGCTCAAAGTGACCATCGAAGATGGCTACTTCCTAAATAAATAAAACAAGAGAAGGGCTGTGGTCACAGCATTACAAGCCCTTCCTCCCTACAATTCCAACGTGATTCACCGGAGATAGAACATGTCTGAATCCAAACGTAATACGATAGGCAAATTCGGGTTGTTGTCCCTCACCTTTGCTGCAGTATTTAGCTTTAATAACGTAATCAATAACAACATCGAGATCGGTCTAGCGTCTGCGCCAATGTTCTTTCTGGCGACCATTTTTTATTTCATCCCTTTCTGTTTGATCATCGCAGAATTCGTATCTCTGAATAAAGATTCTGAAGCGGGGGTCTACGCATGGGTAAAAAGCTCACTTGGCGGTCGCTGGGCGTTTATCTCTGCCTACACTTACTGGTTCGTTAACCTATTCTTCTTCACGTCCTTGCTGCCGCGTGTTATCGCTTATGCGTCTTACGCGTTCTTGGGCTATGAATACATTCTGACGCCATTCACCACTACCGTGCTCAGTATGATTTTGTTTGCGTTTGCGACCTACGTATCGACAAACGGCGCGAAAATGTTGGGGCCAATTACGTCGGTGACCTCCTCCCTCATGCTGCTACTGACAATGTCGTACATTTTACTGGCTGGCGCAGCGTTGATCGGCGGCGTAGAACCAGCTGACCCAATTACTGTAGAAGCGATGATCCCTGATTTCAGCTGGGCATTTTTAGGCATTACTACATGGATATTTATGGCGGCAGGCGGTGCGGAATCGGTCGCGGTTTACGTAAACGATGTGAAAGGCGGCTCGAAATCGTTCGTTAAAGTCATCATCATCGCAGGTATCTTTATCGGTGTGCTTTACTCAGTCGCGTCTGTTTTGATTAACGTATTTGTTCCTAGCGAAACCCTAAAATACACGGGCGGATCGGTTCAAGTATTTGAAGGTTTGGCTGCGTACTTTGGTTTGCCAGAAATATT
The DNA here is from genome assembly GCF_028823755.1 of Vibrio sp. VP6. NCBI lineage: Bacteria > Pseudomonadati > Pseudomonadota > Gammaproteobacteria > Vibrionales > Vibrionaceae > Vibrio > Vibrio sp. VP6. The sequence goes on from NZ_JAPEID010000001.1 coordinate 132,366, forward strand.
GATGAACCGCTTTGTAGGCTTGGTATCCTTCACCGCTATGTTTGGCTCTCTACTGATGTGGACAGCAACGCCAGTGAAAATCTTCTTCTCTGAGATTCCAGAAGGCATTTTTGGTAAGAAAACCGTAGAGCTGAACGAAAACGGCGTTCCAGCTCGCGCAGCTTGGTATCAGTTCCTTATCGTTATCCCACTGATGATCATCCCAACATTAGGTTCTAACACCGCTCAAGATCTGATGAACACCGTGATCAACATGACCGCAGCGGCATCCATGCTCCCACCATTGTTCATCATGTTGGCGTACCTGAATCTGCGCTTGAAACTGGATCACGTCGAGCGTGATTTCAAAATGGGCTCACGCAAAATGGGCATCGCTACCGTATCGGTACTGATCGCTATCTTTACGGTTGGTTTCTTAGCATCGACCTTCCCTACAGGGGCCGACATCATGACCATCATTTTCTACAACGTTGGCGGTATCGTGATTTTCCTTGGCTTTGCTTGGTGGAAGTACAGCCAATACGAAAAATCATTGAATCAGGAAGAACGTATAAAAGAGGCCGCGCCAGCTTCGCAAGCGGTATAACACAGACTCTCAATGACAAACATTCTGGGCACCCTTTGGTGCCCTTTTTATATGTGAGAGGTGATGGTCGAAGAAACCAACTCGCGTAGCCAAATGCCTTTGTCTTCATTGTTTCGGCTGGAATGCCACAGCATGGCAATGAGATCGCGCTTTTTCAATAAATGCCGAATAGTGAGAAAGTTGCGCGACGCCACGGTGACTTTACGGCTCAAGCCATGTTCTGCGAGCTTTTGGTCTACTTGTGTCTTTAAGCTCCCATCGGGACTTACCAGAGCTTGCTCTATGTTCGCGAACGCTTCCAGAGAGAGCTGTGTTTCCCCTTTCAATACCTGTTTATCACACATACACACATGTTTTTCCGTGTACAAGTACAAGCTCTCAAAGTTGTCATCCAACACCGGCATGCTGCCAATAATGACATCGAGCTTTTCGTGCTCAGTTAATGCCACGTAGTTGCTACGATTGACGTTAATAAAACTGATCTGGGCCTCTGGTGCGCGCTGGCGTATTTCGTCATAAAGCCGAGGAGCAAAAATAAACTCGGCATAATCCGTTAACCCAATGCGACATACACCCGCGTAATTTTCAGGTTGAAAGGCAGACTTAGTGAGCAAGTCTTTGGCGATAGAGTCCAACAAGTGATGCACAGTTGGCGCGATGTGGTGAGCGTGCTCGGTGGGCTCCATCTTATGTCCTTTTCGCTCAAAAAGCGGGTCGTCAAACAACAACCTTAAACGAGACAAACTATGACTCATCGCCGACTGGCTAACGTAACTTTTCTCTGCAGCGACGCTAACGCTTCGATGTCGATACAAGTAGGAAAACGTCACCAATAAGTTCAAGTCAATGTTGCGCCACTGAATGTCCTCTTTCACCTCAACACCTTCATCCCATTTCATTCATAAATGAAATTAAATCTATCAATTTGAGTCATTTTAGAGCATCCGATAAATTAGCAACAATGCTTTTTAGATAAACAGGCTCGACATGTTCACCATCTTCAAAACTTTTTTCTGGCTGGGTTGGTTCAGCTTCGGCGGCCCGGCGGCTCATATTGGTTATTTTCGCCAAACCTTTGTTGAGAAACTGAAATGGCTTGATGACAGCGAGTACGCGCAAATTGTCGCACTCAGTCAGTTTTTGCCGGGACCGGGCTCAAGCCAAGTTGGCTTTGCTTTAGGCTATAAACGTGGCGGTTTAGGTGGCGCATGCGCAGCATTTGTCGGATTCACGCTTCCTTCGGTGATCATCATGTTGGCGCTGGCGATGGTGAGCAGCCAAATCACCGACACCGCAGTGTTCCAAAACATCGTTCACGGCCTAAAACTGCTCGCAGTCGTCGTCGTGGCGGATGCGACTTGGGGCATGTACAAAAACTTCTGTCAAAGCAAACTGACCGCGGGTTTGTGCGTCGCGACTGCGATTGCGTTGCTGGTGGCACCAAGCATCATGACGCAAATGTTCGTGTTGCTCGTAGCAGGTTTTGTCGGCATGCGATATCTGAAGAAAGACTCCGCGCCATCAGCCGAGCCGTTTAAACCGTCTATCACGCCATTGGCTCTATTTGCGGTGCTTTTACTCGGCTTACCGTTAGTAGCTCATACGTTGCCTTTGCTTGGGTTGTTTAGTGATTTTTTCCAAGCTGGTAGTTTAGTGTTTGGTGGCGGTCATGTGGTGCTACCGCTTCTGCAAAACATTGTTGGCGACCAGCTCAGCCAAGATGCATTTTTAACAGGCTACGCCGCTGCACAAGCTGTACCGGGGCCAATGTTCACCTTTGCGACTTTTATTGGTTATGAGCTTTCGGATACGCCAATTTTAGGCGCGCTGATCGCAACGCTTGGCGTATTCCTCCCAGGGTTTCTTTTACTGCTTGGCGTTCTTAAAAACTGGCAAGCACTGGCAGACAAACCGCTGGTCTCCGGCGCCATCAACGGTGTCAATGCCTCGGTAGTAGGGTTACTACTCGCGGCACTTTACCAGCCAGTATTTAGCAGCGCAGTTGTTGCTCCCATCGACATGGCGTTAGTGGTTGCGGGTTGCTATCTACACAAAAAGCTCAACCTTTCGGTGCTGTGGATGATCGTGTTTTTTGTGGCGGCAGGCCTTGTCACGGGCATGATGTAGCCTGCTGATACGCCAACTATTGAATCCAGATAAACCACGGGTACTCAAATACGAGTGCCCGTTTTCTCAACTAAGCTTAATGATATTGGAAGGATTGAGATGACGGATCATCGATGGAACAAGACAACAATTACGAGCTCAACCTGAGCTGGCAGCAAAAGGGCGTCGCTTTCTTCAATCAATTGCGAGAGGAAATAGCTGCAGACAAAAGTGTTTACCTGTATTGCCTTATCACAACCATCCTGCTTTATGCCTTAGCAGTTTACTTAAAACTCCCAGTTCAATACTCATTTACTACCTACCTCGAAACTCTTTATTTAGCTTGTTACAGCGCAGGGCTTGTGTGGTGCAGTTACTACTATTTGTATCTGCTCGTTCGCCGTGAAAAACGCCCCACCAAACAGTTTCTGTGTAAGCTCAAAACCATCGTTTTCCCGCTCAGTCGAACCTGCTCAATTCTGATTTTGTTGTTGGCGCTCAACATCGTCTTTTCAAATTACACCTTCTTAAAATCCATCATCCCCTTGCTACACCCTTACGGTGTTGATCAGAGCTTGATTGAACTCGACCGCTGGCTACATTTTGGCAACGACCCGTGGGTGATTACTCACGCTATTTTCTCAAGCCCTTGGGCATCTCTGGCAATCAATACCGCCTACAATGCTTGGTTCTTTTTTATGTGGGTGACGCTGTTTTTCTTTGTACTGTACAAGAAGGCACGAGTGTTACGCTTACAGTTTTTACTCACGTTTCTGCTGACTTGGATGATCAACGGCAGCCTATTTGCGACCGCGTTTTCATCAGTAGGGCCGTGTTATTTGGAGCTTTTGAACGGTGATGATCTTTTTGCTCCTTTAATGCAGAGATTGAACGAGCAAAGTACGTTTTTAGAAAACGTTGGCGCATTTCCATTATGGGCTTTACAAACTCAGGATTACCTTTGGCAAGGCTATGTAACGCAGGTAAATGGCATCGGTTCTGGCATCTCTGCCATGCCAAGTATGCACGTATCCATTGCGGTATTAATGGCGCTATGCACTTACCGTCTCAATAAAACATTGGGATACTTTGCCTGCGCTTTTGCGGTCATCATTCAAATAGGTTCGGTCCATTTGGGATGGCATTACGCGGTTGATGGCTATTTTTCTGTGCTTTCAACCTTGGCGATTTGGAAAGCGGTTGGATGGGCGCTAACGAGCCTTACTCACCAAACAAAAGTTACCTAACGCTACGAACTCTCCATCAAAACCCAAAATAAAAAGCCACTCTCGCCTTAGTAGCGGAGTGGCTTTTTCATTGAATATTTACTCTGTCAGATAACGGCTGTAATTGAAGAAATCGCCTCAGGTTTCGTTACCCTATTGTAAGAACACTTTCGATGTATCTTGTCGCTCGCGAACTATCGCAAGAGCGCGCTCTAGGTTTTTGTTGGCTAACTCATAGTAGGCCGGGTTCTTATCAATCGCTTGCTGCAAGTAAGGAATCGCTTCGTCCGGCTTGCCTTGCAGAATCAAAAAGTACCCCACGTTATTTAACGCTTCAGGCTCGGTCATATGACGGCTGAAAATGCTCAGCGCTTGTCTTGGTTGGTCTTTCGCAAGTGCAATCAATCCTAAGTTGTTAATTGCCCTTTCATCACTCGGTTTGATGCTCAAAGCCGCTTGAGTAAAGTGCGCCGCTTTTGAGTACTCTTTTTCCATATAATACGAGTATCCCAAACTGACTAATGCGTTAACGTTTCTCGGGTCAATATCCAACCCTTTTCTGATCAGTGCTTGTGCTACGCCGTGATCGCCACGGACGTCATACAATACCCCTAAACCAGAATACGCAGCCACTGGCGATTTATCGTCGTAACGATAAGTGGCTACAGACTCTGCCGTGATGTTGTCGTTGGTGATGTTCGGGTTGCCTTTCATACGGATTTGGTCGGCATTAAGTGCGCGAATGTAATAACTCTTACCGACGTCTTTTTCTCCGCGCTTAGTGTACAGCGTGCCAAGTTCTTGTAAGGAACCAATGTTGTCAGGATTTTCTGCAAGCGATGCACGAAAGGCTTTATCCGCCAGTTCGTAGTTCTCGCGAGCTAAGTGAATACGCCCGACGGTGTATAGCGTTTTGTCTTTATGCACCGCGTTAGGGAAAGAAAGGGAGCGAATATATTCATACAATGCCAAATCGACATTTTTGTTGGTAAGCGCAATATCACCGCGCGAGATAGCCTCTTCCTCAGTTTTGGGCGGCTCATCATTGGTGAGCGACTCAACGGGTTTGCCAGAATACAAGCTGGAATCAAAATCGGATGCTTGTTCATTTGTTGCACATGCAGTGAGCACCAACAACGAGATGATGACGTATTTCTTAATCCACAACATAACTATCCCTATTTTTATCTAATTAGAAAACGCTTCAATTAAGGTTATTATCGCGGGGCCAACGGCGACAATAAAAAAGCAAGGCCATATAAAGAAAACAGTTGGAAACAACATTTTCACTGGAACTTTTGCCGCTAACTCTTCGGCCGCTTGTTGTCGCTTGTCTCTGTAATCTTCCGTGTATTCACGTAAGGAGTTGACTAAGCTCCCCCCAATTCGAGATGCATGGCTTAACATACTTACTAATCCAACAAGTTCCTCCAATCCAGTACGAACAACCATTTCGTGTAGTGCTTCTGGCATTGTTTTACCTGCCTGTATCTTATTACAGACCGTATCTAATTCGTCAGCTAACTCGGGGTGAGATACAACCAACTCATCCGCCACACGTCGCAAAGCAGCATTAAAACCTAATCCGGATTCCGTACACACGATCAATAAATCGAGCATATCAGCCACACTAGCTCGAATTGATTTTTGGCGTTGATTTATCATTCGACTCAAAAATATATTCGGAATAAACAAACCAACAAAAATTGAAAGTATCATTAAAAAGTAAACATATTTGGATCCTGGAAAAGTTATATAAATAAATGCCGAAACTAAAACACCAAATATAGTTGTTACTGACTTAATAGAATAAAACAAAGATAAAGCATTACTCTGATGAAAGCCTGCATGCATCAGTTTATTGCGTGTGGTTTGACGTTCTTTTTCACTGGTTGGCGAGGTTAGCGGCGCGAGAGACTCCAACGTATCGGCCATTTTCTTATTGTGTGATGGGAGCGATTTCTTATCACCGGACAACTCTGCCAGCTTACGCTTAATGGGCGAGTTGACCCCGACAATGATGGAGCCCAACGTCATCACCACGAGTACCGTCGTAACCAAGATAAGTCCCATCAGTAAGGTTTCTTGATTAATGGCAAAACCGCTCAACCATCCTTGAATACTTTCCATGGTTACACCTCAACGTTGATAATTTTACGAATCCAAAGCGTACCGATGAATAGAGAGATCATCCCACCGATTATCATTTTGATACCAAGAGGACTATTATGTAACGGCTCCAAAAACTCAGGCCTAACTATAGATATAAACAAGTAGAGCACAAAAGGAGCCAACACCAGCACCCAAGCTGACATGCGAGATTCCGCTGAAATGGTTTTGATTTTTCGAGCCAGTTTGAAGCGCGCACGTAACAAATGGGACAGCTTTTCAATGTTCTCCACCAGGTTACCGCCCGTCTCTTTTTGCAATAGCACGGCACTGGAAAACGCAAGCATGGAAACCGTTGGTGTGCGCTCAGACATTTGCATGATGGCTAAACGCAGATCGTAACCATAATTGAGCAAGTTGAAGGTATTCAAGAACTCAGGGCCAAGTGGCGCGCTGACTTCCCTGCCCACTTCGCCAAACGCTTGAGTAATGGGCTGACCGGCTTGCAATACACGTTTGATGATGTCTAATGCCTCTGGTAATTGCTCCTCAAATTTCATCAAACGGTCGGCAATTTTCTTTTGCAGATAAAAGTACGCAGAGACCCAACAAGCGACCGCAACGCCAGCACACAAGTACCAGACTTGCCCCCACAAATAGAGCAGCAAACCGACCGCAACCCCAGATAAAAAGGTGAAGAAGATAACGCGGCTGAACCCCATCGAAATACCCGCGAGTTCGAGCTTTTTCTTAAAGCTTTCAAACAAGCTAAAACGTACTAACCATCGCTCTAGTGGTGAGAGGTTCTTCAAAGAGTTTTCTCTTAGCAGCGAGATACTCTCTTGATCGATATGCTTGTGGCTTTCGTGAATTCTCTTAATGAGCTGTTTGTGTTTCACCTTTTTACCCGCCGAAGGCAGGATCAATGCTTGGCTAATAAAGAACACCGACAAAAACAGCAAAAGAAGAAATAGGGGGAATTGACTTTCCATAGCACACCCTCCTAACGGACTTTTTCGTTAAATATTTCAAATGGAACGTCTAAGCCTCGTTTAATCAATTGATCATGGCAACTTGGCACGATGCCTGTTGCTATGTAATCCCCTAGCACATTGCCATCTTGATCCACCCCTCTTCTCTGGAAGGTAAAGATCTCGGACATGGTGATGACTTCCCCTTCCATGCCGTTTATTTCCTGCAAACTGACCATGCGGCGCTTACCGTCTTCCTGACGCTCCATTTGCACCACGATATTGATGGCTGACGCGATCTGCGCCCTTAAGTTTTTGGTCGAAACGTTCCAACCCGCCATAGAGAACATGTTTTCAATACGGCTGAGTGCATCCCTTGGAGTATTGGCGTGAATGGTCGCAAGTGAACCGTCGTGACCGGTGTTCATCGCAGACAACATATCGACCGCTTCCGAGCCACGCACCTCACCAATCACAATTCGGTCAGGACGCATACGCAGTGAGTTTTTCACCAGATCACGCTGGGAGATTTCCCCCTTTCCTTCAATGTTGGATGGGCGTGTTTCCAAACGAATAATGTGCGGTTGTTGCAACTGCAACTCGGCCGAGTCTTCGATAGTAACGATACGTTGATCACTCGGAATGAAACCAGACAGGATGTTAAGCGTGGTTGTTTTACCTGAGCCTGTACCGCCCGAGATAAGAATGTTCAGTTCCCCGACAACGGCTGCGTTCAAGAATTTGCCCATTTCTGGCGAAAGCGAACCAAGCCCTAATAAGTTGTCCATATTCAAACGTTCGACCGCAAAACGACGAATGGATACCGATGGCCCATCAATGGCAAGTGGAGGGATGATGGCATTGAAACGAGAGCCATCTTTTAGACGCGCATCCACCATAGGCGACGCCTCATCAATACGTCGGCCTACTTGGCTTACAATACGGTCAATGATGTTGCGAAGGTGGCGCTCATCCAAAAACGTATGCGGCGTTTTTTCTAGCTTACCAAAGCGCTCGACATAAATGTTTTTAGGGCCATTGACCAAAATATCTGAAATGGTTGGATCTTCAAGCAGTGGCTCAAGCGGCCCAAGACCAAACACTTCGTCTTCGATTTGGTGGATAACGCGGTTGCGCGCTTCTGAACTTAAAGGATGCGTTTGGTCTTCGGCGATCAACTGAACCACCGCTTCCCTTAACTCTTCTTTCGCGCGATCTTCTTGCAGATGTGATAACAAGCCAAGGTCTAAAGTATCCAGCAATTTTTTGTGGTAGTAGTGCTTGATAGCCAGATCTTGCTCAAGCTGTTTTTTCTGCTCTTCAATCGCTTTCAGCTTCGCTTCAACCGGCGTTAATGGTTTGTTTTCACTGACGTAATCCTCGTCTTCTGCTCTTTCAGAGAGATCTACTTGGACGACTTTTGATTCTTTTTCTTCATCTACGGAATTGAATGAACTCCCGACGCCTTTCCGTTTGAAAAACATAACTCCCCCTTACTAAGAAAAGAATTTCTTAATCCAACTCTGGTGCTCTTGTGTTGGGCTTTCTAATAAGTGCGATATTTCCGCTAACGAAGCTTTTAAAGCACTATTTTTCTTAGATTGAACAATTGGGTTACCTAAATTGGCGCTCTCTATCGCAATAGCAAAATTATTTGGGACTAAATGTATCGCATGGCCACCAACTGCATTTTCAATATCTTTTAAGGATATTGTTGATTTCTTTTCAAAACGATTAACTATGAGTTCAACCTGATGATGACTTAAACCATAGTCTAATTCTAATGAACGTATATAACTGACCGCATGTTTTACTGAGGTCACATTCTGCTGCATGATCAAAAATATATGCGTGGCAGGGGAAACAATCTGTTGATAAACATGATCAACGCCATGAGACAAATCGACAATAATATGCGAATAAAACTGGCGAAGAATAGGCAAAAGCTTACTCACTTGAATGGCATGCTTATGGTTATTTCTTGGATCATTTTGACTAAAACAGAGGTAATTCAACCCAGAAGGATGTTGATAAACGAGACCTTCTAGTGACAATTCATCCAAATCGTTTACGGAATCAATCACATCGTTGATGCTATATTTCGGTTTACAGTTTAAATAATCTGCGGCGTCACTGAACTGCATATCAAGGTCAATCAGCAATACTTTGCTTTTGGCGTAACTCGAAAGCTCAATGGCTGTATTGATAGCCAGCGTGGTCGCCCCAGAGCCACCTTTAGTATTGATAAATAAGGTCAAATCTCCCATTTTTTTGTTGGAGATTTTCTCTTCAGCCGTCGATTTCAACAACGGGTACAATTCACCAAGGTCTACCGAACGCGAGAAATAATCCGTCGCGCCCAGTCGCAGCGCCATTTTAAGTGAAGCGGTATCGCTTTCATCACCGAAAACAATTAATGCCGTATGGTTATGCTGTAAATTTCCATCACCAGAATAAACATGAGCCACTTTTTGTGCCCAGTTTTCTCCGGTTTCAATATAAATTAAATCAGGTATTGATTTGCTCTTAACCAAATCAATATTAAATAAATCCAGCTCTATCCAATCGACATTGACATTGACGCAACCAGATAATTCATCCGACAAATGAAGTTTAAAATTGGACGTAGAATAGACTACCCAAACAATCAAGTTTGTTTTTAAACTTTTATATGTATCGTCACTTATTTTTACTGGTTTCAACATATGGCCACTCCATTAGCAATCCGTAATAACATTCGTCCCTTCTGGCCTTAATATGCCTAAGCTCTCGGCTGGCAATATGGTTTCAAAAGCTGGAGTATTCCCTACTGCATTAATTAAAGCAGCTAAAACAAAAAACTGAAATGTATAATTCACCGCCCTTGCTCGAACATACTTTATTTGGACAAACTGAGAATCCAAAGTCGCCTTATCAGCAGGAGGCGTCGATAAAAATCCGGCTACGTTTACACTTGCGCCATTTGCATCGAGATAATCAATTTGTAGATTATTAGCAGTAAAACCCGATGGATAAAGGTTAGATACGGCAGGCAAGTTAGGAACGTCATCCCTATCGGCGATGTAACACACGGTCGCAAGCCTTGCAGCCCTTCTGGTGACCTCATTGACCATTTGCACAGAAAAAAAATACAAAGCAAATTCAATAATTAAGAAGAGCACCAATATCACTGCCAACGCAATCAGTGAAAACTCCAGCTGGGTAACCCCTTTCTGTTTCACTATCAATCGTTTCATGGACCTGTCCTCATTGATGCTGAAGCGCCAATGCTAAATTGCAAAGAAGAGTTCGAAAACGGTAAGGTCGCAAAGATTGGCACGTAATTGTAAGTTGCAGACAAAGTAACCGTTTTATTTGTCGAGGATGGAGGCGTGATAACAATATCCCCAACAGCAATGTAATCAATTATAGGCGTTGAAGACGCTGACGGTGTTCCATACACAACAACATTTTTGATATTGGTTTCATCTGCAATTGAATCAAAATCTAATGTTCCGTAAGTGTCCACCACAGCATATCGCGCGCCATTTTGCAGCGCTTTGTTAACTTCGGTGTATTGTATAAACGCACGACAAACATCTATGACTAAAACAGATAGCATCAATAAAACCGGGAGCACTAAAATAAACTCAACTGCAGCAAGCCCCCGTTGATAATTTTTGCCTAACTGGTTATGAGCTTTAACGTACAACATATTAGGAAGCCTCGCTGAGTGGATCTTTGTAAAGCTGAATTTTGTACAGGCCTTTGTCTGAAGGATCAGTACCTGTAGATCCATTGTTAATCACGCAGTCTTCCAAAAACTGTCCGTAAATTTCCGATTCGTTCCCTTTTTGCTTCACCTCTTGAAGAAGAAAGAAACACCCCAACCCCAATACCTGAACTGTTTGCTTCCCACTTGTTGTGGAATCACAGTTAATAATTGGCACTCTTAAGATTCGTCTGCCACTAGAGCCATCTGCATCATAATAGTTACTATTACACGTCCCCCCCGAACTGCAACTTTCTATCGCGGATACATAATCAGCGTAGTAAAAGTTACTGCTTTGATAAGTGTCACTCTCTAAAAGAGGGGAAGGCTCCTCAACATATTTATCGCTTTTTACCGCCCCCCCTTCTTCGGTAGGACCATTAAATTTACCAAAACGTGTATTGATACCTTGGGCAACTGGCCCAGTACCTTTACCCGTCTCAGTATCTACCGTACCGCCAATAGTAATGCAGTTATTTGTTGCGCCGGCAAAGGCATCTCGAACAGCGTTTTTACCAGACACGCCAAGATCCAGGAGATGAAAATTCCCTGGTCCTATGTCACCACTTTGATTATCTGCAGGTTTCAGTTGATATAAAGTACTCGCAATACGATCAACGGAAGGGTTATATCCGGGTTGTGGTACGTAACCCCAAGAAGTTTCCGGAGACGACGTATCTGCACACATGGCAATAGGAGAAATATTACATGTATAGTTAATACCTGCGCTTCGACCTGCAACTGCACTTGCTGATACTTGTTTGTCTATACCAAAAATGGCACTTAGAAATCGCCCAAGTTCCAAATTTGAAACTGCTACGCGAACATAAATGTCATATTCACCAGAAACGGGGGGGGTAAATGCCCCGGCACTAACAAATGATTCCATGTCTGTTGAGAACGTTACAGAAGTGTTCTCGTCAGTAAAAGTTAACTCACTATTACCTGAACTAGTCGAAAATCCAGCAAGATATGTTTTGGCAGCCGTTTCTGCCTCGCTAACATTGCTAGTCTCATCAGCAACAACAGCAGCGGCCAATGCTGCTGCATCCACAGAGTTCTGTAACCTTGTTTTATTCAAGATCTGATGGTTTAAATCAATACCGAACGCAGCAACGCCCAACAAAATCAACAGAACTAAACTTATAAGCACCAATGTGATCCCTTTCTGGGTTCTCCTTGTTGCTGTTTGCATTTTCCTTCGCATAGCCCCTCCTATAAGTGAACGAATCACTTATTTTTCTTTGGCTACCCCGTTATTGTTGTATACCTCTAAGCTGACCTGCGTGCGCTCACCGCTTCCCTCTGGTAGATAACCTAGATTTTCATACCATGCTTCCGGATTTAGCGTTTGTTCTGCGCGCAATTGGCTTACCGAGATTCCAAGATCAGGGTCATTCGCACAGCCAAACAAGCCGAATGATGTGAAACAAATGGTCATGATCATTATGCTTTTCATCTTACTCTCCCACTTATAGACTGTGCCCAAACTTGCCCTCAGAGCCACCTTCTGACGAACCGTACTGATTAAAATTATTGTTTGTATCTTCTTCTCTAATATTATTAAGTTGATAGCGGTCGAAATCGAGCGTCGCGCCTTTACCCAACAGATAGAATTCCACATCGTTTGGAGCCACAAACCCATCGGTCGGCAGAGTCACTCTGCGTCTATCGATTGGCGTCGCTAATCGTGGTGTCACCAAAATCACCAGCTCGGTTTCACCAGATGTAAACTCTTCACTCTTAAACAAGCGTCCAAGCACTGGAAGGTCACTGGCTCCCGGAATTCCATCCGCAACGTTGCGCGCGTTTTCACTCAACAAACCGGCGATACCGATTGTTTGTCCGTCCGCTAATTCAATTGTAGTTCCTGCGCTACGCTTAGTGATCGGAGGAATAAAAAACGTTGCGTTGACTTCGTTCGGATTAAACGTCAGCACACCAGAGTTAGAAATTTCACTCACGTTAACATTGAGCTTCAGGTTGATTCTCTTATCACTGAGAATGAAAGGTACAAAGTCCAGTTGAACACCGTACTCTTTGTAGTCGATGGTAATACCATTCTCATTCGGTACAGGAATTGGGAATTCACCACCCGCAATAAATTCCGCTTGAGTACCACTTAGAGCAGTAAGGCTTGGCTCTGCCAATACTTTAGCCATACCGTTTTGCTTCGCGACATCCAGAGCAAACGTAAACAAAGTATTGCTATCAATGAACGATCCCAAGAAGCCGAAATCTTCTACCGTTGGCACATTTAAAATCGGGCCAATGTTGTCGATACCGCCACCCGCGGTTGTCGCACCCCAAGTGAAGTCACCGCTTTTTTGGAAGAAATGGAAGTTTGAGTCAAAACGTCGAACCAAAGTTCGTTGTACTTCCGCGACCGTCACTTCTAACGTCACTTGCTGCGCGCCGCCAATAGAAAGCAAGTTAATGACTGAGCTTTCATCGTCTTTCGCATTGTCATCTTCTTCATCAGCGGCATCACCTAAAGCAAAGGTTTCGGCAATTTTGACGGCGGTATCCATGTTTTGCTGACTGCTGACCAAACCTCTGAGAACGACTTTCTCTTGAGCGCTATGCACTTCGATATTTTCGTCCGGCAAGAACTGGAACAACTTAGATTTAAGCGTATTTAAATCGTGAGTGACTTCGACATTAAACTGTTCGATCAATCGGCCACGACTATCCCAAACCGACACATTGGTCGTTCCTAGTTTTTTACCAATCAAGAACAGTTCATTCGATCTTAGAACTACGATATCCAAGACTTCTGGATCCCCTAACGTCACCTTTTTGGCCTTACCTGAAATCACCAATTGTGTAGATTGGTGATGCGCAACAGAGACCACTCTTCCAGACTGCGCGGTTGCCGCATGAACAGACAAGCTAACAAAAAGTAACTGGCTAACGAGTAATATTATTGTTTTCATAATTCACCTAATTACTGACTCGGACACTGGATGTCTGAGATCCCTTAATGATGGTCACACTAGGTCGAGGGGTATATTTTTTTGCTACAACAGGTTTATCGACTTCATGAGGGTTACGCAAAGCCAGTTGGATCTCACCCTTGCTGTTAGCAGTAAGCAGTTTTTCCGCTTCTTTAGGGGTGACTTCCAATGTGACTGCACGAACGATCACGGGTTTGTTGTCGTTAGTTTTTGCTGTTTGGTCGACTGCTAATACATTGATATTTTTTAACACCGTGAGTGTGGTCGCTTGCTTGCCTTTGCCATAGCTCACTGTGTTCAACACATCCACTTTGTTACCCGGCAGTAGGAAACCCGCTACGCCGATAACGTCATTTACACGAATGGTGACTGCTCGCTTGTTCTCAGGAATTAAGGCCGCAAGCGTTGCGCCCTCTCCAGGTTGAGCAAGACGATTGGGATTGACCAACTCGCCCGCGTAAATGGTGTTTGCAACGATACGTCCCAAAGCTTGCTCAGGCACTTTGAGTGTTTCGTCGTCTATCCAGTCCACTTCCATTAACTTGGTGGTTAAGTGCTTTTCATCCAAAATGGTGCCTGGCTCCAGCTCCATCGTAGCGACTACAACTGGGTGACGTTCCACCTCTTCGAGCTCTACTGTTGGCTGGTTTCTGCCGTCCATCCATTGTTTGGCAATTAATACGGCAGCAAGGCCGAAAACAATGGAGAGCAGCAATAACATGATGACTTGAGTCCGACTCATAATTTAAATCTCCCTATTCATCCACTGTAAAATACAGTCCCCAAGCTCGAGTCAAGAGATCTGGAGACACCACTTTTCTTTGTCCTTCGAACACCAAAATATCTCGGCTAATACCCAATAGATCTTTCGGCAAACAAGGAAAGTTCGGCATGTTGTTATCACAGTGCAATTGCTTCAATGCATCAAAAAACTCAGGCGCTAATGCGATTTGCTGATCTTGTGAAAGAGACAACCACAGAGCGTGGTAATCTTCGTCACTGAGCGGCTTAAACTCGATTTTGTAACCAAGACGACGTAAAAAAGCAGGGTCCGCAATTTTGCTCGGTGCAAAGTTGGATGAGAAAGCCAATGTCAGCATAAATGGCACAGTAACTTGTTGACCGTTAGGCAGTGCTAGATGGTCGAACAAATACTCCATCGGCACAATCCAGCGGTTCAACAACGCATCAACGGGCATGGCTTGACGCCCTAAATCGTCAATAACCAAAATGCCGTTGTTTGCCATCATTTGCAGCGGCGCAATCCAAACTCTATTGTGCTCGCTATGGTTAACTTCCAACATATCCATCGTAAGTTCACCACCGACTTGGATATTTGGCCTTTCACACAGAACCCAGCGTTTGTCGTAATGCGTTTCCAACTTAACGAATACTTGAGAATGGGAGTTGTCTAAACGACGGTGATGGTGCTCGGAAAATACTTTGATGATGTTGCCATCAGCATAAATAGCGTAAGGAATGAAAACCGACGTACTCATCGCATTCAAAACACGCGCAGCCACATAACTCTTACCTGTACCAGCATGCCCGTACAGCAGCATTGCTCGACCTGAGTTAATCGCTGGGCCAAGCACTGGAATTAAATGCTCGGAACCAAATACATCGGACAGTGCACGTTCTACATCGGTGCGTGTAATTGGATTTTTACGCAGATCTTGCCCTTCCACAACCGTCCAATAATCGTCCAACGACACAGGAACTGGGCCAATGTAGGGATCTTTTCGATAAGCAATATCCGCCTCAGCCAAACCAAGCTCGGTAAGGCTATATCGAACATTCGAATACGAATGGCTTAGTTTGTCTGACGCAGGCTGATACACCTCAACCCAGCTGCGTTTTCTCAACTGCGCGAGTGCAAGCTCAACAATGTTTGAAACCACAGACAATCGCTGAGTCAGTTCAACTAAATCACATTTGGGATAAGCAGCCAGATGTTTCAGAACTAGGTTTTCAACGACTGAAGCTGGGATCCCAAGACCTTCCACTGCGGAAGGCACCTTTGGTGGATTGATTTGTGGCACTAGTTTTTCCCAATACGCAGAGCCCATCATACTTCCCCTCTTGAAGTTGCCTAGTCAACTGATGTCGTATGTTTTTCTATTTATAAGTATTAGTGCGTGTAGGAGAAATAAGCTAATCCGATTACGATTACAGGCGCGAAAGGAATCACTAGTGGCTTATTAGACCTAAAGCCTGGTGTAACTTTTTCAATGCAGTAGCCCTTGACCTGATGAGTTAGAGCAACGCTCGTTGAAGCAATGTGAAGCATCAAATAAAAGATGCCAACAATTCCCCCTGCGAGAATAATTCCGATAGACGCTTCCCACAGATTACTTAGACCCAACCATACCCCAATGACGGCGAGTAATTTAACGTCTCCTCCAGCCATTGCTTTAACGAGATAGAGCGCAAAGCACACTGCAAACGCAACTAATCCTCCATACGCATGATCCATCAACGATGTGGTAGGACTATAAATCACGTTTGCAGTGACAACGACCAGAAGCAACAAAACGGCTTTATTAGGAATTTTGTGCTTCTGGGCATCGGACACTCCGATCACTATCAATAACGACCAGATAACAATTTCGAACATAGGCACTTACTGACTAGCAATTGTGCTCGAAACAGTGTCGAACTTGTCAGCTAGAGCATCCCAGAAAGTAACCCCACCAGTAACGAATGCAGCAACAATCAGAGCGGCGCCCAAGATGTATTCAAGCAGTGTTAGACCTTCTTCATCTTCCATGAAGTCCTTGATTAGGTTGCGAAAGTTGTCCATAAGTTTATCCCCTTGTTTAACATTTTCTCGCTTGTTAATGATGCAAGTGCATATCCACCTGAATCATGATTAAACCTTAGTCACCGAAAAAATGGGGAGTTAGGACTTTTTTGCCAACGACTAGTACTTTTTTGCCCACCTTGTGTTTAGCGTTAAAATGTATCAAAAATGAGACACAAAACCACACTATATGCGACATATCTCACACTTGCAGTATGAATTAATAGACCTAAGCTTAAACGAAAGGGTGAGTTATTGATTTCAAGGAATGAGACTCGACTTACACCGCATGGACAACGTTGTTTCGACTCAAGCTGAAAGGATGTCATATGGAAAGAGTGACAAAAGCTTATTGGATTGGAGAGCCGTTACACACTCTGCCTGAAGAATTTAAGGCAGAGTTTGAGCAGCATTTTGATTTGCTAGATTGCAGCAACGACATATCAGTATTGAGTGATAAAGAGTTTTGCTACTTCTTTTACTACATCACCCATGACCCAACCGACCATGCCAAAAGCATTGCTACCCTTTGTGAAAACCTTGATAAGAAACTGATTGTTGTCACAAAAGAAAACACCGAGTGTTGCTTACCGCCAAGTCACATCACCGCTGAGTGTTATGAGCTAAATGAAAACACGCTACCAGTGTGGCTTTCTCAAGCTAAGCTCAAATACTTTTTACACGCCAAAGTCGATGACGCTCAAATTTCTGCGGACAATATTTTTTCCCGCAATGGTAAGTCCAATTTCTCAGATGTCGTCAATTACATCGCCAACAATGTTCATAAAGACCTAAGAGAAGAAGAAGCCGCGGCACTGTGCCATTACTCTCCGACATACTTCTCAAAGGTGTTTCACCGCAAAGTTGGTATGTGTTTTCGTGACTATGTGACTGCGAAACGCATTTCATTAGCCAAAAAAATGCTGATCGAGAACGAATCCATGAAAATCGCGTATATCGCTTACCAATGTGGTTATCGCGATGTCTCGTACTTTTCTCGTATCTTTAAAAAGAAAACGGGGCTTTCTCCGGCGAATTATCGCCAACAGTTTTAAGCCCAAATCACAGCGTTTTTTGCCGATCTAACGCTAACTTTCCCACAGAATTCATCAAAATGCGTTCCCGTGTCGTAATTCAACATGCTAAAGTTAACAATGCATTAACAATTATAAATACAACGAGAAGACATGGAGTCACCAAACATGAATCAGCCGAAAATAAATAGCACTGCTGGTTGCGCTCTCCCACCACCAAATGAAATGATTCTTAAATGGGCAGCGGAGCGCCCGAATGAGGTCTACCTAAAACAAATCATTAACCGACAGTTTGTCGAATTTACTTACGCAGAAGTCGCCGATCAGGCTCTCAAGCTCGTCAGCGCACTACGTGGGCTGGGTATTCAGCCTGGCGATAAAGTCGCACTGGTATCGAAAAACTGCGCAGAGTGGTTTATCTGCGATTTGGCCATGATGCTAGGGGATTACGTAAGCGTACCTATTTTCCCTACCGCAGGGGCCGACACGATTGAATACTGTGTAACTCACAGTGAAAGTAAGGCGCTGATCGGGGGGAAGCTTGATGACCCAGCAGCAACTCAGCAAGTCATTGATGCCATGCCAGAGCTTATCAGCATCGCGCTGCCGTATGATTCAGCACCACAATGCCAATACCAGTTCAACGCTTTGATTGCGGATGCCGTGCCAAGTGAAGAGCGTCCACAACACTACGACGATAAGTTGATGTCATTGGTGTATACCTCCGGCACATCAGGTTTGCCAAAAGGCGCAATGCTGACTTACGGAGCGTTTAGTTGGTCGGTACAACAGCTGATCAACCACATCGGCATTCAAGCTAACGACCGACTCTTTTCCTACCTACCATTGGCACATATTACTGAACGCGTTTATATTTTTGGTTCATCCATCATGGGTGGCGTACCAACGGCTTTCCCAGAGTCGCTCGATACTTTTATCGAAGACGTGAAAATGCACCGCCCAACCTTGTTCATTTCTGTACCGAGATTATGGACTCTGTTCCAGCAACGCATTCAAGACAAACTTCCGCAGAAAAAATTGAATTTCTTACTGAAAATACCGTTCGTAAATTCGCTGATTAAGAAAAAGCTCGCCGAAGGGCTGGGGTTAGATCAAGCGCGAGTTTTGGGTTGTGGTTCTGCTCCGGTATCACCCGCACTATTAGATTGGTACCACAGCGTTGGCCTAAACATCACCGAAGCATGGGGGATGACGGAATCCTTCGCTTACAGCACCATAAACTACCCATTTAGAGCAGATAAAATTGGTACCGTGGGTAACGCAGGCCCCGGCATTGAGTTAAAAATTGCCGATGACAGCGAAATCATGGTGCGCGGTAAGGGATTGTTCTCTGGCTACTACAAGAATGACATCGCAACTCAAGAATCTTTTGATTCAGACGGTTGGCTGCACACCGGCGATATTGGCGCAATTGATAAAGATGGCTACCTCACCATTCAAGGTCGCAAAAAAGACACGTTCAAAACCGCCAAGGGTAAATTTGTCTCTCCAGTACCGATTGAGAAAAAACTCTTCGAGTACAGCCGTGTAGAAATGATGTGCCTGATTGGCTTAGGCTTACCTGGCCCTATTCTTCTCGTGGTGCCGCATGATTTTCCTCATTTCGACAAGGAGCGTTATGCTCGTACGACAAGAAAAGTCATTGCGCGCATGAATCAAGAATTGGCCTCTCATGAGCAGATCAAAGGCGTATTGATGATCAAAGAGCCATGGAGTATTGAAAATGGTGTGTTGACACCAACACTTAAAATCAAACGTCATGTATTGGAACAAAAATACCACGAGCTTGGCCACAACTGGCCGAAAGATGAATTAGTCTTGTGGGAAGAAGACTTGTAACCAAGCAAAGCACTCCTCAAAGCCATTGGGGAGTGCTCTTTATTCTTGCTTCAAACTACTCTCTCCAAAATGGTTTGCTGACTTCATTACGAATCTCATTCGCTTCTAATCCGATGTCATCCCACAAATGTTCAGGTAAGTCCTTCAAGTGTCGGCGCGTCCGATAGTTCCTTCGCCAAACAACCAGTTTAGAATAAATTAACTGTAACCAAGTCTGACGACTGACTGGGATCACTTGTTCACAAGTTTGCGTCACGTTTTCCATGTTTCGGCTTCCTATTACAATATTGACCAGTTAATAATCGGAGACTACGCTGATATCCTCAAACGATAGAATCTGCCATTGAGTTAAGGAAAACTAATGTGAAAGATCGAATGCCACCATTACAGGGCTTGTACTATTTTTTCATCGCAGCAAAGGAAGGCAGTTTTAAAACCGCAGCCAAGAATCTATTTGTTACCCCCGCAGCCATCAGCCAACAAATTCGTCAGCTTGAGGAGTTTTTAGGGACGGACTTGTTTGTTCGTCAACACAGAAAAATTGTACTGACGCCAGAAGGGGAACTGCTATTTACTCAAGCAGAAAGAGGGTTTGCCCATTTGCAGCAAGGCGTACGCCTTGTCAACCAGGATCCAAACCCGAACCATCTTTCAATATCAACACTGCCCTCCTTTGCCCACCATTGGTTGGTGCCTAAAATCACCGCCTTTCGTCAACGTCATCCTGATATTGCCCTATTACTAGAGCCCACAAATGATCTCGTCTCTTTTCAAGATAGTCAGATAGATTTGTGCGTTCGCTACGGATTAGGAAAATACCCAAATTTAGAATCGCAGTGGCTGATGGACGAAGCCTTTTACCCAGCATGTCATCCGATGTATCAGAAGGAACATGGCATCTATAGCATCGAAGATTTAAGCAAAGCAGAGCTCATCGAAGACGTGTGGCCCGATCTCGACTGGAACATGTGGTTAGCAAGACTTGGACACTCTGCGGCAAAGCCCGCTTTAAAATACAGTGGCTCGCACTTAGTGTTGGAAGCTGCGTTATCCCTACAAGGTGTAGCGCTCGTCAAACACAGCTTGGCGTATCAATATTTTCGGACGGGTAAACTGGTTCGTATTGGCGACATCGCGATAAAACCTAGATTTGCGTACTACCTATGTGCACCCAAGGGTTACTTGAAGCGACCAAAAGCACAACTATTTGCCCAGTGGTTAAGAGAAGAGATAGACACATTTGAAAAGTCAGTGACACAAGATTTTGAAATTATCGAGCTCGATAAATAAGCACGTCTTACTTCAAAAGGAGTTTTGCTAAACAGCAAGAGAACGAACAAGTTCGGTGATGAATGTTAGCCAGCATCTCAGCATCAAAGTAAAGCAAACTTAAAAGATGAACGTTGATGACTCTTCAAACAACTTTCGGCCATAGATATAAAAAGCCCCGCACGAGGCGGGGCTTTAAAATCATAGAGTTAACTTAAGAATCACTTCTTAGCGTTACGCTCTTTAACGTCAGCAATTACTTGCTCAGCAACGTTGTTTGGACATGGTGAGTAGTGTGAGAACTCCATAGAGAACTGACCACGACCAGATGTCATTGTACGTAGAGTACCGATGTAACCGAACATTTCTGATAGAGGTACATCACCCTTGATACGTACGCCAGTAGTACCAGCTTGTTGGTCTTTGATCATACCACGACGACGGTTAAGGTCACCGATTACGTCACCAACGTGATCTTCTGGAGTGAATACGTCAACTTTCATGATTGGCTCAAGAAGTTGCGCGCCAGCTTTAGGCATAGATTGACGGAATGCGCCTTTAGCAGCGATTTCGTAAGCGATAGCTGAAGAGTCAACTGCGTGGAAACCACCGTCGTATAGTTCAACTTCTACGTCTAGAGTAGGGAAGCCAGCTAGAACACCAGTTTCCATCATGCCAGCGAAGCCTTTCTCAACTGCAGGCCAGAATTCTTTAGGTACGTTACCACCAACAACTGTTGATTTGAACGTGAAGCCTGAACCAACTTCACCTGGTTTGATACGGTAGTCGATTTTCGCGAACTGACCAGAACCACCAGACTGTTTCTTGTGAGTGTAGCTGTCTTCGATTGCTTGAGTGATAGTTTCACGGTAAGCAACCTGAGGAGCACCTACTTCTAGCTCAACGCCGTAAGTACGTTTTAGGATATCAACTTTGATATCTAGATGAAGTTCACCCATACCTTTTAGGATAGTTTCGCCAGACTCTTCGTCAGTCTCAACTTGGAATGATGGATCTTCTGCAACCATCTTACCAATAGCGATACCCATCTTCTCAGAACCGCCTTTATCTTTAGGCTTAACAGCGATAGAGATTACTGGTTCAGGGAAGATCATTGGTTCTAGAGTACATTCGTGTTTAGGATCACATAGAGTGTGACCAGTTTGAACGTTCTTCATACCAACTACAGCGATGATGTCACCAGCTTGTGCTGAATCGATCTCGTTACGCTCGTCTGCGTGCATCTCAACCATACGGCCGATACGCTCTGTTTTACCAGTTGCAGAGTTAAGAACTGTGTCGCCTTTCTTCATCTTACCAGAGTAGATACGGATGAAGGTTAGAGCACCGAAACGGTCGTCCATGATTTTGAACGCAAGCGCTTTTAGTGGCTCGTCTGCAGATACAGTTGCAACTTCACCAGTCGCTTCACCTGTGTCAGGATCAGTTAGAGGCTGTGGATCAACTTCTGTTGGCGATGGTAGGTAATCTACTACCGCGTCAAGAATAAGTTGCATACCTTTGTTCTTGTACGCTGAACCACAGTAAGTTGGGAAGAATGCTAGGTCACGTGTACCTTTACGGATACAACGTTTGATGTCTTCTACAGATGGCTCTTCGCCTTCTTCTAGGTAAGCCATCATTAGATCTTCGTCTTGCTCTAGAGCAGTTTCGATTAGCATTTCACGGTATTCAGCTGCTTTGTCTACCATGTCTGCTGGGATTTCTTGAACTTCGTAGTTCTCTGGCTGGCCAGACTCGTCCCATACGTAAGCTTGTTGGCTTAGTACGTCTACAACACCTACGAAATCTTCTTCGATACCGATAGGTAGAGTCATTACTAGAGGAGTTGCACCTAGAACGTTTTGTACTTGGTCTACAACTTTGTAGAAGTCTGCGCCCATACGGTCTAGTTTGTTAACGAAGATCAGACGAGATACGTGTGATTCGTCAGCGTAACGCCAGTTAGTTTCTGACTGAGGCTCAACACCACCAGAACCACAGAATACACCGATACCACCGTCAAGTACTTTTAGAGAACGGTAAACTTCGATAGTGAAGTCAACGTGTCCAGGAGTATCGATGATGTTTAGACGGTGATCGTTCCAGAAACAAGTTGTTGCTGCAGACTGGATAGTGATACCACGTTCAGCTTCCTGCTCCATGAAGTCAGTAGTAGTTGAACCGTCGTGAGTGTCACCGATCTTATGGATCTTACCAGTTAGCTTTAGGATACGCTCTGTAGAGGTAGTTTTACCCGCGTCTACGTGAGCAAAAATACCAATGTTTCTGTATTTTGATAAATCAGTCATTGTCTTACTCTGTTAATAAGGTATAAAGTGCGCGCAGAGTATATCACATTCTGTCAATACTGATACCCTTGCGTGCAGATGGAAGAAAAAAAATTTTAACGTGAATTTTCCGTCCTCAAAGGATAGTCAAACATAGCGATTTATGTACTTTATTCGTTCTATATTCAGGACGGAATGAACAGTTTGTGAGCCCACAAATACCATTCTTTTTCAGCATTACAGCTCGTCAAAAGCCTCAATAGCCTCTGACAACTTCTTAACGCCGTGGATTTGCATCCCCGGAATGCCACCTTTTGGCATATTAGCAGCCGGGACAATTGCCTTTTTGAAGCCGTGCTTAAATGCCTCGTTCAAACGCTCTTGGCCACTAGGTACCGGACGAATCTCGCCAGCCAAACCAACTTCGCCAAATACCACCACATCTTTTGGCAACGGACGATCGCGAAAGCTTGATAGTAACGCCATCACTAAAGCAAGATCCGCACTGGTTTCTGTTACCTTAACGCCGCCGACTACATTCACAAACACGTCTTGATCAGCCATTTGCAGACCACCGTGCTTATGCAGTACGGCTAATAATAAGGAGAGACGATTCTGCTCCAAACCAACCGCTACGCGACGAGGGTTTGCCAATTGCGAGTAGTCCACCAGCGCTTGAATCTCTACTAATAGAGGACGTGTACCTTCCCACACAACCATGACCGAAGATCCTGACGTCTCTTCTTCGCCACGAGAAAGGAAAATCGCCGATGGGTTACTTACTTCTTTCAGCCCCTGCCCCGTCATCGCAAACACGCCTAATTCATTTACCGCACCAAAACGGTTTTTGTGGCTGCGCAGTGTACGGAAACGACTATCTGTTCCGCCATCAAGCAAAACAGAACAGTCAATAATGTGCTCAAGGACTTTAGGGCCGGCAAGAGTACCATCTTTCGTTACGTGACCAACAATAAATACCGCAACATTGTTCTGTTTTGCGTATCGCGTCAGTGCCGTCGCAGATTCTCGCACCTGAGCAACACTGCCCGGTGACGATTGAACATCAGAAACGTGCATAACCTGAATCGAGTCAATCACCATAATTCTGGGCTGCTCTTTCTCTGCAATTTGGCAAATTTTATCGACGTTGGTTTCTGATAGCATCTTCAGGTGCTCTTTTGGCAGACCAAGACGAGACGCGCGCATCGCAACCTGTTGAAGCGATTCCTCACCCGTAACGTAAAGTGTCGGCATCAGCCCCGATAACGTACACATAGTTTGAAGAAGCAACGTCGACTTACCCGCGCCAGGGTTACCACCTATCAGAATCGCCGCGCCAGGTACGACACCACCACCAAGCACACGATCGAGCTCTTTAAAACCACTAGTGAATCGCGGCACTTCTTGCAGATCGATTTCAGATAAGGTTTGGACTTTCGATTCTGTCGCCGAACCAGCATAACCGCTTAAGCGTTCATTGCGAGCAACGGTTGGCGAAGCAGCAATGCGCACCTCTGTGATCGTATTCCATGCACCACACGCATTACATTGTCCCTGCCAACGTGGAAAATCCGCGCCACAATCATTACAAACATACGCTCGTTTTGCTTTCGCCATGATGCCTCAATTTTTTCTACAAATGTGACCAAGCACAGCCAAGTCAGATCTAATCTGAAATGAACTATTGATATACTTAAGTTTTACTTTACTTAGTCGATACAAATTAAAGTAACGACATACTCTAACAGAAATAATGCAGCAATCTGAAATTCTCTCGCTCGCTGAAAGACTCATTCCCGTTTATGGTTCTGAAGACTTTGATTTTGTCCTTGGTCAATTGACCGAGGAAGAGCCGCCGTCGGCCAAAATCTTAGTGAAGATGGAACTGAACCGTCTTATGGCACCATGTAAGAAGAGCATTGATTTACGTGGTCGCGTCAAAGGCGAATGTCGTGAATATGTTTTAGATGGCATTTCGCATTGGTTGGACGATGTCGCTTTTAATGCTTATCACAAGAACATTAAGAAGTTTGGCACCTACACCGAAGGCATGTGGGAAGCATTGGTCAACACGCGCAATAACTTTCGTGTGATGAGCAAGCTCGCCACACAGGAAAAGTCTCATTCATTAACCGATCCTAAAAGCCCCTTTCTCGCAGAACCGGTTCACCTCGGTTACGACTTAAAACGCCAAGAAAAGCGGTTGAAGGTTCAGTCGCAGGTAGAAATTCGCCGCGCCAAAGGGCAAATCCTTCATGGATTAAGCATCGATTTGTCGAGCTCTGGGGCAAAATTTAAAGTCCCGAGCGCATTTAAATACAACCTTGGTGAAATCATTCACGTTTCGTTTACCGAGTTTGCAGGCAAGTCGCAAGTCGCGGGCATCGAAAAGCCACTGTCGTATCGAGTATTGGCCGTGGACGATTGCTATGAAAATGATGCCGTGCGCTATCTACGAACCATTCGTCTAACGGAAACCAATGTCGTTGCGCGCGTCATCGACGAAGCATTAAACAGTGCCGCCAAACGCGCACGTCATGACAACCAAGATAAAATCATTCGTGCACGCACACGCGGTTATGAGCACATTGCACTCAAACACACGAGCAACTTACCACTGTTTTTTGATGGTAACGAACTCAAGCTAGCGATGCTGACACCAAACAACCAAAAGTTGTGGCAGTACTGGCACGATGAGAGAAATCAACAAGTCTTTGGCTCCTTGTTTAACGAGCAACGCGTCGCTTCTTTGATCAAACAAGGTGTGAAAGGCACCAGTAACGTTTTGTACTCGTTTACTCATGAACATGAAAACAAAACGTACTTCTACTCGATGCTTAGACCCGAAGCGACTCGCGAACAACGCCAGCTGTTTTGGCATTTAGGGGCTAAGCGAGAAAGTTGGCGTGCGTTTCGAATTTCTATTTTTGAGTTATCTGAGCAAGAGAAAGAAGATCTCGCACTATTCTCTCCAGAGTTAGCCGAAACCTCTCAGTCACTGACTCATATCGGCATCTTGCAAGAAATCGCTGACGAAAAGTCGGGGCAAGATTACCTATTAACAGAAAAACCGCGTTTGCCAGCCAACACGTTAAATGCCTTTCGTCATCCTCGAAAAATCACTGGCAACCCTAAAGGTATCTATTTCGATGCTCAATCGCGCCGTAAAGAACCACGCTATCGATTCAAAACGCCACTTGAACTCAGTTCGGGTGAGTTAAAAGCAGCAGGTTCAACCGTTGATATTTCTAAGCGAGGCTTAGGGATTCGTTTAGATGAACCAACGATGTTACGCTCGGGACAAGAAGTGCAAGTTAACTTTCGTGAGTTACAACTTTACGATAAAAAGCTGCCTCTCATGGCCGTTCCATATCGCGTTATTCGAGTCAGCCCTGACGGTTGCAGCGTACAATTGGTTATTGATGAAAACAGCAAAACGATCCGTGTGATCGCTTTCTTCAACAGCATCATTGAACACAACCAAGATAAGCTGATCCCACAAAAAGAGATGTTACCAAGCAATGCATTACTGGAAAGACTACACAGCGTTTTGCTATCAAGGACGTTAAGCACACCCATCTTTATCAGCAAAAGTACAGCGTCGGCACTAAAAACTCCGGTGGTTGGGGTGAACCTGCCGTTGCCAAAACACATTGAGTTGTTTGCGCGCTTAGGTCACGATCAAAAATTCTCTTTAGAGCCAATTTTTAAAGGCCGCTCTAGCACGCTGATCGCAGAACCAATTAAGCGTGTCGACGGAGCACAAGCAAGACACCAAGACATCTACATTAGTGCAGCGAAAATCGGCAATAAGATCACTGCTATCGAGTCCAAACTGCACCAAGAATTTAATAGCGTGAAAGCGCGAATTCAGTTCATCAAAAAAGCGCGCATGATGGGCGATTTCTATGTATTTCGAATGTCCACCGCACCCATTTTTGATCCTATGACGTCGCTGCTACGACAGGACTTGAGTGACCTTACTCAGTTTGGCGTTCATCAAGCCAGTAAACTAGAAAAGGAGCTGACGGCTTTGGTTGGCTACAGCGAGTTTGAAGACATAACCGAAGAAGTCGTCGTGCGACTTGAACTAACGGAATAAAAAAACACCGCCAAGATAGGCGGAGTTTTTCTTTCTGATTCTATTAAGGCTTCGCTTTCCAACTGATTTTTTGCTGCTTCACGAGCGCACCAGACAAAATACAGAGCACCCCACCTAACCCAGCAAAACGCACCGAGGTTTGTGCTTGCGCTTCTACTTTAGGTTTCGCGTGGTAGGCAATACCAAGGCCTGCGGCGGACATCATCACTAAGTCGTTGGCACCATCACCAACGGCAACGGTATTATGCTGTTCAATTTCGTATTCATCCGCCAGTTCAACCAAAATATCGGACTTGGTTTGCGCAGATACCACGTCACCAATCACTTGCCCAGTTAACTTTCCGTCAATGATCTCAAGCTGATTTGAACGAGCGAAGTCCAGACCGACTTTCTCTTTGATGTAATCAGAGAAATACGTGAACCCACCAGATGCAATGGCGGTTTTCCAACCGAGCGCTTTAAAGGTCGCAATCAACGCTTCAAAGTCTGGCATGAATGGAAGCTCAGAACGCACTTGCTCTAAAATCGCTTCATCTGCGCCTTTTAGTTTACCAACCCGTTGACGCAAGCTTTGTTCAAAGTCCAACTCACCTTGCATCGCACGTTCAGTTACTTCGGCGACTTCTTCCCCTACTCCAGCCAGTTTGGCAATTTCATCAATACATTCAATTTGAATCGCAGTGGAATCCATATCGAACACCACTAAGCCAGGCGCAGAGAGATCCGGCACTTCATTCAGAGAAGCATAATCAATGTTGAGGCTTTTTAAGATGGTTTCGTGTTGAGATGTTAATTCGCCCGCCATCAATGCTACTTCATACTGACCGACTTTCCATGTTTCTAACACCGGGTTATAGAAACCAGTAAAGAAGTCGATATCTTCAAAATGGCGAGGGGAAAGATATTCAGCAAAAACGATCCAATTCGCTTTCGCTTTATCTAACTGGGTAGCAAATCGAGTTTCGGGCAGTCGGTTTAAAAGTGTCGTATGTTTTCTGATAGGCAAGCTTTTTGACGCGTCCATGTATATAATCCCTTATGACTTTGCTAAAACGTTACCTCAACAAACTAAAAAGGCAAGTCTTTGTTTTGTTTTAAATGGATGAGTAAAGAGCATGAGTGAATCCTTGTTCTCAGTAAGGAATGCCCTGCGAATTCTGGCACTAATCCTACTGTGCGTGATGTTATTCATCACCATCAAAAACAGTGTTGTGATCAGTAAGGGCAACGAGAAGATTCAAGCGCAGCAGCTTGAAACACTCACCAAGGTTTTGATCTCGCAGGCATCTTTGTCTGCCAGCGAAATGATATTAACCAAAGACCAAGAGCGATTGCTCAAGCTGACCAACCAGCTCGCGCAAGACCGTTTGGTATTTGATGCCACGATTTATGACTCACAAGGTGTGCGATTGGCATCGAGTGACGAGGCGCTGTCTGTCCGTGAAGTCCTAGGATTAGATACCCCACTGGCCACCGCATCTATTGGTCGCCAGCAATTGGTCGAGCCAGTCCTAGCTGATGGTGCTGTGATTGGTTTTGTACGTGTGACGTTTGAGACAGGCCGAGTGACGGCGATTTCTGATCACCATTATCGTAAGAGTGATCGTTACATGTACATGATGGTCTTGATGAGTTTTGTGTGTGGCATGTTGTTTATTATGATTTTACGTAGACAGCCGATCCGCCGTAAAAAAGCCGAAAACTTGCTGCTGACCAAGTAATTCCAACAGCCAACTTCAAATAAAAAAACAGCCCGCTTTGAGCGGGCTGTTTTTTTAGTTCTTGAAAGCGAAGACGAATCTTTGTCGCTTATTCTGCGTCGCCTAGCAATACTGAATCTAACGCGATTAGCATCATGTCGTTAAATGTTGTTTGACGCTCGTCTGATGTGGTTTGCTCGCCAGTTTTGATATGGTCAGAAACCGTACAGATTGTCAGAGCTTTTGCGCCGTACTCTGCTGCTACGCCGTAAATACCCGCCGCTTCCATTTCAACACCAACAATGCCGTACTTGTCCATTACGTCGAACATTTCTGGATCTGGCGTGTAGAAAAGCTCCGCTGAGAATAGGTTGCCGACTTTCACATCAATACCACGTGCTTTTGCTGCATCTTCTGCTGCACGAACCATTTTGTAGTCTGCGATAGCCGCAAAGTCATGGCCTTTAAAGCGAATGCGGTTTACTTTTGAATCCGTACACGCGCCCATACCGATCACAACATCACGTACTTTGATGTCTTCATTCACCGCACCACAGCTACCGACACGGATGATTTTCTTCACGCCGAAGTCTTTGATTAGCTCAGTCGCGTAAATCGAACATGATGGGATACCCATACCGTGGCCCATCACAGAGATTTTACGGCCTTTGTAAGTGCCTGTGTAACCGAACATATTGCGCACATCACACACTTGCACAACATCTTCAAGGAAGGTTTCTGCGATGTATTTTGCACGTAGCGGGTCACCTGGCATCAGTACTACGTCTGCGAATGCACCCATTTCAGCATTGATATGTGGAGTTGCCATTTTTCTTTTCCTTAACCTTTCTCTAGCGCTCCGCGCTTAAGGCGATGTAAGCCAGAGTATTCTCATTTCCGACAAGCAGTACTTGCATACTGCAAACATAAAACTAGGAGCACTCAGCTCCTAGTTTTTAATATCCTAATTATAGGAAATTCTTACCGTAATCCATTGGAGAAGTACCGAAGTAGCTCGCCAATGTTTGGCCGATATCTGCGAACGTTTCGCGGCGGCCAAGAGAGCCTGCTGGCACTTTTTGACCGTAAACCAATACTGGAATGTGCTCACGAGTATGGTCAGTACCTGGCCATGTTGGGTCACAACCGTGGTCAGCCGTTAGGATTAGCACGTCATCTTCACCCATCAGTTCGAGCACTTCGTTGATGCGACCATCAAAGTACTCAAGCGCCGCAGCGTAACCCGCCACATCACGGCGGTGGCCGTAAGCGGAGTCGAAATCAACAAAGTTAGTGAATACGATGGTGTTATCACCCGCTTCTTTGATTTGCTCTAGCGTTGCTTCGAACAATGCAGGAATACCTGTCGCTTTCACTTTCTTGGTGATACCGCAGTTTGCGTAGATGTCTGCAATCTTACCGATAGAAACTACATTGCCTTGTTTCTCTTCGACTAACTTTTGTAGAACCGTTGCTGATGGTGGCTCTACAGATAGGTCACGACGGTTACCCGTACGCTCAAATTGACCTTTACCAGGACCGATGAATGGACGCGCGATTACACGGCCGATGTTGTAATCTTCTAGTTCTTCACGAGCAATTTGGCAAAGCTCTAGTAGACGATCTAGACCGAATGTCTCTTCGTGACATGCGATTTGGAATACAGAGTCCGCAGAAGTGTAGAAGATTGGTTGGCCAGTCTTCATGTGTTCTTCACCAAGGTCATCAAGAACTTGAGTACCAGATGCGTGGCAGTTACCTAGGAAGCCATCTAGACCTGCACGCTCAAGAATGCGGTCAGTCAGCTCTTTAGGGAAGCTGTTTGCTTTATCTGTGAAGTAGCCCCAGTCAAACAGAACTGGTACGCCAGCAATTTCCCAGTGACCAGACGGAGTGTCTTTACCAGAAGAAAGCTCAGCAGCGTGACCGTAAGCACCGATGATTTCTGCATCAGCGTCTAGGCCAGGAGCAAAGCGACCTGTTGATTCTTTGTGTGCCATCGCCAAACCAAGCTTAGATAGGTTTGGAAGGCGAAGTGCGCCTTGACGTTTGTCGTTATCTGCTAAGCCTTTTTCACACTGGTCAGCAATATGACCTAGAGTGTCTGAACCTACATCACCAAATTCTTTTGCATCAGCAGTTGCACCGATACCGAATGAGTCTAGTACTAAAATAAATGCTCTTTTCATTGCTCTTTCCTTAGGCCCACTCGGCGAATTATTATGGTTGAGTAGGCCTTATGTAATTACTTAATCTTTTAGATGTCTTCTGCACGAATTTGACGGTAAACCTCTGGAGTTGGTGTATATTCACCACCCACTTTGACTGCACTGCGTAGTGCTTTTGCCGCTTCTTCCCACTGCTCTTCACTGCGAGCGTGGATAACTGCTAGAGGTTTATCGCTATCAGCAACTTCACCCAATCGGATGAAGTTATCAAAACCTACCGCGTAGTCGATTTCATCAGTTGCAACACGGCGACCGCCACCCATAGAAACCACAGCCATGCCGATAGCACGCGTGTCCATTGCAGAAACAATGCCTGTTTCTGTCGCGTAAACTGGCTTGATGATTTCTGCTTTTTCTAGGTAGTTGTCGTAGTTTTCTACGAAGTCAGCTGGACCGCCAAGACCCGCAACCATTTTGCCGAAGCAAGCTGCTGCTTTACCGTTGTCTAGCACTTCCATCAGTTTCGCGCGTGCGTCGTCTGTGTTCTCAGCAAGTTTGCCAAGCACTAGCATTTCAGCACATGATGCCATCGTCACTTCAAGTAGACGCGGGTTGCGGTATTCACCTGTTAGGAAACGAACCGCTTCACGAACTTCCACCGCGTTACCCGCAGAAGAAGCCAGTACTTGGTTCATGTCCGTAAGGATTGCGGTAGTCTTCGTACCTGCACCATTTGCTACTGCAACGATAGATTTTGCTAGCTCTTCAGACGCTTCGTAAGTTGGCATGAATGCGCCAGAACCGACTTTTACGTCCATCACTAGAGATTCCAGACCCGCTGCCAATTTCTTAGACAGGATCGATGCCGTGATCAGTGAGATGTTGTCTACGGTAGCCGTGATATCACGAGTCGCGTACACGCGCTTATCTGCCGGAGCAAGATCACCCGTTTGACCGATGATCGCCACACCCGCATCTTTGGTTACTTGACCAAAAACTTCGTTCGTTGGTGTGATGTTGTAGCCAGGAATCGCTTCAAGTTTATCTAGCGTGCCGCCTGTGTGGCCAAGGCCACGACCAGAGATCATAGGCACGAAACCGCCACATGCTGCCACCATAGGGCCAAGCATCAGAGAAGTTACGTCACCCACACCACCGGTTGAGTGTTTGTCGACAATTGGACCACCGAAGTTCATGTGGCTCCAGTCGATTACCATGCCTGAGTCACGCATTGCACACGTTAGGGCGATGCGCTCATCCATGGTCATTTCATTAAAGAAAATCGTCATAGCAAACGCCGCAATCTGACCTTCAGATACCGTGTTGTTCGCTACGCCTTGAATAAAGAAGTTGATTTCGTCGGCTGTTAGGACTTCGCCGTCACGTTTTTTACGAATGATTTCTTGTGGTAAATACATTAGTGCCTCCCAAGCTCTTTTGAGCCATGGTTGTAGTAGGATAGAAGAGGTTTGGTAGCACCCGTTTAGGTGCTACCGTTCAGACGTATTATTGGAATTAGTACGCTGTTGGATCAGCGACGTCGTCCGATACTTCTAATGTATTTAGTAGGTTGGTTAGCAGGCTAGACGCACCAAAACGGTAGTGACGAGCATCAACCCAGTTGTCACCTAGGATTTCGTCAGCCATTGCTAGGTATGCCGCTGCGTCTTCAGCAGTGCGCACACCACCTGCTGGTTTGAAACCAACAGTTTCTGCAACACCCATGTCGCGAATAACTTCAAGCATCATGCGAGCGTATTCTGGTGTTGCGTTTACTGGCACTTTACCAGTTGAAGTTTTAATGAAGTCAGCACCTGCTTCAATACAGATTTGAGATGCTTTCTTGATTAGTGCTTCTTCTTTTAGTTCACCAGTTTCGATGATCACTTTAAGAAGAATGTCACCACAAGCTTCTTTACATTGCTTAACTAGTTCGAAGCCTACTTTCTCATCACCCGCCATTAGCGCGCGGTATGGGAAAACTACGTCAACTTCGTCTGCACCGTAAGCAACAGCCGCTTTTGTTTCAGCAACAGCGATGTCGATATCGTCGTTACCGTGTGGGAAGTTCGTTACTGTTGCAATGCGAACTTCTGGCGTACCTTGCTCACGAAGTGTCTTCTTAGCAATAGGAATAAAGCGAGGGTAAATACAGATTGCAGCTGTGTTGCCTACTGCTGTTTTCGCGTCATGACATAGTGAGATCACTTTTGCATCAGTGTCATCATCATTCAGCGTAGTTAGGTCCATAAGTTTTAGTGCACGTAGCGCTGCTGCTTTTAAATCGCTCATTTCTATCTCCGATCAATATTCAAAAAATTCACTACTCAGCCTCACATCACTTCTCTAACTATAATCAACAAGTCGAGATAGTGTGAGAAATTGGCTAAACAGTCTATTTATGAACGGACTTGGTTCCCTGAAGACTCGGCATATACAGCGAAAAATTCATATGCCAATTGCTATCCTTGTCACCGCACAGTACCAGTTTGGCCTATGGCACAACAATCTATGATTGCGGTGTCTTTAATATCACATCACACAGCGAAACGCCTATTAGATCTGATATTGCAGGGCAATTCATTTGCCCATCGAGTATGTAATATTCACTCTATGATTAAGTGGTTATCGTAACCATGATCTCGTGATTACTACATTATAGATATTCACCGCAAAACTGTAGCACCAAATAGAGCGCAAACGGTTTGTATCTCAAAATTTCCAAGCCGCTATTCCATTGGCTGCGTAAACCAATGCCTTGGGTTTACTCAGCGTAAAAATTTTGGTCCTGAAAAACGAAAAATGCCCCGCAGCAATCTCTTGCTACAGGGCATGGTTTAAAACGGCGTCTATATATTAAGAACCGATTCTAATTAAAATGCTGCAAGGCTTAGGCAGAAGCCTGCAATTGTCGCTGCCATAAGGTTAGACAACGTACCTGCAAGAACTGCTTTGATACCCATGCGAGCGATATCTGAACGACGGTTTGGTGCAAGGCTACCTAGACCACCAAGTAGGATCGCGATAGAAGAAAGGTTCGCGAAGCCACATAGTGCGAATGAGATGATAGCTGTTGTCTTCTCAGACATTACTTCACCAGTTGCTGCTACTACTTGAGCGCTGTCACCTAGGTAAGGTGTGAAGTTCAAGTAAGCAACGAATTCGTTGATAACTAGTTTCTGACCGATGAATGAACCAGCAACAACAGCTTCGTTCCATGGAACACCGATTAGGAATGCTAGTGGAGAGAATGCGTAACCTAGGATTAGTTCTAGAGTTAGCTCAGGCATACCGAACCAACCACCGATGCCACCTAGCATACCGTTAACTAGAGCAATCAGACCAACGAATGCGATTAGCATTGCACCTACGTTTAGCGCAAGTTGTAGACCAGAAGCCGCACCGCCCGCTGCTGCGTCGATTACGTTAGCTGGTTTGTCGTCGCCACCGTCCATTGCTTCTTCGATATCTTCGTGAGGCTGATCAGTCTCTGGGTGAAGAATCTTAGCGAACAGTAGACCACCTGGTGCTGCCATGAATGATGCTGCTACTAGGTACTCTAGAGGAACACCCATAGATGCGTAACCTGCTAGTACACCACCAGCTACAGAAGCTAGACCACCACACATTACCGCAAATAGCTCAGATTGAGTCATTTTTGGAACGAATGGACGAACTACTAGAGGTGCTTCAGTTTGACCTACGAAGATGTTAGCTGCTGCTGACATTGATTCCGCACGAGAAGTACCAAGCGCTTTTTGAAGTGCACCACCAAGAATCTTGATAACCCACTGCATTACGCCAACGTAGTAAAGAACTGAAATCAGTGCTGAGAAGAAGATCAGTGTAGGAAGAACACGGAAAGCGAAGATGAAACCGCCGCCGCCGAATACTTCGAACATCTTGTCAGAAACAAGACCACCGAATAGGAACGATGAACCATTGTTACCGTAGTTGATAACGTTAGAAACACCAGTAGAGAAACCGTTCAGTAGATCACGGCCCCAAGGTACATAAAGTACGAATGCACCTAATGCGAATTGGATAGCGAATGCGCCACCCACAGTTCTTAGATTGATAGCTTTACGGTTATTAGAAAATGCAAATGCAATAGCAAGAAGCACTACCATACCGACTAGGCTCATAAACAGGCTCATAGTTTATGACTTCCTTATAAGTTATTTATTGGCGTGTTACAAAATGGAGCTATAAAGCGGGGGCAATTATACTCACGCAGAATCAATTAAAGTAATGCCACCCTCACACTTTCTTATAAGATTCATCATTGATTCACCCACCTTTGTGAGTTATCTCACAATAAGCAGGGAAACGTTTTCTATTTCAGACTACATCTTTAGATTTTATTCACAGATAGAGAAAGCAAAATTGCTATTTTCCCACAGCCGAGTGGCAATCGATTGCTTTCGCGCACTATGCAACTCTGCGAGCTCATTGAATACATGAATGAGTTTGGCAGGGTGATTCGGCTCCCCTTGATAACCAAGTATAGGCATATCTGGAGCATCTGTTTCTATAACCAGATTTTCGAGTGGTAATCTTTGAATTGCGTCGCGAGTTTTATGGGCTCTCGGATAGGTAATGGTTCCACCAACACCGATGAAAAAACCTAATCTGACCCACTCCATCCCCTGCTGATAACTACCAGCAAACGCGTGCAAAACGCCACCACGAGGTAACTTCGCCGCTTTGACCATTTGAATGAGTCGATTGTGTGCTTTCCGGCTGTGCAAAATGACAGGAAGATTGAAACGCCTTGCCAGCTCAAATTGAATTTCAAGCGCCCTTTCTTGTAGCTCAGGATCTACGTTAACTGCAAAGTCTAGTCCGCACTCTCCGATTGCCACACACTGTGGCGACTTTTGGTTGAGATAGCGTTCTAGTTCTGAAAGGTGCTGCTCAACGTTATCTTCTAGAAAATACGGATGAAAACCGAGCGCGTAATACAAATTGGCGTGTTGCTCTGCCAACGTTTGAATACGAGCCCAATTTTGCGGGCCGACGGAAGGAATCAGAATTCTTGCGACGCCTTGCGTTTTCGCAAGCTCAAGTTGATGCGCAAAGTCATCTTGAAACACATCAAAATCAAAGTGGCAGTGCGTATCAAAGAACTTCATCTTGAGACTTTTTATCGACGCCAGCAGACGGAGAGTCAGAAAAAGACAGAGCTTCGCCCTTCTCTTCGTTTTGATGGGCAGGATCTTTTCGATATGGGACGCAGCTGCGTTTTTGATCGGGCGTTAATCCCATTTGTTTGCACCAATCGTCGTAACGCTTTAACCCACGTTTGAACCAGTTCATTTTTCTTCCTTATATAAAAACGCCCTTGACTAAGTCTATAGCCAAGGGCGATTTAAAATCTAGTTGCTTTAACGCGGCGGTTGATTAGTGCTCTCGAGTCGCACGGAATTCAACGTCTGGGAAGCGTTCTTTTGCAAGGTTCAAGTTAACCATAGTTGGGGCAATGTACGTTAGGTTGTCACCACCATCCAATGCTAAGTTCGCTTGGTTCTTACGCTGGAACTCATCCAGTTTCTTCGCATCGCCACACTCAACCCAACGAGCTGTCGCTACGTTAACGCCTTCGTAGATTGCTTCAACGTTGTATTCTGACTTCAAGCGAGCCACAACCACGTCAAACTGAAGCACACCTACCGCACCAACGATCAGATCGTTGTTTTGCAATGGACGGAATACCTGTACCGCACCTTCTTCAGAAAGCTGAACCAAGCCTTTTAGTAGCTGCTTCTGCTTCAATGGATCTTTCAAACGAATACGACGGAACAATTCAGGCGCAAAGTTCGGAATACCAGAGAACTTCAGTGACTCACCTTGCGTGAAAGTATCACCAATTTGAATAGTGCCGTGGTTATGCAGACCAATGATGTCACCCGCGTAAGCGTGTTCTGCTCGTGAACGGTCACCAGCCATGAAGGTTACCGCATCAGAGATACTTACTTGTTTGCCTAGACGAACGTGGTTCATCTTCATACCTTGAGTGTAAGTACCCGATACGATACGCATGAATGCGATACGGTCACGGTGTTTAGGGTCCATGTTTGCTTGGATCTTGAATACGAAGCCAGAGAACTTATCTTCTGTCGCTTCAACATCACGCTCAACCGCTTGACGCGTTTTCGGCGCTGGCGCCCATTCAGTCAGACCGTCTAGCATATGGTCAACACCAAAGTTACCCAGTGCGGTACCGAAATAAACTGGTGTCAGTTCACCCGTTAGGAACAGTTCTTTATCAAACTCAGGACATGCACCCATTACAAGCTCAAGCTCTTCACGAACGCTTGCCGCTAGGCTTTCACCAACTTTTTCATCAAGCTCTGGGTTATCCAGACCTTTGATGATGCGGACTTCTTGAATTTCATGACCGTGGCCAGATTCATAAAGGATCGTTTCGTCACGGTGAATGTGGTAAACACCTTTAAATTCTTTACCACAGCCGATAGGCCAGGTAATTGGCGCGCACATCATACCCAATTCGTTTTCTACTTCGTCCAATACTTCCATTGGATCACGAACGTCACGGTCAAGTTTGTTCATGAAAGTTACGATTGGCGTATCACGCAGACGTGTTACTTCCATTAGCTTACGAGTACGATCCTCGACACCTTTCGCCGCATCGATAACCATCAAACACGAGTCAACTGCCGTTAGAGTACGGTAAGTATCTTCCGAGAAGTCCTCGTGTCCTGGAGTATCAAGCAGGTTTACTAGGCAATCGTTGTACGGGAACTGCATCACAGAAGTGGTTACCGAGATACCACGTTCCTTTTCCATTTCCATCCAGTCAGATTTTGCGTGCTGTGCATTACCACGACCTTTTACAGTACCTGCTTTTTGGATCGCGTTTCCGAATAAAAGGACTTTTTCGGTAATGGTTGTTTTACCCGCATCCGGGTGAGAAATAATAGCGAACGTTCTACGTTTAGAAACTTCGCTTAGAAAAGGTGTATTTGACATGAAACTGGTCTTCTTTGATGTCTGAATGCCTGCTGAAAAGCAAACACGCTTTTTGTAGATTCAATTTTGCGCGGTATTCTCGCCTATTATTGCTTTAGGGGCAACTTCCCGAGTAGTACGTCTAGTTAAAGAAGAGATAACTCATGATGATCGCGTCTTCTTTTCCATTGCCTGTTTTGGCAGGATAGTAATCATAACGACGATCCACTTCGTTAAAACCAGCTTGCTCATAAATATGAATCGCAGGATGGTTACTTTCTCTTACTTCTAGCCACGCGCTGTCTGCTTTGGCTTGCTCACAGTGATTCAAAAAGGCATCCAATAACTTTTGACCGTAGCCTTTTCCTTGTAGAGCAGGGGCAACCGCAATATTGAGTAACGTCACTTCACCCACAATATTTTGTGCATAAAAGTAGCCAACTACCGAGCCGTCTTCGACCATCACGTGATGGCACGCACCGCGACTCGACAAATCGCGCACTAACGACTCTGCCCATGGGTGAGAATGCGCTTGCTGTTCAATTTGCCAAACTTGCTCCACATGCTCACTGCACATTGGGAGAATTTCAATCGTCATGATTTAACCTATTAGGTCGAAATACCGCGCCACAATAGAGCTTGGTATTCGATCTTTTACAAACGTTACGAGTAAGAACAAATTTGCTGCCAAAGTGCGCGTTTTTGTTCATTGTTGCCATCAATGTCTTGCAATAACGGCGAGGTTAGCTGCTTAGCATTTTCCATACTGTTACTTTCACAGCCTGCAAACCATACCCACTCCAACTGATGTTCACCAAGCATTGCAAGGCGCTCAGGCTCGATATGCATGGCTTGTTCAAGCGTTAATTTCATACTTTTAAGTATCTTCTCGAACAGTATCGCTGTCTCATTCGTAGGACAGATGGGTGAGACCAGCAGAAGTTTGCAAGAACTTGGCAAATCTATAGTTGGCGGTTGATAGCCTGCCAACCTTTCTGGGTGAATCAACTCCCACGAGGTGATTCCCATTTCGTG
Organism: Vibrio sp. VP6; assembly: GCF_028823755.1. Lineage (NCBI taxonomy): Bacteria > Pseudomonadati > Pseudomonadota > Gammaproteobacteria > Vibrionales > Vibrionaceae > Vibrio > Vibrio sp. VP6. Next base: position 171,306 of record NZ_JAPEID010000001.1, read on the forward strand.
TAAATACTGTTTCTCGTTAATTGACATTTTTCGTCACCTGTTTGAACGAGGCAATCCTATCAAAAAGTCAGAGGTGTTATGAAGCTTTTCCAATCACTCTTTACTGTGATGATGGTAGCGACCATCAGTTTTTCCACATTTGCGAGCAGCAATAATGATGACTGGGAGCTGATCGCAACCAAGACCGTCAACTTCCAAACGGAGACAGACACCGTTACGCCAAATAGTCTGCTCAAAAACCGTAACTTCAGTAAAATCAAAATAAAGTGCATTCAAGGCACCGTCGATTTAAAAGACATCAAAGTCACCATGACCGACGGCAGCGAGAAAAAACTCACATCAATGGGCACGCTCACCAACGGAATGTCAACGCGAGCTTGGACACTACCAGGAGCGGAGGACGCGAAACTTAAGCACCTTGAAATGAAATACAGCAGTTGGGGAAATATGAAGCTCGACGTGTTGGGTGTCAGCAAAAAAGCAAAAGTCGAAATCTGGGGCAAAAAAAGAACCAAAAACGCTCAATAAACATCATGCTTGTCGATTGACTGATGAAAAGCAAACAGCCCGCTATTTCAGCGGGCTGTTTCAGTATTTAAAGCTCTGAGAACTCAGGCGCGTAATCAATACGTCCAGAACGTCCTGCACATTGGCCCTCGACGAGTTCAGCTACTCGAAACGCACCTTCAGGCACTTCCCAAGCGCATTCAAAGCCCATCTCTTCACCAGCATTGAAACCTTGTCGTGCATAGTAGTCAGGTTCACCCAACACGACACAGACTGGATAACCGAAATCACGCAAAGATTCGAAACCTTCTTTAATGAGTTCAGCACCAATGCCTTGACGGCGATAGTTCTCATGAACAGCCAATGGTGCAAGCCCTTGCCACGACAAATCTTCACCATTTAATGTAACTGGGCTAAATAAAGCATGGCCAATTACCTCACCTTCATCCGTACACGCCACCAGCGACAAGGTCAGCTTGCCGTTTTCACGTAAACGCATCACCAAGTTGGCTTCTGCATCGGTTGGAAACGCATGTTTCAATAGGCGGTCAATGGTCAGAATGTCAGCTGGGGCTTCAGTTCGAATAAGCATTCGCTACTCCGGGTTGTTGTGCAGGCTCTTGAACCCCTTTTTGGACAAAGTCAGCCAGTTGGTTCAGCGCTACTTGCATTGCTTTTGGTAACTGCTCTAAGTCGACACTGTCCATCAAGTTTTTCACTTCTAAGCCAAGCTCAGTGTCACCTTCAATTGAGAGGCGACGTTGGAAGAACAGTGTATCAGGGTCTTCTTTACGACCAGCAATCAGTACTAGGTCGTTTAGATTACCACTAAAACTCACATCTTCCTGAACTGGTTTTTCAGCGACGACTAATTTTTCATCTTGATAGCTGATGTACCATGCTAAGTTCAAGTCTTTAATCGCAACTTTTAACCACTTGTCTTCAAGGAATTCAAAGTCGCCATCCTCTAACGCTTCTTTGAATACCATTTTCAGCCCTTCAAGCAAGGCTTTTTGTTGAACTGTTTGTGGTAATAACTGGACTGGAGAACGCAAAATGCTGGCTGCGTTCTTTACTAGTTGACTGCGAATCTTGTTTAACACGTTCATTATCCGTTACTTTGTCATTAGGTCGCTCATATTACGCAATCGCACCACCGCGATACCTGTTATGTATCAATAAACTGTTTGTTTTCAGTTGGTGGTTTATTGCCCACTAACGTATCGTTTTTTGACCTTACGTGTATTATTGATGCGAACAGCTTGATAAACGCTTTAATAACCGTATTTTCAAAGTTATAGTTATCCGAGCGTATCCTCGTGATATCAAGTCACAGAATAAAGCCGAGTCAACCACTTAAAAATGACTCACTATGCAGGCTTGAGAAGCACGGCGGCATGTTCGCCAGGGTAGCGCTTTTGATTACACGGACGAATTAATCTGGCTCATTGGAGATCGGTAATACCCTAATGCCTTCCCAGCAATTACAACATTGGTTTGCCACGCTAACCTCAAATAGCCCTTTCTTTTTTGCCATTCTTGATAAAAAACACAATTATCGAATGGTGAGTGACCGCTATTGTGATATTGCAGGCTTAAATCATGAAGAAATCATCGGGTTAAACGATTGCCAGGTGCTAGGTGAGCAGTTTTATAAGAAGCTGGCACCTTACTACCAACGCGCATTCAAAGGCGTGCATGTCGAAGCTGAAATTACCTTAGATGAAACCGATTTAGAGACCAGCCTTCACTTTAGTTTGTCACCAGTGTATGAAGGTAACGAGGTACGTTTCGTGGTGTTTCACGCCGTCGACACCTCCGAAAAGCAAATACTTGTCCGCTCTCTGGAAGAAGCCGAAAACAAATTTGCCAAGCTGACCCAATTATTGCCCGATGGCCTGCTGCTGATTGAAGATGACATCATCATCTCAGCAAACCCTGCTTCGGCTCGTCTGCTTGGGCTTAACTCCCCTCACGAGCTGCTCGGTGAAGAGCTCTCTCGCTTGTTCATCGACGAAAACACCAAAAAAGTTTTCAGTCACCGACTCTGCACGCTTATTTCGGACAAACCGTTTGTTTGCCTGACTAGCGCGCGTTGCGGATTTGAGCGCAAAGTCCAATTGCATGCGGACTCGACGGCAATTCTAGGCAGTGAATCTCAAATTATTCTTATCCAAGATGCGGATGACACACCAAAACACTTGTCGTCGGCCTCCAGTGAAGATTCTCATATCGACTCTTTAACCAAACTGTATAACCGATTTGGTTTCACCAAGCGCCTAGAACAACTGATCAAAAGCCAAACACCGCTATTGGTGTTTTACCTCGATATCGATAACTTTAAGAACATTAATGACTCGCTGGGTCATCACATCGGTGACAAAGTCATCCAAGAAGTTTCTGCGCGTTTAAAACGACTGCTGCCAAACCAAGCGATCATCGGCCATCTTGGCGGTGATGAGTTCGGCATCATTCTTCCTGAGCCAGAAAACTCACGCATGGCAGAAGTGTTATCAGATCGCATTATTTCTTTGATAAACCAACCTTTTGATCTGCACCACTTCAGTAAACGTCTTGCTTGCTCAATCGGTAGCGTCCGCTATCCGGAAGATGGGCAGGATGCTCGTATCTTGCTACAAAACGCCGATACCGCAATGTACGAAGCCAAAGATCGCGGGCGAAACCGTCTGATCAAATTCAATGACCAAATGAACAAAGAAGCGCGTATGCGTTTGTGGCTCGAAATCGAACTGCAAAAAGCCCTGCAGCAAAATGGTCTTGAAGTTTGGTATCAGCCCAAAGTGAACGCCCGTGATTTCAGTATCAATGGCGCAGAGGCTTTAGTTCGTTGGAAACATCCGGTTGAGGGCTACATTAGCCCAGGATCATTTATTCCTGTGGCGGAACGAGCAGGTTTGATTGAGCATCTTGGCCGCGTGGTGATGCGTGATGTATTCAACACCGTAAAACGCTGGAAGCAACAAGGCATTTTGCCGGGTCGCGTCGCGATCAACTTGTCTCCAGAACAGTTTGGCAACCCTCAGTTGATCGACTTTATGGAGAAGCTGCTGCGCACAACCGAACTTGATCCAAGTTGCATCACGTTTGAACTAACGGAAAGCGCGGTGATGAGTGACAGCGAACATACGCTGCAAATGCTGAATGCGATTAAAAAGCTGGGCTTTGCTTTGTCGATCGACGACTTTGGTACTGGGTACTCGTCGCTGTCTTATTTAGCTCGTTTCCCGATTGATGAACTAAAAATCGACCGTGCGTTCATTAATGACATTGATGCCCTGCCAAAACAGGTGACCGTCATCGAGAACATCATCAACTTGGGCAAATCTTTGGAATTAACGGTCGTTGCAGAAGGCGTAGAAACGCATCAGCAAGCTACTTTGCTTTCCAACCTTCAATGTAACTCGATTCAAGGTTTTCATTTCTACCGACCTCAGCCAAAACATGAAATCGAAGAGTTGTTTGTGCAAAACCGCCGCCACAAAAACTGATCCCCCTACTTCGTCAAATCAAACCTTTACCCCTACTCTCAAGGGGTAAATATTGAGTTTATTGAGCTAAACCTAACTTAGGTCAAATTAGCTATTCATAATTCTTCATAAAATGCGGGCACCTTTTCCTTCTCTATGATTGTGAGCATATGGAACTCTTGTGTCCTGCGGGTAACCTGCCTGCGCTAAAAACCGCGATTGATTGCGGTGCAGATGCCGTGTACATCGGCTTCAAAGACGATACCAACGCGCGTCACTTTGCTGGTTTGAACTTCAACGGTAAAAAACTAGAAAAGGCCGTGCAATATGTGCATGACCACAACAAAAAGATCCACGTTGCACTCAATACCTTTGCTCATCCAAACGGTTTTGAACGCTGGACGAACGCCGTCGATAACGCAGCGGCATTGGGCGTAGATGCACTGATTGTCGCTGACATTGCTGTTCTTGAGTACGCTGCTCGCAAATACCCTGAGCTTGAGCTACACCTTTCCGTGCAAGCTTCTGCTACCAACGTAGCTGCGATTGATTTCTACAAGCAAAACTTCAACGTTAAACGTGTGGTATTGCCTCGCGTGCTGTCCATTCATCAGGTAAAACAACTGTCGCGCAACATCACCAGTGATGTCGAGCTGGAAGTATTTGCGTTTGGCAGTCTGTGCATCATGTCTGAAGGTCGTTGTTACTTGTCGTCTTACATGACGGGTGAATCACCAAATACGGTCGGAGCCTGCTCTCCAGCGAAATACGTGCGCTGGCAAGAAACTGAACAAGGCTTGGAGTCTCGATTAAACAACATTTTGATCGACCGTTACTGCGCGGGTGAAAACGCAGGCTATCCAACGCTTTGTAAAGGCCGCTTTGAAGCTGAAATTGAAGGCGAGAAAAAACGTTACCACGCGCTGGAAGAACCAACCAGTTTAAATACTCTCTCTATGCTTCCTGAACTGTTTGCAGCAAACGTAGCGTCGGTAAAAATTGAAGGCCGTCAACGCAGCCCTGCCTATGTAGAGCAAGTTACTCGCACTTGGCGCGCAGCAATTGATCGTTACCAAGCAAACCCAGAAGCTTACCAAGTCGAAGCAGCTTGGGATGCAGCCCTGGCGAACGTTTCTGAAGGTACGCAAACCACGTTGGGTGCATACCACCGTAAATGGCAGTAGAGGTTAAGATGGAAAATTCAATGAAATACGCACTTGGCCCACTGCTGTACTTTTGGCCAAAACAAGATATCGAAGCATTTTACTTACAAGCGAAAGAAAGCTCGGCAGACATTATCTACTTGGGTGAAACCGTTTGTTCAAAACGTCGCGAGATGAAACCTGCTCATTGGTTCGATATTGCCAAAGACCTGTCGGCATCCGGTAAGCAAGTGGTACTTTCCACCATGGCATTGTTGGAAGCACCAAGCGAAGTCAATATCATGAAGAAGTATATCGATAATGGTGACTTTGCGATTGAAGCAAATGACGTGTCCGCAGTTCAACTGGCGTCTGAACACAAAGTCCCATTTGTCGTTGGCCCAGCAATTAACACTTACAACGCACACACCTTGAACCTGTTTTTAAAACAAGGGATGACTCGTTGGTGTATGCCGGTTGAGCTATCTCGTGAATGGCTAAACGATACTCTGACACAATGTGAAGACTTAGGGATTCGTAACAAATTCGAAGTCGAAGTCTTTAGCCACGGCTATTTGCCATTAGCCTACTCGGCTCGCTGCTTCACGGCGCGTGCAGAAAATAAAGCGAAGGATGATTGCGAAACTTGCTGCATCAAATACCCAACCGGTATCCAAGTAAGCAGCCAAGAGGGGCAAGAAGTCTTCAACTTGAATGGCATCCAAACGCAATCGGGCTACTGTTACAACCTGATCAACGATCTGCCAAGCATGCAAGGACTCGTTGATGTCGTTCGCTTGAGTCCATTAGGCGTAAGTACCTTCTCAGAATTGGATCGCTTCCGTTCTAACGAGCAAGGCTCAAATCCAGACAAACTATCAAGCCGCCAATGCAACGGTTACTGGCATCAATTGGCTGGCTTAGAAGTGAAGAACATTTAACTCTTCCGACAAAGTAAAAAGCGAGGCACTAGCCTCGCTTTTCTGCTACCAACTTAAGACGCTTGGATGCTCGGTTCTACTGGCCTATCCACCATCAACTTTTTGATATCACGCCAAAGCATACTCATCACAACCAGACTTAACGCAATGTTGGATAGCGGGAATGCAATCCAAATGCCTGTCACACCCAACAGTTTTGGCATGATGAACAAGAACGGCAGTTGAATAAGCATATTACCTACCGTCACAAACATCGCCTTACTGCCTTTGTTGACCGATTGATAGTAAGCCCCTGCTACCACTAAGAAACCATCCAGAAACAGTGCGAACATGTGGAGACGAATTCCCACCACAGCACTTTCGATAAGCTGCTGATCCGCGTCATTAAAGACGGATACGAGCTGGTACGGGAAAAGGTTCATCAATACCACGAACACAACACCACCTAAAACCGATGTCCCCATAGCAATTTGTAGCAACTTACGAATGTTATCTTGATTTCGTGCGCCATGGTTGTAGCTCACCAAAGGCTGCATACCATTGGCAATGCCTTCCGCCACGAGATAATAGACCGTCACGATATAGCCTAAAATGGCGTAAGCGCCGATCAAAAGCGGGCTGCCGTATTGTGCGAATAACGCGTTGTGCAGAGCTACCATCGTAGATCCATAAGCGTACATAAAAAAGCTGGATGTCCCGATAAGCACAATTTTAGGAATAGCATCCAATTGCACTTTCAACTCTCTAAATGTTAGACGTAACTTCGCTTTAGAAGAGAAGAAGTAGCCCACACCTAGCACGGTGACAACCATCTGTGCCAATGCGGTCGCAATAGCCGCTCCTGTTAGCTCCCAGTTCATCCAAGCAATGAAAACATAGTCCAACACAATATTAATGATTGCACCTATCACCATCAAAATTGTAGCTAAGTTAGGGCTGTTGTCGTTACGTAGCAAGAATGGAACCGCAATAGAGCCAAGTGAAAAAATACACGCGACGATTAGTATCTGGAGATATTGCAAGCCCAACTCGTACACTCGCCCCTGAGCGCCTTGCCAACGAATAAAGTCATCAGCAAAGAAAAATAGAATCGTTGCGACAATAGGCATCAGGGCCAACAAAAATAGCAAGCCTGTGGTTAAGACCCGTTTCGCACCTTGTTGATCTTGCTCTCCTTGCTTGATGGAAGTCAGGGCTCCCGTTCCCACACCAACCATCATCCCTATTCCCAGAATGCTACCAATCACTGGCCAAGCAACATTGATGCCCGCCAATCCGTCAGCGCCAACGTAAACCGTCGACGACTTGGTACAGCCCATTGACCAACATGGCTGCGACAGTTGGAATGGTATATTTCCAAAACTGTTTATAAATGGAGTTTTGCATGATTCTCACCAATAGTTAGCAAAGCTAACTAAATAGTTAAATAAATGAATTTTTGAATTAATTTCCAAGCGCTTTATTGAGTAGCGACTGCAATTGTTTGGCTTCTTGTTCGTTTAGCTTTAGCATCATTTGATCCGAAATATCCTTATAAACAATTTGTTCTAAAGACATTTTTTCAGCGACCTCTTCCGTCAATAAGACACGCTTTGCGCGAGCATCTTCATTGCAAGCAATACGCTTCACTAACCCTTTCTTTTCTAAACGCACCACCATATTGGAGGCAGAAGGTTTGGTTACCTGTAACTCGTCGGCAAGATCAGTAATACGAACGCCTTCAGGAAACACCTGAATTACGCGTAAGTAATCAAATTCGTTAAAGCTAAGATGAGACAATGGATCTTCTTTAGCGTAAACACGCCAAGCTTTGGCGCAAAAACGCTCCAAATCGATCAAACTCTCTTCTAAAGCCATAAAGATTCACCAATTAGTTAGCAAGGCTAACTATTCTAAAGCGAGTTATCTCAATCATCAAGCGTAAAAAAAGCCGCTTATGGAAGCGGCTTTATCATTATTGCTGTTCTTGTTGCTCGGTGGCTTTTAGCTTGGCCAACCTATCTTGCTGAAGTTGGTCATAAATTTGTGCTAACTCCAAGAAAGAGTAACGATGCTCAACATACTCGTACACATTCAACGAAATGGCGAGCTTATACAACGAAATCGCGCTGGCGATGTCACCTTCCAATTGATGACGTTTACCGAGATAAAAATAGGTTTCCGTCAATCGCTGAGCAAGGCGATAGTTTTCTCGCGTCCCATCCATAATCGCAGCAAGAGCCGCTTCATCAGAAACATCGCGCAGCATAAGAGCGACTAACACCCAACCCCATTCTTCACTGCGATCTTGTTGGTAACGCTGCTGAAGGTTTGCTTTTGCTTGCTCAGGGTTTTGATCCGCTTCAATGATGTATAACCACAATGCGCGAAATGGATCGCTTGGCATCTCTTGATAATGCTTGGTCATATCTTCCAAGGCCAAATCAATACGACCGCCGTAGTATAGCGCTATCGCCCGATTGCGCTCTGCGTAAGAGTTATCTGGTGCAAGTTCGAGTGTTGAATCAAATGCTTCGTATGCCGCATCAAACTCTCCAACCTGAGTAAAGTAAACGCCGAGAAGATTAAATATATCTGGCTGAGCTGGGTTCAACTGCAATGATTGGTTGAAATCCAAACGAGCAAGGTCACGCAAGCCAACGCTGTCGTAGTAATTACCACGTTCATAGTGCATTTTGGCACGCACTTCATCGCTGAGATCAGGGCGCTGCAGTAGTTGTGATAAACGCGCAATTTGAACTTCTTGTTGAACGCTCGGTTGTAAAGGCACAGCCATTGGTGGGTAAAGCCACTTCAGAGCTGAATGCTGAGAAGTATTTGCACAACCGGTCAGCGCGATAGCAACACATAAACTTGCGGTTTGAAACCATTTCACTAATTGATACTCCTGTTTGGACCGCCTTGGGTCTGTTTCCTTAATGCACTATAGGATAAATAACCTCATTTGAGGTCAAACTCCTCGAAACAGGCCAAAAAAAAGGGAGCGAAAATGCTCCCCTTTATAGCATGCTTTCAGGCTCTTAAGCTAATAAAAGACCGAAAGGCGAGTTTCAGATTACTCTTCTTTCGCTGCTGGTGCTTCTGCAGCCGCTTCTTCAGCAGGCTTCTCTACCGCTTCTTTCATGCTTAGACGTACACGGCCTTGACGGTCGATTTCAAGAACTTTAACTTGAACTTCTTGACCTTCAGTTAGGTAGTCAGACACTTTCTCAACGCGTTTTTCAGCGATTTGAGAAATGTGTACTAGACCATCTTTACCTGGTAGAACCGTTACAAACGCACCAAAGTCAGCTAGACGAGCCACTTTACCAGTGTAGATACGGCCTACTTCAACTTCAGCAGTGATCTCTTCGATACGGCGGATAGCTTCTTTCGCTGCTGCACCTTCAGTTGCTGCAATCTTGATTGTACCGTCGTCTTCGATTTCGATAGTTGTACCAGTCTCTTCAGTTAGAGCACGGATAACTGCACCACCTTTACCGATAACGTCTTTGATCTTCTCTGCGCTGATCTTCATTGTGTGGATACGCGGAGCGAACTCAGAGATATCGTCACGAGCACCAGCAAGCGCTTCATCCATTACAGATAGGATGTGCTTACGTGCGCCTTGTGCTTGGTTAAGCGCAATTTGCATGATCTCTTTAGTGATACCTTCGATCTTGATGTCCATTTGAAGTGCAGTAACACCAGTGCTAGTACCTGCTACTTTAAAGTCCATGTCACCTAGGTGGTCTTCGTCGCCAAGGATGTCAGAAAGAACAACAAAGTCATCGCCTTCTTTCACAAGACCCATCGCGATACCCGCAACAGATGCTTTGATTGGCACACCAGCATCCATAAGTGCTAGAGATGTACCACATACAGACGCCATTGAAGATGAACCGTTAGATTCCGTGATTTCTGATACAACGCGAACTGTGTATGGGAACTCGTCAACAGATGGCATTACAGCTGCAATACCACGCTTAGCCAGTTTACCGTGGCCGATTTCACGACGCTTAGGAGAACCTACGAAACCAGTCTCACCCACACAGTATGGAGGGAAGTTGTAGTGTAGTAGGAAGTGATCTTTACGCTCACCAGTTAGCTCATCGATGATTTGTGCATCACGTTGAGTACCTAGAGTAGCTGTCACTAGAGCCTGAGTTTCACCACGAGTGAATAGCGCAGAGCCGTGTGTACGTGGAAGAACACCAGTGCGTACGTCTAGCGCACGAACCATGTCTTTCTCACGACCATCGATACGAGGGTTACCCGCGATGATGCTACGACGCACAACAGTCTTCTCTAGATCGTGGAAGATTGTGTGGATTTCTTTAGTATCCGCTTCAGGATCTTGAGCAAGCAGTGCTTCGTTTACTTCTGCTGCAATCTCATGGATGCGGTCGTAACGAGCCATTTTCTCAGTGATTTGGTAAGCCTCAACAAGCTTAGCTTCAGCAAGTTCAGCAATCTTAGTCTTAAGTGCTGTATTTTCTTCTGGAGCAACCCAATCCCAAGCTGGAGTAGCAACTTCAGCTTTGAACTCGTTGATAGCGTTGATTACAACTTGCTGTTGATCGTGACCGAACACAACTGCTGCTAGCATTTCTTCTTCAGTTAGGTTGTCAGCTTCTGACTCAACCATTAGTACCGCAGACTCTGTACCTGCAACCACTAGATCTAGACGCGATGCGTTTAGCTCAGTTTGGCTAGGGTTAAGAACTAGCTGACCATCGATGTGACCAACACGTGCTGCACCGATAGGACCATTGAATGGAATACCAGAGATAGCAAGAGCCGCAGATGTACCAATCATTGTTGGGATATCTGGTTGAACGTCTGGGTTTACAGATACAACCGTTGCAATAACTTGCACTTCATTTTTGAACGCGTCCGGGAATAGTGGACGGATTGGACGGTCGATTAGACGAGCAGTTAGCGTTTCGCCTTCAGATGGACGACCTTCACGTTTGAAGAAGCCACCTGGGATTTTACCTGCAGCGTAAGTACGCTCTTGGTAGTTTACAGTTAGTGGGAAGAAATCTTGACCCGCTACTGCTTCTTTTTTACCAACAACTGAAACGAATACTGCTGTATCGTCCATTGTAACCATAACTGCTGCTGTAGCTTGACGTGCGATAACGCCAGTTTCTAGAGTAACCGTGTGGTTACCGTACTGGAACGTTTTAACAACTGGTTTTTCGAACATTGTTATTCCTTGTTTCTAAGCGCACCGATAAATAGCCGCTTAGGTGTGTTAATAAACACTCAAGGCATTACGAATCGCGACTAGTGAAAAGAAACTTACCTAAATTTCTTTTTAATAGCCGCGACCTTTTGGTCGACGAGGTTGACTGTAATGCTATGAGTTTAATAAAAATCTAATATACCAGACTAAACAGCGACTAATCACTCATCTAGAACGGTATCAAAAGATTAAGCCGCCAGTATTATAACGGCTTAAGGATGATTTGGCTAAGCTATAGCAGTCAAAAAATAAATTAGGGGCAAGACTTATTAGCGACGTAGGCCTAGACGCTTGATTAGGTCTTGGTAGCGAGCTAGATCTTTACCTTTTAGGTAATCTAGAAGCTTACGACGGCGAGAAACCATACGTAGAAGACCACGACGGCTGTGGTGATCGCCTTTGTGAGCTTTGAAGTGACCTTGTAGGTGGTTGATAGAAGCTGTAAGTAGAGCTACTTGAACTTCTGGTGAACCAGTGTCGCCTTCAGATTGTGCGTATTCTGCAACGATTGCTGCTTTAGTTTCTGCATTCAGAGACATAATTCTCTCCTAATAAGAGTAAGTTAATGTTTGTGCCAGCCAATCTCTGATTCAGCCGACACGAGAAGCGCGAATTATAAGGAAGTTTGCTTATAGGCGCAATATAAAAATACCGGCCTAAATGCCGGTATTTTTCAAGTGAGATAGAGATTACTCTTCGTCGCGGAAAACGACTAAACGTTTTGGTGCGATCTTACCATCATCGTTCATTTCACCAACACCGATGAACAAACGCTCTTCGCCCATAGTCAGGCGCAGAGACCCCTGCTCTGGTGCACCTAATACTTGAACCGGTTGGCCATGCTGAACCATATCTGCTAATTCAGGAATTAGGTTTACTTCAGGTAAGTCTTCAACTGCAGTGTCCATTGGCATAAGCAATGGATCGAGCAACTCGCGAGGAGCGATTTCTTCACGATGAGCTTGCTCAAGTAGCTCATTAAGCTGCTCAAGAGTCACCATTTTCTCGTAAGGGTACTTGGCTACAGCTGTGCGGCGCAGCATCGTTACGTGAGCACCACAACCGAGCATTTCGCCCAAGTCATCGACGATAGTACGAATGTAAGTGCCTTTTGAACAGTGCACCTCCATCTCAACTTCATCACCTTCAAAACGGTGAAGAACGATTTCGTAAACGGTGATTTTACGAGACTCACGTGGAACTTCGATACCTTTACGAGCGTACTCGTACAGAGGTTTGCCTTGGTATTTCAAAGCAGAAAACATCGAAGGCACTTGGTCAGATTCGCCACGGAACTTCTCGATACTCGCTTCTAGTTTCTCGAGAGTCACATCTACTGGTCGCGTTTCTACCACTTCACCATCAGAGTCTGAAGTGTTAGTACGTTCGCCAAGTTTCGCGATCACGCGATAGCGTTTGTCTGAATCCAGTAGGAACTGAGAAAACTTGGTTGCTTCACCTAAACAGATCGGCAACATACCCGTCGCTAGTGGGTCCAACGCACCAGTGTGACCCGCTTTCTCAGCAAAGTAGATTCGCTTTACTTTTTGCAGTGCATCATTGGAAGAGATACCTGTTGGTTTATCCAACAAGATAACACCATTAATTGGACGACCTTTACGACGACGAGCCATTATTCTTCGTCCTCACGGCCAGAGTTCTTTTGCTTCTGCTTGTCTGAGTTAACCACTTCGGTTACTAGGTTAGACATACGCATACCTTCTACAAGCGTGTTGTCGTAGTAGAAGCGGATTTCTGGAGTTAGACGCAGACGAATACGCTTACCAAGCATCATGCGAATGTGAACTTCATGCTCACGTAGTGCCGCTAGGCATGATTCTGGTGTTTGCTCACCTACACATAGGAAAGTCACGAACACTTTTGCGTAAGCAAGGTCACGAGAGACTTCTACGTCTGAGATCGTCACCATGCCAAGGCGAGAGTCACGAACTTCACGTTGAAGGATCATTGCTAATTCTTTTTGCAGCTGCTGTGCAACACGCTGCGTGCGGCTAAATTCTTTTGACATATCTTTTCTCTTATATAGAAAGAATGGGGGGTTGGTCAAAGCCAGCCCCCCATGGTGTATTCAACAACCAATTACTACTTATCTATCAAAGATAATATGAGTAATTTTAGTCAATTAGTCTAGAGTACGTTGAATTTCAACGATTTCGAATACTTCGATTTGGTCACCAACGCGAACGTCATTGTAGTTCTTAACGCCGATACCACATTCGTAGCCATTCTTAACTTCTTGAACGTCATCTTTAAAGCGACGTAGTGACTCTAGTTCACCTTCGTAAATAACAACGTTATCACGTAGAACACGGATAGGGTTGTTGCGCTTAATTAGACCTTCAGTAACCATACAGCCAGCGATTGCGCCCAGTTTCGGTGACTTAAACACGTCACGAACTTCAGCAAGACCAATGATCTCTTGCTTGAATTCTGGAGCAAGCATACCGCCCATTGCCTGTTTCACTTCGTCAATCAATTGGTAAATGATTGAGTAGTAACGTAGGTCAACTGCTGCGGCTTCAACTGCACGACGAGCAGATGCATCAGCACGTACGTTAAAGCCAAGAATGATTGCGTTTGAAGCTTCTGCTAGTACTACGTCAGTCTCAGTAATACCACCAACACCAGAACCAACGATGTTCACTTTCACTTCGTCAGTCGATAGTTTCAGTAGTGAGTCTGCGATAGCTTCTACAGAACCTTGAACGTCAGCTTTAAGTACAACGTTAAGCTCTGCAACTTCACCAGCAGTCATATTAGAGAACATGTTCTCTAGTTTAGATTTCTGCTGACGAGCAAGTTTCACTTCACGGAACTTACCAGCACGGTAGTTAGCAACTTCACGTGCTTTACGTTCATCACGTACTACAGTAGCTTCGTCACCTGAAGCTGGCACACCTGAAAGACCAAGGATCTCTACAGGAATAGACGGGCCTGCTTCTGTGATTTCTTGACCTAGTTCGTCGCGCATTGCACGAACACGGCCGTACTCTTGACCACAAAGTACGATGTCGCCTTTATGTAGCGTACCAGATTGAACTAGTACTGTAGCAACTGGACCACGACCTTTATCAAGACGAGATTCAACTACCACACCAGACGCCATACCTTCTTTCACAGCTGTAAGTTCTAGAACTTCAGATTGAAGAAGGATTGCTTCTAGCAGACCATCAATGTTTGTACCCTGTTTTGCAGAGATGTGAACGAACATGTTCTCACCGCCCCATTCTTCAGGGATTACGTCGTATTGAGCTAGCTCATTCTTAACGTTGTCTGGGTTCGCATCTTCTTTATCGATCTTGTTCACAGCAACAATCAAAGGAACGCCTGCCGCTTTCGCGTGCTGGATCGCTTCTACTGTTTGTGGCATTACGCCATCATCTGCTGCAACTACAAGAACAACGATATCTGTCGCTTGAGCACCACGAGCACGCATAGCAGTAAACGCCGCGTGTCCAGGAGTATCAAGGAACGTGATCATACCGTTTTCAGTTTCAACGTGGTAAGCACCGATGTGCTGTGTAATACCACCCGCTTCGCCTGAAGCAACGTGTGTACGACGGATGTAGTCAAGTGTTGACGTTTTACCGTGGTCAACGTGACCCATGATCGTTACAACTGGAGCACGAGGTACTGATTCAGCATTAGTATCACGGTCAGATAGTACTGCTTCTTCCAGTTCGTTCTCTTTACGAAGAACAACTTTGTGACCCATTTCTTCAGCAACAAGCTGTGCTGTTTCTTGGTCGATCACTTGGTTGATAGTCGCCATAGCGCCCATCTTCATCATCACTTTGATAACTTCTGTCGCTTTAACCGACATCTTGTTAGCAAGTTCTGAAAGAACAATTGTTTCGCCAATCACAACATCTTGCTTAGCAACAGTCGCCGACTTATCAAAGCCGTGCTGCATTGATGTTGGTTTAGCTAGCTTACCTTTACGGCCGCCTTTACCGCCACGTTGGCTACGACCGCTATTGCGTGCCTGCTCGTCTTTAGTCGAAGGTTTTTTCTTCTTCTTATTACGACGACCGGCTTCTTCTTTGCGATCTGCTTCATCTTCGGCTTCACGTGCGTATTGTGAAGTCGTTACATGGTAATCTGTATCTTCCATATCACCCTTTTTCTCTTCTGCAGCAGACCAACGCTCTTTATTCTTTTCAGCCAATTCGCGAGCTTCCTCAAGCTTGCGCTGACTTTCCTCTTCAGCCTTACGCTTAGCTTCTTCTTCCTGACGACGTTTAAGCTCGTCGGCCTCTTTTCGCGCTGCTTCTTGCTTAATTTTCTCTTCAGCATCACGTTTTGCTTTTTCTTCAGCATTACGTTGTGCATTCGTATCTGCGTCGCGCTTCGCTTTTTCTTCAGCTTCGCGTTTCGCTTTTTCTTCCGCTTCACGTTTTACAGCATCTTCAGCTTCACGTTTTGCAGCTTCTTCAGCTTCACGCTTAGCAGTTTCCTCTGCTACGCGTTTTGCTGCTTCTTCTGCTTCACGTTTTGCTACTTCTTCTGCTTCGCGCTTAGCTTCATCTTCAATTGTGCTACGCTTCACGTATGTACGTTTTTTGCGCACCTCAACCTGAACATTCTTACTCTTACCACCACCCGCATTCACACTAAGTGTACTACGAGTTTTACGCTGAAGCGTTAGGCGAGTCGGCTCTGCATCACCAGATTTATCACCGTGTTCTTTCTTTAGATGAGAGAGAAGCTTTTGCTTCTCTTCATCAGTTACGTTGTCAGAGCTCGCCTTTTTCATGCCAGCGTCAGCAAGTTGTTCAATCAAGCGGTCGACTGGCGTACCAATCTCATCACTCAGTGCTTTAACTGTTAATTGTGTCATGCCGCTTTCCTCCTTGCCGAAATTATGCTTCTTCGCCGAACCAACAGATGTTACGTGCGGCCATAATTAGCTCACCTGCACGTTCTTCGGTCAGGCCTTCGATACCTTCTAAATCGTCAATGCCTTGGTCAGCTAGATCTTCCAGTGTCGCTACACCTTTAGCTGCCAGTTTGAATGCCATTTCGCGCTCTAGACCTTCAAGACCTAGTAGATCGTCTGCAGGCTCTAGACCTTCAAAAGATTCTTCTTGTGCTAATGCAATTGTTGTTAGCGCGTCTTTCGCACGACCACGTAGCTCTTCTACAAGCTCTTCGTTTAGGCCGTCGATTTCTAGAAGCTCGTTAACTGGAACGTATGCGATTTCTTCTAGAGTAGAGAAGCCTTCTTCAACAAGCAGCTGAGCAAAGTCTTCTTCGATGTCTAGGTACTTCATGAAGTTTTCGATAGACGCTTGTGATTCTTCAGCGTGTTTCTTCTGAAGATCTGCAACTGTCATTACGTTCAGCTCCCAACCCGTTAGCTGAGATGCTAAACGTACGTTCTGACCGTTACGACCGATAGCCTGTGCTAGGTTGTCGGCTTCAACTGCGATGTCCATTGAGTGTGCATCTTCATCCACGATGATAGAAGCTACGTCTGCTGGAGCCATTGCGTTGATAACGAATTGCGCTGGGTTATCATCCCAAAGCACGATATCGATACGCTCACCACCAAGCTCACCAGAAACAGCTTGTACACGTGCGCCACGCATACCAACACACGCACCAACAGGGTCAATACGTTTGTCATTTGTTTTCACTGCGATCTTAGCGCGAGAACCAGGATCACGAGCAGCACCTTTCAGTTCGATGATTTCTTCAGCGATCTCTGGAACTTCTACACGGAATAGTTCTTCAAGCATTTCAGGCTTAGAACGAGTGATAAACAATTGGAAACCACGCGCTTCTGGAGCGACTTTGTACAGAAGACCACGTACACGGTCACCTGGACGGAAGTTTTCACGAGGAAGTTGGTCATCGCGTAGGATTACCGCTTCTGCGTTGTTACCTAAGTCAAGAACGATTGTGTCGCGGTTTACCTTCTTAACAACACCAGTGATTAGATCACCTTCGTTGTCGATAAACTGCTCAACGATTTGTGCACGTTCAGCTTCACGAACTTTTTGTACAATAACTTGCTTAGCCGTTTGAGTCGTAATACGGTCAAACGTTACTGATTCGATTTCATCTTCTACGTAATCGCCTAGCTCAACTGAATCATCTTCATATTGAGCAGCTTCTAGAGAGATCTCTTTCGTTGGGCTTTCTACTTGGTCAACAACCAACCAACGACGGTAAGTTACAAACTCACCAGTTTTACGGTCAATAGCAACACGAACGTCGATTTCGATTTCGTACTTTTTCTTTGTAGAAGTTGCTAGAGCAATCTCAAGAGCTTCAAAGATACGCTCACGAGGTACCGCTTTTTCGTTCGATACCGCTTCTGCTACCGCTAAAATTTCTTTACTCATTGTATTTAGCCTCTAAGCTTAAACTTTTTTAGGGACCTAAAATTTAGGGATCAGGTTAGCTTTTGAAATGTTACTTAAAGCAAACTCTTCTTGCTGACCTTCAACAGTAACTGTCACTGTTTCGCCATCCACGCCGTGGATAATGCCTTTCCACTTACGACGGTTTGCTACAGCCATTTTCAAAACGATGCTGACCTCGTGACCAATAAATTGCTCGTAATGTGCTGCTTTGAATAGTGGTCTTTCTAAACCTGGAGAAGACACTTCTAGGCTGTAAGCAACAGAAATTGGATCTTCAACGTCTAACACTGCACTTACTTGGTGGCTAACTTCTGCACAGTCGTCCACGTTAATACCATTTTCATGGTCGATGTAGATGCGTAAAGTTGAGTGCGCGCCAGCACGAATGAATTCTAATCCAACTAACTCATAGCCTGATGCCTCTACTGGCGCTTCAAGCATTTCAGTAAGTTGTCTTTCTAAACCAGTCATTTAAACCACTCCAGAAACAAAAAAAGGGCTCAGAGCCCAATCAAAAAACCAAGCAGTGACCTGAGTCATTTAAAAAACTCAGATAACAAAAAACCCCGATAGTCGGGGTTTTATGCTGCTGGACCCTGATACGTTAAGAATAGTCAAATTACTTTTCTTAACTCGTAGTGTGGTTAGCACTACGCAAACTTGCCAATCTGCCACTTCTTTATTGAAAGAAGGAGATTGGTTGCGGGGGCCGGATTTGAACCGACGACCTTCGGGTTATGAGCCCGACGAGCTACCAAGCTGCTCCACCCCGCGTCCGACTTGCTGAGCATTATACTCGCAAACAAGTGATTTACAAGTTTGTAAATACATGGTGCCGAGAGAGGGACTCGAACCCTCACACCTAAGGCACTAGCACCTCATGCTAGCGTGTCTACCAATTTCACCATCTCGGCACAAAACCTTACAGCTTATTGAGGAATTTCATCACCAGTAGGTGCTGGAACTTCACTCGCTGCGTCTTTAACTTGTTCAACTACTGGTTGACCTAATGTTGGGTCTACCCATTGAGACTCGGTCTTGTGTGTAGACATACGACCAAGTAGCAAGCTAACGACAAAAAATACGGTTGCTAAAATAGCAGTTGTTCGGGTTAAGAAATTACCTGAGCCACTAGCACCAAACACTGTGTTTGAAGCACCAGCACCGAACGAGGCTCCCATATCTGCGCCTTTACCTTGTTGAATCAACACAAGGCCAATCACACCAAGCGCTGCCAACAGGTAAATCACAAGTAGAACTGAAAACATTTTTTCCACCTATGTTCCAAATTGTTGAGCCAGCGCCGTTCAATATCGAAACATCGTTAATGAACAAGGCTAGCGACCTCCTAACGGGAGGCGGAGCAATACTAGCGAAAGCCAGTAACGCTGACAAGGGAAAATTAGTAAAAAATCAATGTCGGCGGGTTAAGCGCTCAAAAAAAGGGCAAAACTTGCCCTTTTCTTTCTTTAAACACGTTAAAGCAATGATTAACAACTTGCTTTTACTGCATCCGCAATCTTAAGCGCTGAGCTTTGAACAAGCTCGGCATCTTCACCTTCTACCATTACGCGAATCAAAGGCTCTGTACCTGATTTACGTAGTAAAACGCGACCTTTATCGCCTAGTTCAGCTTCAACTTCTTCTACAGCAGCCAGTACTGCTTGCGCTTCTAGAGGGTTATTTTCACCGGCGAAACGTACATTTTCTAAAACTTGTGGGTAAAGCGTCATGCCTTGCGACAAGTCGTGCAGTGACATATCACTACCAACAACAGAAGCAAGCACTTGTAGAGCAGCAACAATCGCGTCTCCCGTTGTTACTTTATCTAGCAAGATAACGTGACCAGAGTTTTCGGCACCGATCTTCCAGCCTTTAGCCAGCAATTGCTCCATTACATAGCGGTCACCGACAGCAGCACGAACAAATGGAATACCTAATTGCTTCAGGCCATTTTCCATACCTAGGTTAGTCATCAATGTACCAACCACGCCACCTTTTAGTTCACCACGACGCAGAGCATCACGTGCGATGATGTAAGCAATTTGGTCACCATCGACTTTATTACCTAAATGGTCAACCATGATGATACGGTCGCCGTCACCATCAAATGCAAGACCAAGATGAGCTTGCTCTTCTACAACGCGTTTTTGTAGCGCGCGAACGTCTGTAGCACCGACTTCTTCATTGATGTTGATACCATTTGGCTCAACACCCATCGCGATTACATCTGCACCAAGTTCTTTGAAGACATTTGGAGCAATATGGTAGGTAGCACCATGAGCGCAATCAACGACGATCTTTAAGTTAGAGAGACTTAGTGTCGATGGGAATGTGCTTTTACAGAACTCGATGTAACGACCTGCAGCATCATTTAAACGAGTCGCTTTGCCCAATTCAGAAGACTCAACACATTCAATGTCTTTGTCCAATTCAGCTTCGATAGCAAGCTCGATATCATCAGGCAATTTTGTACCCTCAGATGAGAAGAATTTAATACCGTTGTCGTAATATGGGTTATGCGATGCAGAAATCACAATGCCAGCTTCTGCGCGGAAAGTTTGCGTTAAGTAAGCGACAGCAGGTGTCGGCATTGGACCTGTGAAGGTTGCTTTCAGACCTGCGGCAGCAAGACCTGCTTCTAGTGCAGATTCAAGCATGTAGCCAGAGATACGAGTATCTTTACCAATAATAACTTTCTTTGTGCCTTGTTTTGCTAGCACACGACCAGCAGCCCAGCCAAGCTTAAGTACGAAGTCTGGAGTGATTGGGTACTGTCCAACTGTACCGCGTACACCGTCCGTACCAAAGTAACGTCTTTTATTCGACATAAACTTACCTTTATTATTTTTAAATATTGTTTTGCGTCATTTCGACAATTTTCATTGCTTCAATAGTTTCTTCAAAATCATGAACACGAATGATCTGAGCGCCTTTCATGGCAGCAATCGTGGCACAAACGACACTGGCGTTAGTGCAATCTGCTGCGGGCTTATTAAGCAGCTTGAAAATCATTGATTTACGAGACATGCCCGCCAAGATAGGCAGACCGAACTCATGAAACTTCTCGAGATGAGCGAGCATATGATAATTGTGTTCAATGGTTTTGCCAAAGCCAAAACCAGGATCGAGGATAAGTTGAGACTTATTGATACCTACAGCTTCACAAGCAGCTATGCGCTCTTCCAGAAACTGAGCAACGTCATCCATCAAGTTCTCGTACTGAGGGCTTTCCT
The DNA here is from genome assembly GCF_028823755.1 of Vibrio sp. VP6. Taxonomy (NCBI): domain Bacteria; kingdom Pseudomonadati; phylum Pseudomonadota; class Gammaproteobacteria; order Vibrionales; family Vibrionaceae; genus Vibrio; species Vibrio sp. VP6. The sequence goes on from NZ_JAPEID010000001.1 coordinate 192,242, forward strand.
GCATAGTTCTAGGTTGCCCCTTCATATGCATTAAGCAAACAGGTAGTTTTGATGCAGCCGCAACTTGAAGTGCACCAGGTTCTTGTAACGCACGGATATCGTTAATTAGATCCGCACCAACAGCGATAGCCTGACGCATTACTTCTGCTTTACTGGTATCGACAGAGATCCATACATCGTATTTTTCGCGGATGGCCTTTACAACAGGAACAACGCGTTGCAGCTCTTCTTCTAGAGAGACATCTGGCGCACCAGGACGTGTGGACTCACCACCGACATCAATGATGCTAACCCCTGCGGTAATCATTTTTTCGACCTGAGCAAGAGCAAGTTCGAGAGAATTGAATTTACCACCATCAGAAAATGAATCAGGGGTAACATTAAGAATCGCCATTACATGTGGACGAGAAAGGTCGAGAGATTTGTTATTTGCTGTAATAATCATAATAAATACAAAAACCCCGAGCTAACTCGGGGTTTATTATTATCAACACTCTTTATTCAGAGTCTTTCTTTTCTGGAACTTCACTTGAAGCAGAATCTTGAGAAGTAACTTGCTCTGCGGCATTCGCAGAATCCGTTGCTTTCTCTTCCTCTTTCACTTCAGGCGTTGCTTGAGGCTTATCGTCATCCTTTGGCTTATTCATTGGGTTATCACCCCAGCCTGCTGGCTCACGAATTTCCGCTTTACGTTCCATGAGATCATCAATTTGGCGAGCATCAATGGTTTCATACTTCATTAGCGCATCTTTCATCGCATGCATGATGTCCATGTTGTCTTCCAAAATCTTTTTCGCACGGTCGTAGTTGCGGTCGATGATTTGACGAACTTCATCATCGATCAGCTTAGCGGTATCATCAGACATGTGTTTAGTCTGCGTTACGCTACGACCAAGGAATACTTCACCTTCATCTTCTGCATAAAGTAGAGGACCAAGTTTTTCAGAGAAGCCCCATTGTGTCACCATCTTACGAGCAATATCAGTCGCACGTTCAATGTCGTTGGAAGCACCTGTCGATACTTTTTCAGGACCGTAAATTAGCTCTTCAGCAAGACGACCGCCATACAGGCTTGAAATCATAGATTCTAAGTGCTGACGAGACATACTTACGCGGTCTTGTTCTGGCAAGTACATCGTTACACCAAGTGCACGACCACGTGGAATGATAGACACTTTGTACACAGGATCATGCTCAGGTACTAAACGGCCAACAATCGCGTGACCAGCTTCATGGTACGCTGTTGACTCTTTGGTCTCTTCTGACATCACCATAGAACGGCGCTCTGCACCCATCATGATTTTGTCTTTCGCTAGCTCAAACTCAACCATAGAGACATTGCGTTTGTTGCCACGTGCAGCAAATAGCGCAGCTTCGTTAACTAAGTTGGCTAGGTCTGCACCAGAGAAACCTGGTGTACCACGAGCGATTAAAGAAGGCTCTACGTCACCAGCTAATGGCACTTTGCGCATGTGTACTTTTAGAATCTGTTCACGACCGCGTACATCAGGAAGACCTACAACTACTTGACGGTCAAAACGACCCGGACGTAGCAATGCAGGGTCTAATACGTCTGGGCGGTTGGTCGCAGCAATAACGATAATACCTTCGTTGCCCTCAAAACCATCCATTTCTACTAGCATTTGGTTCAGTGTTTGCTCACGTTCATCGTGACCACCACCTACACCAGCACCACGCTGACGACCTACAGCATCGATTTCATCGATAAAGATAATACAAGGCGCGGCTTTCTTCGCTTGCTCGAACATGTCACGTACACGAGACGCACCAACACCAACGAACATTTCTACGAAATCGGAACCTGAAATAGTAAAGAACGGTACTTTTGCCTCACCTGCGATAGCTTTTGCAAGTAACGTTTTACCCGTACCTGGAGGACCAACCATTAAAACACCAGTTGGAATTTTACCACCCAGTTTTTGGAAACGGCTCGGATCACGTAGGTAATCAACAAGTTCTTTTACGTCTTCTTTTGCTTCGTCACAGCCTGCAACATCAGCGAAAGTGGTTTTGATTTGTTCTTCGCTCATCATACGAGCTTTACTCTTACCGAAAGACATAGCGCCTTTACCGCCGCCGCCTTGCATTTGACGCATGAAGAAAATCCACACACCAATCAGTAAGATCATTGGGAACCAAGAAATGAAAATTGTGCCAAGCAAGCTTTGCTCTTCAGGAGGCGTACCTTGCACTTTCACGTTTTGGTTAATTAGGTCATCTAGAAGCTTCTGATCATACACAGGCATGTAAGTGACCATTTTGGCACCGCCGCCACGACGAACAAAGCTAATTTCACCGTCTTTAAAAGTTGCTTCTTGAATCTGGCCTTGGCCAACTTCCTGTACAAACGTGGTGTAATCCACGGTTCTGCCATTGCTTTCTCCAGGGCCAAAGCTCTGGAATACCGACATCAATACGACAGCGATAACAAGCCACAGAATTAAATTTTTTGCCATGTCACTCAAGGTGTAAGCCTCTCGATAACTAATTGTAATTAAAGGTAGGGTACTACAGTTCACTCACTGTAGCTATAGTGTTAACACGCTCCCGAAAGAGCAAAATAGTTAACCTTTGTAACCAGTGGCTACAACAAAGACTTCTCGGGAGCGAGCTCGCGATGAGTCTGGTTTTCTGATTTTTACGACTTTAAACATGTCTCGGACTTCTTTCACGTATTGATCGAAGCCTTCACCCTGGAAAACCTTTACGACAAAGCTACCATTAGGCGCTAGAACTTGTCGACACATATCTAAAGCCAATTCAACTAAATACATTGCGCGTGGTTGATCGACAGAGTTGTTACCTGCAATGTTCGGCGCCATATCAGACATTACAACATCAACCATTGATGGTTGAATTCTATCAAGCAACGCCTCTAACACGGCATCGTCTCGGAAGTCACCTTGCAAGAAACTTACACCAGCTATTGGATCCATAGGAAGTAAATCACAAGCAATAATCTGACCACTATCTCCTACTATTTTAGCAGCATATTGAGACCATCCACCCGGAGCAGCACCTAAATCGACCACTGTCATGCCAGGTTTTAACAACTTATCTTTTGTTTGGATTTCATCAATCTTGAAGTACGCACGTGAACGATATCCTTTTTTACGGGCTTCATTCGCGTATTTATCATCAAAGTGTTCTTTCAACCAACGACCAGAACTAGCCGAATGTTTTTGTTTACTCATTTTAATCCCAACAAGGCGCAAATAGGAGCTATTGTTTTAATAGGCACAACCTATTACTCAATAAATTATAGTCTTCAGCAATAGATGGCGTTAAAATAGCTTTTTTCAACCCTTATTTTAAAGAAAATTGGCCGCGTAATGAACCTAAGCACCAAACAAAAGCAGCACCTAAAAGGCCTGGCTCACAGTTTAAAACCTGTTGTGCTAATGGGCGCAAATGGACTTACAGAAGCCGTGCTAGCAGAAATTGAAATCGCTCTAAATCATCACGAACTGATCAAAGTAAAAGTTGCTTCAGAAGATCGTGAAACAAAACAGCTAATCATTGACGCTATCGTACGTGAGACAGGCGCTGAAAAAGTTCAGACAATTGGTAAAGTGCTTGTGCTATACCGCCAGTCTGAAGAGCGTAAAATCGAAATTCCTCGTAAGTAATTCACTTACGTTGTTGAAGAAAAAGGTCGCCATTGGCGACCTTTTTTGCATTTAACAAATAGTGGGCATTCAAGATGCCACTTAGATGTATTCAACTCGGTCAATTTCGAAATCTTTCGCTCCACCAGGAGTCTGGATAGCAACCTCGTCGCCTTCCATCTTGCCGATCAAGCCACGAGCAATTGGAGAGCTCACTGAAATACGGCCAGCTTTAATATCAGCTTCATCGTCACCAACGATCTGATATGTCTTTTCTTCATCGGTATCGACATCAATCAAAGTCACCGTTGAACCAAAGATAACCTTGCCAGTGTTTTCCATTTTAGTTACATCAATTACTTGCGCAACAGATAGCTTGTATTCAATGTCACGGATTTGCGCTTCACAAATACCCTGCTCTTCTCGAGCGGCATGATATTCAGCATTTTCCTTCAAATCACCTAGTTCTCGTGCTTCAGCAATCGCTTCTGAAATTTGAGGACGTAGCTTAAGTAGACGTTCTAGTTCTGTACGTAGCATTTGTTCGCCACGTAGTGTCATTGGAACTTTTTCCATTATGTAACCTCAAGCCCAAATGGGTCTTTGGACAATAAAAAGCCCACCCAGTCGTAGGACTAGGTAGTGCGGTTAAAGATGTATTTTCAACTAGTGTAAACAAACTCCTGAGCGAAATCATCTTAATTCGAAATTCAACATTGCTATGCCTTTGCAGCATAACGAACCGAATCAATTTTAGATCCAATCATTATCGCAATTTATTGAAAAACAACACTGTTCATTACACTAAAAACATCAAAAAACATAAAAACTAATCAATGTCAGGCCAATGTCATTAAAGCATTAATTCATAAAAAACAATCGTTTAGCAGATAATCAATCACAATCGAACAGCGTTCATCAACATGATTTATATCATTTTACTAACTCATCATGAAACTTTAGCAGTAAAACATGTCCAGCAAGTTGTTACATCAAAGGCTTACAGTTGCGGAAAACTCTCGCAGATGAAGCCAAATATAGACCAATAACTTGTGAGAGGTCATCTCTCCCCCATACAACAATGATTATGGACAGCTAACTAGGACAAATAAGATGAAAAAGACTCTAATTGCTCTTTCTGTATCTGCAGCAGCTATGGCAACTGGCGTTAACGCAGCTGAACTTTACAACCAAGACGGCACTTCTCTAGAAATGGGCGGCCGCGCTGAAGCACGTCTATCTATGAAAGATGGCGACGCTCAAGACAACTCTCGTATCCGTCTAAACTTCCTTGGTACTCAAGCTATCAACGACAACCTTTACGGTGTTGGTTTCTGGGAAGGTGAGTTCACTACCAACGAACAAGGTGGTGTTGATGGTGACGTAAATAAAGACAGCAGCAACCTAGACACTCGTTACGCATACGCTGGTCTTGGCGGTGCATGGGGTGAGTTCACTTACGGTAAAAACGAAGGTGCACTAGGCGTTATCACTGATTTCACAGATATCATGGCTTACCACGGTAACTCAGCAGCTGACAAACTAGCAGTAGCTGACCGTTCAGACAACATGATGTCTTACAAAGGTCAATTCGAAAACCTAAGCGTTAAAGCAAGCTACCGTTTCGCAGACCGCAAACTAAACGATGCTGGTACTGAATACACTGACAACGGTCAAGACGGCTACTCTCTATCTGCAATCTACGCAGTAGCAGACACAGGTCTTGAGCTAGGTGCTGGTTACGCAGACCAAGACGAAGCTAACGAATACATGTTAGCTGCATCTTACACTATGGGTGACCTATACTTCGCTGGTATCTTCACTGACGGTGAAAAAGCGAAAACTGAAGGTGACTACACTGGTTACGAACTAGCTGGTGCTTACACTCTAGGTCAAACAGTATTCACAACAACGTACAACAACGCAGAAACTAACAACGAAACTTCTGCTAACAACTTCGCTGTTGATGCATCTTACTACTTCAAGCCTAACTTCCGTGGTTACGTTTCATACAACTTCAACCTAATCGACTCTGGCGATAAACTAGGTAAAGTTGGTGGCAACACTACAGCATCTAAAGCTGATGCAGAAGACGAGCTAGCTCTAGGTCTACGTTACGACTTCTAATTCCAGTCTTTAGACTTGAATACTCAGTGCCCGCTTATTGCGGGCATTTTTTTATCTTTCATTTCTCATCTTAATAGCGCGTTCTTCTAACCACTTTGTCTCAATATTAATGATGAACCAAGCATTCTTGGATGCGCCTAGCATATTGAGTGGACTTGCGTATACTCAATCACATAACTAACCCTAGAAAATCACACTATGCGTTTACGTTGGCCTCTACTCATTTCTTCTCTTATTTTTCCGCTATTGTCTTATGCGTATCCTCATCAAGAGGTATTGCCAGAGGGCGCCCGTATCAGCTTAGTTGCGGAAAAACTAACCGAAAGTTCCACGCTCGATGGTATCCGTCCAACAGACCAACTATTTCCACCTGCGAGCACCTTAAAAATTGTCACTGCCTTAGCTGCTAAATTAGAGTTAGGGGACAGCTTTGCATTTCGAACAAAGCTTGAAACCTCGAGTTCCGATGCCGTTATCTACTTTGTCGGAGATCCCACCTTACAAACCCAAGATTTGAAAGCGTTGCTGTCATTCGCGAAAAAAAATGGTTTAACGCGCATTAACGGTGACCTGTGGTTAGACAACAGTGCCTTTACAGGGTATGACCGAGCGGTGGGTTGGCCGTGGGACATTCTGGGGATTTGCTACAGCGCTCCGGCTTCTAGCATTACACTCAACAACAACTGTGTCCAAGCTTCTATCTATACACAAAAAGATGGCGGGACTCGAGTCTATGTGCCAGAGCATCAACCTATTCGTGTTAAAAGTTCGGTCGAGACCGTTTCTAAGACGATTCAAAAGAGCCGCCATTGCGATTTAGACCTGCTTGCTCACCCAGACAATCGCTACGAATTAAAAGGATGCTTAGTCGAACGAGAAAAGCCGCTGCCTCTCAAATTTGCGGTTCAAGATCCTGAACGTTATACCAGTCAAAATATCAGTACGTTACTCAAGCAATTAGGTATTGAGCTCAAAGGCAAAATTAAGATTGGCTCAGCGCCACAGAAACAACGTAAATTGATGGCATTACATCAATCAAAGCCGCTATCCGATTTACTTGATGACATGCTCAAGCATTCTGACAATTTGATCGCAGACACATTAACGAAAACATTGGGTGCGAAGTTTTTTGTTCAACCCGGAAGTTTTACCAATGGTACAGAAGCGATCAAACAGATCATTTTCGCCAACACTGGCATCGATATTCGTAACGCACGCTTGGAAGATGGATCGGGCCTTTCAAGAAACAACCGTATTTCTGCGAACAAAATGGCAGAAATCCTACGTTATATCTGGAAAAACGAAAAAACACTGAAGCTGATTGCCATCATGCCTAAATCAGGCGAGTCGGGTACGCTGCAATACCGCCAAAGCATGCGGAATGCCCCAATCAAAGGTCAACTGATTGCGAAGAGTGGTTCATTGTACGGAACCTACAACATGGCGGGTTATGGTTTAGATAAAAATGGCCAGCCGAATACTATTTTCGTACAGTTTGTCTCAGACTACTTCCCAGAAAAAAGGGACGATAACAAACCTGTCATCGCCCCTATTACGCATTTTGAGCAGTTATTTTACCGTGACATCGTGAATTTTAGTCAGGCAATACCTAAGAAGTAATTCACCACAGTAAAGTAAATCCACATACCTGATATATCAACGATTGATGCAAGCACAGGGCTCACCAATACGGCTGGGTCTAGCTTGCAAGCACGGGCAATTATTGGCAACAAACCGCCAAGCGTTGTGGAAATTGAGACTTGAATAAACAAAGCAACGGCGATTGCAAGTGCGATGTCTGTCAGTTCAAAGCCCCCCGTAGATTGGCCGGCACTAAAAAGCATAATGCGTCCCACCATAACTATTGCGATCGCTAGTGCAAGACACAGCGCTACGCGACTTTCTTTCCAAAGTACTGCTAACCACTGACGCTTTTTAAGCTCACCTGTGGCCAATGCACGAATGACCAATGTGGCCGCTTGAGTACCCGTATTACCACCAGCCGCCGCAATCACCGGCATGTACACTGCAAGTAAAACCAGTTGGCTCAATGTATCTTCATACTGAGCAATAATCAGCCCAGAAACGATCCCCAATAAAGCGAGTGCAATAATCCAGCCGATTCGCTGCTTTACATGCTCTAGTACGCCTGTTGATAAGTAACCGTCAGGAGTATCAACTTCCGACACATGCAAACCCAATTGGTGCGCATAGTGACGCGCACGCTTATCATGACCCGCATGCTCAAGTTGAGACATCAAACTGTTTACATACCCTACAGAACAGTGCTTCAAAATCCCCACCGCTTCATCTATTGGCATGATGGTGAGCAAATGAAGTTGCTGCTCTTGATCGTATTTCAAAAACGCATTGCGAGCTGCACCAATTTCTACTTCAGAAAAGTTTGGTGTTGTTTCAATAAAAGTGTTGTTCATTACCGTCATGGCGAATCTCCCGATTGGCATTGGTAACGACCATCGACAACACAAGCACAAGCTCATCACGCCTTTATGCCGATAGATGACACAAACACGCAAATTCACCAATGCAAAAGCACTGTCTATTCAGAATGTATGAAGGAAATAACGAGAAGAAAATTAGAAAAGATGCCTCACCACTCGGGTAAGACGGAGATCGCCAATACCGAAGCGGGTTATTTCGCTCCCTTAATCTTACTCACCCAACGACTGGGAGGATGGTCGGTATTGTTCATGTAAATCTCCGATATCGCTGCCCTGATTAGCAGCGCAAGTATAGTAGCAAAGTTAATCCATATTTACAGGTGGGCTTTGTTCTTTTTTTGCCAATTTTAGGAACAAAAAAAGCGCCCATTGGACGCTTCCATACGTAAAAATTATGGATTACTTAATCGTAATACGTGCAAATTTACGTTTACCAACTTGGAATACGTAAGTACCAGCTTCTGGCGCAAACTTAGCGTCGGCAACTTTCTCGCCTTCAACCTTCGCTGCACCTTGTTTTACCATGCGCATCGCTTCAGACGTTGATGCACACAGACCAGCATCTTTTAGAAGATTCGCTACTGGAGTACCAGCCTCAAAGTCAAATTCTGGCATTTCGTCAGGGATTTGGTTCTTAGCGAAACGGTTCACAAACTCTTGCTCTGCCGCATCTGCATCAGCTTCACTGTGGAAACGCGCAATGATCTCTTTAGCAAGTAGCACTTTGATATCACGTGGGTTTTTGCCCGCTTGAACATCCGCTTTAAACTGTTCGATTTCCTCTAGAGGACGGAACGATAGCAGCTCGTAGTAGCTCCACATTAAGTCATCAGAGATCGACATGATCTTACCAAACATTTCGCTTGGCGCTTCGCTGATACCAATGTAGTTACCCGCAGACTTAGACATCTTCTTCTCGCCGTCTAGACCAACAAGAAGCGGCATCATAAGTACAACTTGAGGTTTTTGACCGTGAGATTTTTGCAGTTCACGACCCATTAGAAGGTTGAACTTCTGGTCTGTACCGCCTAATTCAACGTCCGTTTCCATCGCGACAGAGTCCCAACCTTGCAGAAGTGGGTACATGAACTCATGGATAGCAATTGGTTGACCGCCTGCGTAACGCTTTTTAAAGTCGTCACGTTCTAGCATACGAGCAACGGTTTGGTTTGCAGCCAGACGAATCATACCTTCTGCACCCAGCTCAGACAGCCACTCAGAGTTAAACTGAATTTTAGTCTTCGCAGGATCTAGAATTTTGAACACCTGTTCTTTGTACGTTTCAGCGTTACGCAATACGTCTTCGCGGCTTAGCGGTGGACGAGTGGTGTTTTTACCTGTTGGGTCACCAACCATTGCAGTGAAGTCACCGATTAGGAACGTCACTTCATGACCTAGTTCTTGGAACAAGCGAAGCTTATTGAAAATAACCGTATGGCCTAGGTGAATGTCAGGTGCTGTTGGATCGGCGCCCAATTTAATACGTAGAGGACGACCTTCTTTTAGTTTTGCGATTAGCTCTTCTTCTGGAATCAGCTCTTCAACACCGCGCTTAATCTCGGCTAGTGCAGCTTCAATGCTCGCCATTCTTGTTCACTCCCACAGATTTGGCAAAAATATAATAGCTGAACATATTACTTGAATAGCGATGCATTTTGAAACACGTTAGACTAGGTAGTTGTCACTTTTTCCGTTTAATTTAGCAATCAAGTACCTCATGCATTCGATTTTTGTCCGACTTCCACTCTTGCACAAAGTATTGATCGGGTTTTTTAGTGCTCTGATCATCATTGCACTGTTCTTTCTGCCCGATCCGCAAGACCTCAACCCGCAACAAAGCCGATTAAAAGTTGGTCAACACTATCCTGTGCCGATCTCACTTGAATTGACGACATTAAATGGCTCTTCTCAGATGTCTTCGGTTTTGCGCTGGGAAACTTACAAAGTAAAAAATGGCGAGAGCGCCGCCATTCTATTTAATCGAGTGGGACTCTCTGCTCGTCTACTGCACGAGTTAGTGTCCTCCGATAAAGAAATTGAACAGCAGTTAACTCGTCTTCGTCCGGGTGATAAATTGCAATTTGGTTTTGATGAGAAAAACGACTTGGTTCAACTGCGCCGTACGTTAAGCGCATTCGAAACCTTTCGCATCAAACTGCAAGACGGCAAATACGTTTCTGAGGTCGATAAAAAAGAGGTCGATTACCAATTCAACTACGCCGAGGCAACCATCAAATCCAACTTCTGGAACGCAGGAATTTCGTCTGGCTTGAATGGTAACCAAATCATGGAGCTAGCAGGAATTTTTGGCTGGGATATCGACTTCGCACTCGATATTCGCAAAAACGACTCTTTCCGAGTGCTGTATCAAGAAGAAGTTGTAGAAGGTGAAGTCATTGGTCGCGGAAAAATCATCGCTGCGATATTCAAAAACCAGGGCGATACGTTTACGGCTATTTTAGATGAAAAAACGGGCAAATATTACGACGAAAATGGCCGAGCGATGAAAAAAGCCTTCTTGCGCGCTCCACTGGATTTCCGTCGCGTGACTTCAAACTTTAACCCACGTCGTCTTCACCCAGTGACGGGGCGAGTACGTCCTCACCGAGGCACTGACTACGCAGCACCTGTTGGTACGCCAATTTGGGCCGCTGGTGATGGTGTGGTGCAAAAATCGGCTTACAACAAGTTCAACGGGAACTACGTGTTCATCAAGCACAGCAACACTTACATTACCAAGTATCTGCACTTAACGAAGCGCACAGTCAAAACGGGTCAACGTGTTAAACAAGGTCAAACTATCGGTACGCTTGGTGGAACAGGTCGTGTGACAGGACCTCACTTACATTATGAGTTCCTAGTAAATGGCGTGCACAAAAACCCAAGAACAGTGAATTTGCCGCAATCCAAATCGTTAACAGGTAAAGCAAGACAAACCTTCATGGCGAATGCAAAAGTCAGTATGGACAAGCTGGATCGTTACAGTAAGTTACTGGCAATGAGATAAACGGAAAAGTAAAAAGAGGCAGCATTACGCTGCCTCTTCGCTTTCATCAGGTTTGGGCTTAGCAAGATGATCTCTTCCCAACATAAGCAAACAAGGCGTAAGCACCAACGTCAACACCGTAGCGAATGCCAATCCCCCTGCTACTGCCGTCGCTAACTGAGACCACCATTGCGTACTCGGCGCACCAAATTCGACTTTTTGATTAACTAAATCGATGTTCATTTCTAGAACCATCGGTAACAACCCTAAAATGGTCGTAATTGTGGTTAATAACACCGGTCTCAAACGCTGCACACCGGTCCGCAGGATAGCCTCTGCTTTGTCCAGTCCTCTTTTTCGCATTTGGTTATAAGTATCAATCAGTACAATGTTGTTATTAACTACGATACCAGCCAAGGCAATCACACCAATGCCAGACATGATGATGCCGAATGGTTTTTGGAAAATAAGCAACCCAGCAAAAACCCCGACCGTTGAAAACAGCACCGCACTCAAAATCAAAAATGCCTGATAAAAGCTGTTGAACTGCGTGATGAGAATGAGCGCCATGACGCCAAGAGCCACAACAAAAGCGTTTTGCAAGAATGCTGATGAGTTTTCCTGCTCCTCATTTTGACCCCGAATCTTATATTCAACGCCTTCCGGTAAACCGAGCTGTTCCATTTCAGCCGCAATTTTTGGTAACTCAAGCGCCAAATTGTAGCCTTCCACCATATCCGCTTTAATGTTGATAACTCGATGACCATCAACACGACGGATAGTATCTTGCTTGTGGTCTGGCTTAATTTGAGCAAAGTTGGTTATAGGCACTAAACCTGCAGCGGTTTTCACTCTTAGCTGATCGAATCGACCAATATCTCGCTTCTCTTGTGGGTAGCGCACCAAAATATCGACTTCTTCATCCGCATCGTCAGGTAAATAGTCCCCTATTTTCAGACCATTCGTGACAAATTGAACTGTATTTCCCACCAAAGTTGCATCGGCAGCAAAACGAGAAGCGTCGTCGCGTCGAATGTCAATTTGCCAGTCAATCCCCTCTTTATTGGTGGTATCACTCAAATTAGTCAGTGCTGGGTTGCTATCAGCCCAAAGCCTAACGAGCTTCGCGGCGTCATCTAGCTCGCCTATACTCCTACTTCGAGAGGAAACTTCAATCACCAAATCATGTTCAACCGGAGGGCCGGCATCCGGGAATTTGTACTCTAACTCAACGCCATAAAATTGGTCAGTGGTAGATTTTAGCTCTTCAATGATCGTTTTGACTTTACGACGATATTGCCAATCCACAGGAGTTATTTGAATCTGACCGATTTCGTCACCATTATCGCTCGATCCAGTGCGAGTGTAGACACTTTCAAACTCATCATGACCCAGCATGACCTTTTCAATTTCTCGCATTACGATATCTTTCTCATTAATGGAAAGATCCCCGTAAGAGCGTACTTTTACGGTGAAAAATGGCGGGTCGACTTCAGGGAAAAACTCAGCTCCTAACCCCGCTTTACTGTAAGTAAATCCAACACCACCCGCCAGCAATACCGCGCTCAGCAGCACTTTCCAAGGATGTTGAATCGCCACAAACAAGGTTTTGTAATAAAGCTTGGTAATTCCTGTCGCTTTCTCAAAGTTTCCGTTGTGCAACTCCACCATTTCTTGTTGGGCTTTAGGATTGATAACCTGAGGTTTACCAATAATGCCGCCAATAACAGGCACAAATAGCAAAGCCATCACCAATGACGCCGCTAACGTCGCGATTAGCGTTAACGGTAAGTACTTCATAAACTCACCGGTAATATCCGGCCAAAAAAGAAGCGGAGCAAATGCCGCCAACGTAGTCGCGGTAGAGGCGGTGATCGGCCATGCCATGCGTTTGGCTGCGTCTCGGTATGCCTCTTTACGCGGCGTGCCTTCTTGCATTCTCCGATCGGCAAACTCAGTGACGACGATTGCACCATCCACCAGCATGCCGACCGCCATGATTAAGGCAAACAGCACCACGATGTTTACAGTAAGACCAAAAACCGAGAGGACTAACAACCCCGTTAAGAAAGAGCCTGGAATAGAGATCCCAACCAACAAAGCCGTTCTTACCCCCAAGATCGCGATAATAACGATGACCACCAAAATGATTGCCGAGAGAATGTTGTTTTGCAGATCACTAAGCATTAGCTTGACATCATCCGACTGATCCCAAGTGTATTTAACCTGCAAATTACTTGGCCACTCTGCTCGCAGTTGCCCTTGAGCAATCACCTCTTTAACTAACGCGACGGTTTCAATAATGTTCTCGCCAGCACGCTTTTTCACGTCAAGCACAATGGCAGGCTCACCATCCAAGCGGGCAAAGCTTTCCGGATCACGAAACGCTCGGCGAACTGTGGCCACATCACCAAAGGTGATCACTTCTTTGCCATTCACTTTGATAGGCAATTCGAGAACATCTTTCAGAGAATCAAACACCGACGGAACTTTGACCGAAAAGCGCCCATATCCAGTATCGACAAAACCAGCCGCAACCACTCGGTTGTTTAGTGCGATCAAATTATAGATATCGGCCTGATCCAATCCATAGCTTTCCATTAGAAGGGGATCAACCACGATCTCGACAATATCTTCACGATCACCAGCAATATCGACTTCCAAGATCTGACGGAAGCTTTCTAATCTGTCACGCAACGTTCGTGCGATTTGAACAATGGTTCTCTCTGGCACCGTGCCATAAAGCACAACAGTTAAAACAGGCTCCTCTGAAGCAAAAGTGACTTCATTGACCGTCGGTTCATCACTGTCTGCAGGTAACTTAGGTTTCGCCAGATCGACCGCGTCGCGAACATCCGCCATCGCTTTATCGAGATCCACGCCGACGCTAAACTCCAAAGTGACTGAGGCGTGGCCTTCGGAGGCAACCGATGTCATCTCTTTTACTCCTTCAATTGAGCGCAGTTCTTGTTCGATAGGACGAACCAGTAAACGCTCAGCATCAGTTGGAGAAATACCTTGATGCCCAACAGAGACGTAAATGATAGGAATAGTGATATCGGGACTAGATTCTTTTGGGATGGTGACGTAAGTAATGCCCCCTGCGATGAGGATCATCACCAACAAGGTCAACATCGTTCTTGATCGGGATAACGCAGCATCAATTATACTAAACATGCTGCCTCCCTATTTTTCGGCCGCATCGGCAGCGACATCACCGACTTTATTCGCAATCACGGTATCGCCATCACGAACAAACCCCTGTCCTAATACAATGATGTCCGCTTGCTCGCCAAGCCCAGATAACCAAACACCATCTTCTTCTGCTTTGACTAACTGAATAGGAACAAACTTAACGTGTTCATCTTGCAGTGTTTTGACACCTAAATTCCCTTCTTCATCTAACGCCAACATTGCAGCGGTAATTTTAATCGCTAGCACTTCATTCAAAGGGAGCTGCACTTCCGCACTGATCCCCGCAGGGATGAGCGAATTGCGATTATCTATTTCGATTTCAATCGGAAACGTATTGGTCGATACGGAGGAAACGCGACCAATATAACGTAAAGTCCCCAAGTGATGCTGACCATTGATCGTTCTGACATCCGCTTGAAGACCGTCTTTAAGATACTGGATATGGCGCTCGCTAACGTCGGCCTCAATGACCAGAGTCTCTAAATCAATCACTGTCGCTATTGGATCGCCCACACCGACAAAGTCACCCACTTCGACAAAATGGTGATCAACAATGCCATCAAAGGGGGCTTTAACTTCGGTATTCTTGAGAGCGGTTTGGACATTATTGAGGTTCGCTCTTGCATCGACTAACGCGGCTTCCGCAGTCGCAAAGGCCACCTCGCCTTGTAACCCCCTGCTTTTGAGCGATTTTGCGGCATTAAACTCCTTTTCTTTCACTCGCAGCATGGCCTGAGCGCGTTTGAGCTGACTGTCCAAATCCCGCTTATCAATGTTAGCAATCACTTGTCCTTGCTTAACAAGTTGCCCTTTATTAATGTTGAGACTGACAATTTTGCCGGCCACTTCTGCACCAAGACGAGCTTGGCGATTGGGTGCGGTTCGGCCATAAAGCTCTATCGTTTTACTGGTAGGTTTTGCGGTGAAAGTATCAAACATCACCTTAGCTAAGGGCGTGTTTTCAGATTGGAGAGATGGGGATGAGGTGTGGTCACCTTGTGCTTTGAGCTGCCCTGCAGCCAACCAAGCAACAAGTAGCAAAATAAGGATGAGAGATACTAGCCACGGACGTTCGACAAAACGTCGCCCAAACGAAGTTCCAGACATACAAAGTCCTTTTTATTATTCTCTCCTGCGGAGCGCTGAGAGCATGTTTACGTGACATCCTGCTACGTAAAACTCAGGCAGCCAATTGGCTGCCTGTGATCGTGTCAATTACACGCTAAATGATGCACCACAACCACATGTGGTTGTTGCATTCGGGTTGTTAACGAAGAAGCGAGCGCCTTCCAACCCTTCGGTGTAATCCACAATGCCGCCAATCAGGTATTGCAGGCTCATTGGGTCAACAACCAGTGTCACGCCACTGTTTTCGATGGTTGTATCGCCGTCATTTACGTTCTCATCGAAAGTAAAGCCGTATTGGAAGCCGCTACAACCGCCACCAGTAATGTATACGCGCAATTTCAATGCTGGGTTTTCTTCTTCTGCAATCAGTGCCTTAACGCGAGATGCTGCAGCATCAGAAAAAGATAATGGTACGTTTACTTCGCTCACGAAGACCTCTCTCACTCGTGTAATGCGTCAAGCCTGGAGCAAGACGTCAAATTTGTGCTAATTGAGGACGATTATCCAATACCTGACAAACTCGTTCAAGTATTCGCCGCCGATTCTTTAGATTGGTCGCTGATATGTAAGATTACACTGCGAAACAACACATAAATTAAGCAAAACGTTTCTAACTTGATTATAGCTAGGTACAATGCGCCCCACTTGGTCCGAGCAATCAAAAGAGGATAACCCCATGACCAAATCATCAGAGCTGTATCAAAAAGCTCAGCAAACCATTCCTGGCGGTGTAAATTCACCAGTTCGTGCATTCAACGGCGTTGGCGGTTCTCCGCTATTTATCGAACGAGCAGACGGTGCACTGATTTTTGATGCCGATGGTAGAGCGTACATTGATTACGTTGGCTCTTGGGGTCCAATGATTCTTGGCCACAACCACGCTGTTATTCGTGAAGCGGTTATCGACGCTGCACAACGTGGCCTGAGCTTTGGCGCACCAACAGAGATGGAAATCGCGATGGCAGAGCTAGTGTCTGAACTCGTACCATCAATGGAACAAATCCGTATGGTAAGTTCTGGTACAGAAGCAACCATGAGTGCAATTCGTCTCGCTCGTGGCTTTACTGGTCGTGACAAGATCATGAAGTTTGAAGGTTGTTACCACGGTCACGCAGACAGCTTACTAGTAAAAGCCGGCTCTGGTGCACTAACTCTAGGTCAACCAAGTTCTCCAGGCGTTCCTGCAGACTTTGCTAAGCACACGCTAACAGCAACATTTAACGATCTAGATTCTGTACGTGAACTGTTTGCGGCGAACAAAGGCGAGATTGCATGTATCATCGTTGAGCCAGTGGCGGGCAACATGAACTGTATCCCACCAGTAGAAGGCTTCCATGAAGGCCTGCGTGAAATCTGTGATCAAGAAGGCGCACTGCTGATTTTTGATGAAGTAATGACAGGCTTCCGTGTTGCACTTGGCGGCGCACAAGCACACTACAACATCAAACCAGATCTAACCACACTAGGTAAAGTAATCGGCGGCGGTATGCCTGTGGGTGCTTTCGGTGGCCGTAAAGAAGTGATGCAATACATTGCGCCTACAGGCCCTGTTTACCAAGCTGGTACGCTTTCTGGTAACCCAGTGGCAATGGCTGCAGGTTTTGCCTGTTTGAACCTTCTAAAAGAAGAAGGCAATGAAAAACGCCTAGCTTCTAAAACTAAGCAACTGGCAGATGGCTTTAAGTCTCTAGCAGAGAAACACGGTATCCCACTAGTTGTTAACCAAGTGGGCGGCATGTTCGGCTTCTTCTTCACTGACCAAGAAACAGTAACTTGCTACGAAGACGTAACTAAGTGCGACATCGAACGATTCAAGCGTTTCTTCCACTTAATGCTAGATCACGGCGTATACCTGGCGCCATCAGCATTCGAAGCAAGCTTTACGTCTCTAGCGCACGGTTCAAAAGAGATCGACGCGACACTAGAAGCGGCGGATCGCTGTTTTGCAATCATTGCGGCAGAAGCAAAATAAGCGCTATACGCAAGTTATAAGAAAAGGACCGGAAGGTCCTTTTTTATTGCCAGTTCAAAATTACCAAGACAGCTAACACGCCTAGAACAATGCCAAACCACGGAATACGTTTGGTTTTCTTCTCAGATTTACATTTCTTATCGCCGTTACAACAACCCATTTTTCATCTCTTGATTGATAACCATCTGATTTGTAGTCATTATAACAAGGTCATTTACCCCTTCCCAATTCAGCTGTGTCATAAGGCTGAAAGGAAAGCTGGTGCAAAGTAATAAAGGTTTCGCGCTGATATCAACGCGAGCCATTGTAAACGTCATCCGTAAGTTGGATTTATCTCATGCCAAACAACGTAAAAATCACGTCGAGTCATCGTGTATTAATGATCGCTCTACTCGCCGCTGCTTTTGCTTGCTATTTATTGGTCGAGCCTTACATCAATTCGATCGTAATGGCTTTCATTATCTCACTGCTTATGTTTCCTGTGCATGAGTGGTTTGAGCGTAAAATGCCAAAACACAAAAATTCGGCATCGCTGCTCACGTGCGTAGTTTTGACCTTCATTATTGTCATTCCACTACTGTTTGTGTTTGCTGCAATTGTTCAACAAGGCTCTGTTTTTTCTCAGAATACGTACAAATGGGTCACCAATGGTGGCATTCAAGACATCTTCCAACATCCTTGGGTTATCAAAGGTCTATCCATTGTTAATGAGTACTTACCTTTCGATAAAATCGAGCCAAAAGCCATCGCCGAAAAAATCGGGCAATTTGCTACCACTTTTGGTTCAAACCTTGTCGCGATCAGTGCGAAAATTCTGGGTGATGCAACAAACTTCTTGATGGATTTTTTCCTGATGCTGTTTGTGCTTTTCTTCTTATTACGTGACCACGACAAAATCATTTCGGCAATTCGACATATTCTGCCACTCTCTCGTAGCCAAGAAGATAGAATCTTGACCGAGATAGAACAAGTTTCGAAGTCCGCAGTCATGGGCTCCTTTTTAACGGCTATCGCGCAAGGCTTAGCGGGCGGTATCGGTATGTGGCTAGCTGGCTTCCCTGGTTTATTCTGGGGCACCATGATGGGCTTTGCTTCCTTCATTCCAGTTGTCGGTACGGCTTT
Organism: Vibrio sp. VP6; assembly: GCF_028823755.1. Taxonomy (NCBI): domain Bacteria; kingdom Pseudomonadati; phylum Pseudomonadota; class Gammaproteobacteria; order Vibrionales; family Vibrionaceae; genus Vibrio; species Vibrio sp. VP6. The sequence continues at coordinate 210,863 of NZ_JAPEID010000001.1, forward strand.
GATCTGGATACCAGCCGCCGCGTACTTGTTCCTCACCGGTGATATGACGTGGGCAATCTTCCTAACCGCATGGAGTGTAGTCATCGTCGGTTCGATTGATAACTTGCTGCGTCCATTGTTGATGCAAGGCAGCGCAGGCATGAATACCTTAATGATTTTCTTTTCATTATTAGGTGGTCTGCACTTATTTGGTTTGATTGGTTTGATTTATGGCCCACTGATTTTTGCGGTCACCATGGTGCTGTTTAATATCTATGAAGAGGAATTCAAAGACTTTCTCAACCAACAAGACAACAGCTAGCCGCCACTGAATAGTAAGCAACAGCTTCAAGCTTGGGCCAGATTGTGCGAAAATCTGGCCCTAATTATTTCTGATGAACCAAATTTATGTCTGCCTATATCGCTCCAAGCCAAATCGCTCAGCGTCAGCTAGAGTACTTCAACGGAAAACATGTTTTAGTTGCAGGTGAAGTCGAAGATATGTTCCCTCTGGAACTGACCGCACACTGTGAATCGGTCGAAGTCTTTACTTCAAACTACAGCTATTTCCGTCAAATCCGTCACTCAGACAAAATAAAAAGCCATTTTGGTTCTGAATTTGATGTGGAAACTCAAGCCGACATGCTCCTGCTGTATTGGCCAAAAGCGAAAGCAGAAGCCGAATATTTGCTTGCGATGCTTATGGCTAAACTCGGCGTGAACACGGAGATTGTGGTTGTCGGTGAAAACCGTTCCGGCGTAAAGAGCATTGAAAAGATGTTCAAAGAATATGGTCCTGTAAACAAATACGACTCAGCTCGCCGCTGCTCTTTCTACTGGGGTAATTGCTTAAATGAGCCAAAACCATTCAATCAAGAAGAGTGGTTTAAGTCTTACACGGTAACCCTTGGTGAGCAGTCACTTACAGTAAAAAGTTTACCGGGCGTATTCAGTCATGGTGAATTTGACTTAGGCAGCCGTCTACTACTGGAAACCTTACCTAACTTGTCAGGCAAAGTGCTCGATTTTGGTTGTGGTGCCGGTGTTTTAGGCGCGTTCATGGCGAAAGCAAACCCAAAAATTGCGATTGAGATGTGTGATATCAACGCGTATGCCATCACCTCAAGCCAAGCAACGCTTGAAGCCAACGGTTTGTCTGGTCGCGTGTTTGCGTCTGACATTTACTCAGATACGGCCAATGACTACCGATTTATCATCAGCAACCCGCCATTCCACAGTGGTTTAGACACCAATTACAACGCGGCTGAAACTCTGTTAGGTCACGCGCCACAACATCTTTCAAACCATGGTGAGATGATCATTGTTGCGAACAGCTTCTTGAAATACCCACCAATTATTGAGAACGCATTCAATAATTGCGAGACGCTAAATAAGACCAATAAGTTCTCTATCTACTACGCGAAAAAATCGTAATTGTGAGCCGCGCAGGCAAGAACCTGCGCGCTTCTTTCCTAAAATTGCCCCATTTGTAAGAAAAACTGCGTGACTCTGCACGCTTTGCAACTAACTTTCTTGTCAAAGAAAAAAAACTCGTTAATTTTGTTAATTCTATCGAATTTAACTTCTTATCCGTTTTTAACGAGAACCTAGGCGAGCACCTTCAACCCGTGCTAGCCCTTTACGAGTTGTAATCTTATCCATGTTTAAATTCTACAAAAAACAGAAATTTAAGCGCCTTCAGAGTACGCTGATGACTGCGTTTCTTGTCCTCAGCATTACGCCTCTTACCATCACTGCGATTTTTTTCCTGCAATCCCATAGTAAAGATCTGCAAGAACAGAGCACTTCACATCTGCTTTCTGTTCGTGATACCAAACAACAACAGATCCTCGACTACTTCGAAGCGCAAGAAACCGAAGTCATGGGATTTGTACGCTCTGAGCTCGCGTATGCCAGTGGTGGTCGTTTTTACGGCCTCGTCAATGCATTTAGCCGTTTAGGCAATGATATTGAAGAAGCACGTGAAAATGCTCAGCAACGTTATATCGAAGGCAGCGGTGACCAAATCAAAACATCGATTTTGCCGGAGTCCTCAAATTATGTCGGTAGTGAACGTTATCGCTTACTCCACAAACGTTATCACTGGGCGTATCTGGAGCTACTCAAACGCTCAGATTTTAATGATATTTTGCTGGTCGATATTAACGGCAACGTGACCTATTCCATCAACAAAGACGACAACTACGGTACTAACCTACTAACGGGGCGCTACAAAGACTCGGCATTAGGAAAAACCTTCAAACGTCTGGCTGATGACGTCAACGAACGCCGCAAAGTGAATGAAGATTATACGCCCGTCATTATTTCTGATTTTGAACTGGAACATGGTCGACAAGTCGCTTGGCTTGGTGCACCTATCGTTCAGCAAGGCTATTTGCACAGCTATGCTATGTTCCGTTTACCAAACAACGGCATTACCAAGCTGATCGCAGATAAAAACCGTGAATCGTCCATCAACACTCTACTGGTCGGCAGCGATCAGCAACCACGTACGATTAATACCAAGCAAGACAGTATTCAAAACAGTCTTGAAGTCATCGATAAAGCTTTAGCAGGACAAACCGACGTTGGCACCTACACCAATGGACTTGGCGAAGAAATTATCGCTGCATTTGCCCCAATTCAAACACGCGGCATTACATGGGCGCTCGTGGTTCAACTTCCAGAAAAAGAGGCGTTTTCACGCATTCATCAACTGGAAAAGCTCTTCGTTATCGCCATGCTAATCGCGATCATTCTTGTGGTGATTGCATCGCATTATTTGTCCAACTTCATTACATCACCACTGCTGAAGCTGACTTGGGCGGCGGAGAAAGTATCCGCTGGCGACCTCGACGAAACGACATTCAATACCGAACGTAAAGATGAAATCGGTCGCTTGGCTATCAGCTTCGAACGTATGCAGCGCTCGATTCGAGAAAAAATCCAAACCATCAAACAGCAAAACGAAGAACTTGAAAGCAACATCAAGCTGATTCAGAAGCAAAATGATGAGTTGCAACTGGCTGATAAACTGAAAGATGAGTTCCTCGCAACAACCTCGCACGAATTGCGTACACCGCTACATGGCATGGTTGGGATAGCAGAAACCCTTGTGTCAGGAGCAAATGGAGTCATTCCCGCCAGTCAAAAATACCAACTTGATATCATTATCAAAAGTGGTCAACGCTTAGCTAACCTCGTAGACGATTTATTGGATTACCACAAAATGCGCTATGGCAGCATGGATATACAAAAATCGGCAGTAAGCTTAGCTAGTGCAACACGCTTGGTGCTTGAGCTTTCTAATCACCTGCTAGGCAATAAGACCATTCGCATCATCAACCAAGTACCAGCCGACCTTAAAGCCGTTTCGGCCGATCCGCAACGCCTCGAACAAGTGCTGTATAACTTGATTGGCAATGCCATTAAATACACCTCAGAAGGTAAGATCGTCATTTCCGCTACCATTGTTGACGATCACGTCCGCGTGCAAGTGGTCGATACTGGTCAGGGAATTCCAGCAGAACATCTTGAGCATATTTTTGAGCCTTTAATTCAAGCTGGCCAAGATGCAAGTCGCTATCGTCAAGGTGCGGGACTGGGACTATCGATTAGCCGACAACTGATTGAGTTGATGGGCGGTTCACTTTACGTGAGCAGCCAGCCGATGGTCGGCACCACGTTTAGTTTCACACTGCCATTGGCCAGCGAAGAGGAAATCCAAGCAACTCAAACCTTAGTGGCGCGTGGGCACTTCCAAATTCCTGAGATTAATTTGGAAAATGGCGACGACTTATCGCTACCAGAGAACCCTGATGGCCCACTGCTTTACGTCGCAGATGATGAACCCGTTAACTTGCGAGTACTGGAAAGCTTCTTGCGCCTAGAAGGATACCGCGTTCGTACCGTTTCAGATGGCCCAGAAACGCTGGCGCTGGTTGAACAAGAAAAGCCGGAACTGCTGTTACTCGATATTATGATGCCCGGCATGAGCGGCTACCAAGTATGTAGTGAACTACGTGAAACCTATGATCATGCTGAGCTACCGATCATTATGCTCACCGCTCTCAGCCAAACAGAAGACCGAGTGAGAGGCTTTGAAGCAGGCGCGAATGACTACTTATCGAAGCCATTCAACAAACAAGAGTTGGCGGCACGTATCCAAGCGCATTTAACAGCAAGTAAAGCGGAAATGCGCCATATGGAAAACAAAGTGCTGGAGTCAGAGCTTAGACAGCGTGCTGTCGTCGAAGCAAGCCTTCTTGAAACTCAAGGTCGTTTGTTAGAACAGCTAGAATCTGCTCCGGAAGCTATTATTTGTCTGCGAGAAGATCAGCGTATTCGTTTTGCCAACGAAGCGGCTTGTAAGCTATTCAAACGCAGTTTAGAGCAACTTAAACGCTCATCAGCTGACGAACTGATCGCACCAAAATATTTGACGGTGAAGCAGCCTCATTATTGCGGCAAGATTGATATCTACATCGAGGATATTCGTCAAAACATTGAAGCCGACATTCTAAAACTGCCAGAAGGCTCTGGCTTAGATGTGATGTACATCTTTAATGTCGGTGGTGGAGCTAACGCCGCGCGTATTCATAACCTAGAAACTGCGGTAGAAGTACTCTCAAGTTATGCATTCGATGGTGATAGAGACCAGTTGCAGAAACTCAAAGAGCTTGGTGGCGAGTTTACTCGTTTGGCAGATAAGGCTTTGGGCAACAAAAAAGATAAGCAAGATTTGATGCGTGAAGTGTTGGTCGATGCCATGACGCATGCATTGGACTATTGGGAGTCTGTTACGGGTGAAAGTAAATTTGCGTTTGCCGAACAAAGTGGACTGTGGCGCGTCTACCTCGACCGAAGCACACTGCAAACCCGAACGCTCGATAAATACATGCGTATCGAAACTCTGCCTAAAACACCGCGCTGGAGAACGGTTCTGAGTTCGATTGAGTTTATTCTTGAACACTGTAAAGAACAGAGCCCTGAACGTGCTTACATCGAAGCACAGCGCGATAAATTGCAAAGACTGCTCACTAGCTAAACCTCTCATAAAATACAAGCCTCGCTCAATGCGGGGCTTTTTATACCTATTGTTTTCTGCCTATGGGTGGTACGCACTCTCCCCTCTCAAAAAACAAAATGCACGACATGTAAACGGTGAATGTATGCTCCTATGCACTCAACGAACTAGTACGAGCTGACATTTTCACAAACACCATTAATCTTAGCGACGGCCTCAAGCACTCTTCTTAATTGAGCTCATTTCCTAGCGGCTCCGGCGGAACTCTCCTCTTCTTAAAACGAAAAGACACCGTAGCTAAAAAGTGTTGTATTGCACTATTTATCAACCCGCCACTCTTCTTTGATAAATGGGAAATTAGACTTCATTTTTCTTGTAAAAAAAGCATAATCCCCCCCTTAATTTCGCGGGTAAAAAAGACGATTTTTCATATTCCAAACGGAAATTGACCAACAATTGACAGAGATTGCGAAGTCAATCACAACAGAACGGCAGATTAAATTTCACCTGATTAATTAACGCTTTCAGCGCATGTGAGCTAGATCTCCGAACCTTAGATAGACAGAACAAACCCTTTAAACACTTACACCTCAAAGTTAGCACCCACTAACACACAAACAAAACACGGATATAAACTGCGACACATATCAATGTTCATTTTTCAACCAAGAACGAGCTAAAAGCAAACAAAATGACGTTTATGACGTGGACGGGTGTGTTTTTAACGTTTTTAACGGGAATCGAGTTTGATTATTTTATGGATAAGGTGTTTTCTTACTCCTGCCTAAGGCCTACAGGCCACTCTTAACGAGACTTAATGTGAAAAGCGTAAGTAACGAAAAACGAAGAGGTAGGTCTTGGAGAGTGTTTATCAATTGATGACATTCAATTCCATTTAGTGAAATGAAAGCAAATAGTAAGGAACAGCTATGCTTGCCAATATTAAAAAAACAGCACTAGCAACAGCAATTATTGCAACAGCTACTACAGGTTTTGCATCGGTAGCTACTGCGGCTGAACGCAGTGAACTGACTATCCACCCTAAAGAGTTTACAACTTTCGTTCGTAACTTTAACCCTTTCTTGGGTGCAACTAACTTGCACACAACAACCGACTTCATCTACGAACCACTAGTTGTTTTCAACGAAATGCACGGTAACACTCCGGTATTCCGTCTAGCTGAAAACTTCAAAATGGCTGACGACCTAATGAGCGTAACTTTCGATATTCGTAAAGGCGTGAAATGGTCTGATGGTCAAGCATTCACTGCTGACGACGTTGTTTACTCTTTCAACCTAGTAAAAGAGAAACCTGAGCTAGACCAGTCAGGCATCAACTCTTGGGTTACTGGTGTTGAGAAAGTTAACGACTACCAAGTTAAATTCCGTCTAAGCGAAGCAAACTCTAACGTTCCTTACGAAATTGCTAAAGTACCAGTTGTACCTAAGCACGTATGGAGCAAAGTGAAAGATCCAGCAACGTTTACTAACGAAAATCCTGTAGGTTCAGGTCCTTTCACAGTGATCGATACGTTCACTCCACAATTGTACATCCAATGTCAAAACCCGAACTACTGGGATGCTGACAACCTAGATGTTGACTGTCTACGTGTACCTCAAATCGCAAACAACGACCAATTCCTAGGTAAGATTGTTAACGGCGAGATGGACTGGACTTCTTCATTCGTTCCTGACATTGACCGTACTTACGCAGCAGCAAGCCCGAACCACCACTACTGGTACCCGCCAGCGGGTACTGCTCAAGCGTTCGTAGTGAACTTCAAAAACCCAGACGCTGCTAAGAACGAAGCACTAACAAACGTTGACTTCCGTCGCGCGTTCTCTATGGCGCTTGACCGTCAAACTATCATCGACATCGCATTCTACGGTGGCGGTACAGTGAACGACTTCGCATCTGGCCTTGGCTACGCATTCGAAGCTTGGTCTGACGAAGCAACTCACAACAAGTACAAAGGCTACAACACGTACAACGTTGAAGGTGCTAAGAAACTTCTAGCGAAAGCTGGCTTCAAAGACGTGAACAAAGATGGCTTCGTAGACACACCATCAGGTAAGTCTTTTGAGCTTCTAATTCAATCGCCAAACGGTTGGACGGACTTCAACAACACCGTACAACTAGCGGTTGAGCAACTAGCTGAAGTTGGTATTAAAGCACGTGCTCGTACTCCAGACTTCTCTGTGTACAACCAAGCAATGCTAGAAGGTACTTACGACGTTGCTTACACCAACTACTTCCACGGTGCGGATCCACACTTGTACTGGGATAGCGGTTACAACTCGAAGCTACAATCTGGCGATGGTATGCCTCGTTTCGCGATGCACTTCTACAAGAACGACAAGCTAGACAGCCTACTTAACAGCTTCTACAAAACAGCTGATAAGCAAGAGCAGCTAGAAATCGCTCATGGTATCCAGCAAATCATCGCTCAGGATCAAGTTACTATCCCTGTGTTGTCTGGCGCTTACATGTACCAATACAACACAACTCGCTTCACTGGTTGGTGGAACGAAGAAAATCCTAAGGGCCGTCCAAACATTTGGGCTGGTATCCCAGAGCGTCTACTTCACGTACTGGACCTAAAACCAGTTAAATAAGTAGAAGTTCATTTCTCGCGGCACACATCCCGTGTGCCGCCTATAAAAATCCCCTAATAACGAAACCAATATGTGGCGCTCGTCGTCAGGGGATTTTTCGCTCTAAATTTCGCTAGGGGCGACCTGAAACCAGAAACAGGGAAAAAATCTGGGTGAGTAAGGTGTGAGTTATGGGTTATTTTTTAAGACGTTTGTCGTTCTATCTTGTCGCGCTCTTAGTTGCGGCGACGTTAAACTTTATTATTCCGCGAGCAATGCCTGGTGACCCAGTTACCATGATGTTTGCGAACGCTTCAGTACAGGTAACGCCAGAGCGAATCGCAGCAATGAAAGAATTGCTAGGTTTCGTTGATGGTCCTATTTACATCCAATACCTGTCCTACATTAAAAACATTCTAAGCTGGGAGCTAGGTACTTCAATTCAGTTCTATCCGCTTTCAGTAAACTCTCTACTTGGCAGTGCATTTGGCTGGTCTCTGTTCCTAGCTGGTACAGCGGTTGTACTTTCTTTCTCAATCGCATCAGTTCTTGGCATCTTCGCCGCTTGGAAACGTGGTAGTCGTTACGATGCCTTCGTAACACCAGGCACACTGATCATCCAAGCTATCCCACAAATGGTTATCGCAATGCTAGCGCTGTTTACCTTTTCAATTGGCTTGAAATGGTTCCCATCTGGCTACGCTTATACACCAGGCACCGTGCCAGATTGGTCAAGCTGGGAATTCATTAAAGACGTTGGTTACCACGCGGTACTGCCTCTATTTTGTGCAACGATTGTTCAAATCGGTGGCTTCCTAGTAAACATGCGTAACAACATGATCAACCTTCTAGCTGAAGACTACATCACTATGGCTAAAGGTAAGGGTCTAAGCGAAAACCGTGTGGTATTTAACTACGCCGCTCGTAACGCTTTACTTCCAAGTGTGACTGCACTTTCAATGTCTCTAGGTATGGCTATCGGTGGTCAGTTGATTATCGAAATGATCTTTAACTACCCAGGCCTAGGTACTGTTCTACTGAACGCTATCCACGCTCGTGACTACCAAGTACTTCAAGGTCAGCTAATTATCATGACGATGTTCATGCTGTGCTTCAACTTAATGGCTGACATGCTGTACATGATTCTAGACCCTCGCCTACGCAAGGGAGGCAAATAATCATGAAAAACTTATTCAAACTGATTTTAGGCAACTCGTTCGCACGTATTGGTTTAGCCATTATCACGATCTTCATCTTCGTTGCAGTGGCAGCACCATTAATTACAAAACACGCACCAGACAAGCGTACTGGTAATCCTCATGAGTACCCAAGCTTTGTTGTGAAACAAGCGCAAAGTAACCCTGATGGTTGGGTGGCTAAGAACCTAGCAGACGATCGTCGCACGCTGATTATGTCTAAAAAAGCAGATCACGTATTAGGTACTAGCCGTATGGGCCGCGACATCTGGTCACAAGTGGCTTACGGTGCCCGCGTATCACTAGGGGTAGGCTTTGGTGCTGGCATCATCGTGTGTTTCCTAGCGACGGTCATTGGTATCTCGGCAGGTTACTTCGGCGGTAAAGTGGATGACGTATTGAGTGCAGCAATGAACATCATGCTGGTAATTCCTCAATATCCATTGCTGTTTGTATTGGCGGCATTCATTGGCGAGGCAGGTCCTCTCACCATTGCCTTAATTATTGCAGGTACTTCCTGGGCTTGGGGCGCTCGTGTTGTTCGCTCGCAAACCATGGCACTGCGTGAGAAAGAGTTCGTTAAAGCAGCCGAAGTTTTGGGTGAATCTCCATTCCGCATCATCTTCGTTGAAATTCTGCCAAACCTAATTCCTATCGTAGGTGCAAGCTTCATCGGTTCAGTAATGCTGGCAATCAACACCGAAGCCGTTATCTCGTTCTTGGGTCTTGGCGACGCAAACACCATCAGCTGGGGCATCATGCTGTACAACGTACAAACATCTTCAGCAATGTTGATTGGCGCATGGTGGGAAGTACTCGCACCTTGTATTGCACTGACACTACTGGTTACTGGTCTTGCTCTGTTGAACTTTGCCGTTGACGAAATTGCGAACCCTCAGCTTCGTTCTCACAAAGGCATGAAACGCTGGAAAAAACTAGCAGCAAAAGACAAGAAAGAGCGTGAGCCTGAATTGGCACCGCAAAATGCACTATGGAGCGGAGATAAATAATCATGACTGCACCACTAATTTCTATCCGTAACCTATGCGTAGACTACATTACAGATGCGGGCGATGTCCGCGCCTGTAACAACGTAAGCTTTGATATTGCACCGGGCGAAGTCTTTGGTCTGGCTGGTGAATCAGGCTGTGGTAAATCAACCGTTGCTTTCTCACTAATGCGCTTACATAAGCCGCCAGCGTTTATCACCGGAGGTGAAGTTATCTTCAATGGCGAAGACATACTCCAATACAGTGATCAACGCATGCAATCATTCCGTTGGAGTGAAATGTCGATGGTATTCCAAAGTGCGATGAACGCGCTGAACCCAGTTCTCACTATGGAAGAACAGTTCTGCGACGTAATCATGCGCCACACAGGACTCACTCGAGCTCAAGCAAGAGTTCGCGCTGAAGGCCTATTGGAAATTGTTGATATTCATCCTAGCCGCTTGAGCGATTACCCTCACCAGTTCTCTGGTGGTATGCGTCAGCGTTTGGTTATCGCTATTGCTCTGGCTCTGAATCCGAAGATGATCATCATGGATGAACCAACTACGGCACTAGACGTGGTGGTCCAACGTGAAATTCTGCAAAAGATTTACGCGCTTAAAGAAGAGTTTGGCTTCTCGATTCTGTTCATTACTCATGACTTGTCGCTGATGGTCGAGTTTTCTGACCGTATCGGCATCATGTATTCAGGTGAATTGATTGAAGTCGCACCTTCGAAACAAATTCTGGAAAGTCCTTACCACCCTTACACCAAAGGTTTGGGTAGCTCTTTCCCTCCACTAACTGGTCCTAAGACCAAATTGACTGGTATTCCAGGCAACCCTTTGAACCTATTAGAGATTCCTCAAGGCTGCCGCTTCCAAGCTCGCTGTGACCGTGTCCACGAAGCTTGTACACGAGTACCGACTCAGCTGCGTCAAATTGAACCTGGTCGTTATTCAAACTGCCACTTGTACGGCGATACGATTGCTCAAGCCAAGGTTTAAAACCAGAAGTCACGCTAGCTAAGAACAAAATTACACTGGAGAGAATTATGAGCAAACAACTCGGCGAACTGCTGGTTGAGGGTAAAAACGTCGTTAAGGACTTCCCGTTAAACAGTAACTCAATCAAGCAGTCAAAGATGCGTGCTATCAACGACGTATCTTTCAAAATGTACAAAAGCCGCGGTTTGTCAGTAGTGGGCGAATCTGGTTCAGGTAAATCGACCACCGCTAAAATGATTGCAAAAATGTACGCACCTACTGACGGCATCATTGAGTACAAAGGGCGTGATATTCAAGACATCACCTCAAGACAAGACTTGATGGCGTATCGTGAAGGCGTACAAATGGTGTGGCAAGACCCATTTGGCTCGCTAAACCCAACGCACAATATCTTCCACCATATTGCGCGCCCGCTGCTGATTCATAAGAAAGTAGCACCGGGCAACAAGAAAGAACTGGAAGAGCGTGTGTACGACCTACTTGAACAAGTTGGTCTTATTCCACCAAAAGAAACGGCGCAAAAGTTCCCGCACCAGCTATCTGGTGGTCAGCGTCAACGTGTAAACCTAGCTCGTAACATCGCAGTTGGTGCAGAAGTGGTATTGGCGGATGAGCCAACATCGATGCTCGATGTATCAATCCGTGCCGGAGTTCTGAACTTGATGGAAGAGATGAAGTTCGAGAAACAAATGTCTCTGCTTTACATCACTCACGACATCGCAACAGCGCGTTACATTGCTGAAGATCTCGCGGTCATGTACGTAGGTCACATGGTTGAATGGGGCGATACTGAAGAAATCATTCACGATCCTCAACACCCATATACGCAACTGTTGGTATCTGCGGTTCCAGATCCATCGAAGTCTATTCACGAGAAACTGAAAGGCAACAAAGGAGAAATCCCACTTTGGACACCAGAATCTGTCGGCTGTCCATTTGCTGGACGTTGTGTACACGCTACCGACAAATGTCGCGAACGACTACCGGGCGTCACTCAACTGTCCGACAACCACTTTGTCCGCTGTTACTTATTTGAAGATTAATCATAACGAGGGTCAGGTTCAGCCTGGCCCATTCCTGTTTTTATCGTTTCCCGGAGACATTGAATGCTGCTACTGACTAACCACATTGGTTATGAACGTCTGGGCCCCAAAAAAGCCATTATCCAGACCGAACAACCACACTTGTCTTCTTACACTGCTCAATTGATTTGTGCCACTAGCGAGCAAACAGTGGCAACTTTTGCGGTTGAAGAACAAGGTAAAGTGGCGAACTGGCATCAGGGCTATTTCTACCTCATCGACTTTTCATCTTTCACAGATTCAGGCGACTATTTCCTGCAAGTGGAAGATTCGCGTTCTTCTTATTTCACTGTTGGCGAACATATTCTGTTAAATCAAACCCTGTCAGATGTGATCCACTACTTCAAATCACAACGTTGCGGTGGGGTTTTCGATCAACAAGATCGACAAGTGCCAGTGCTCAACGCCAACCAAACAGTTGATGTTCACGGTGGCTGGTACGACGCATCTGGAGACGTTAGTAAGTACTTAAGTCATCTTTCATACGCTAATTATTTGAACCCTCAACAAACTCCAATGGTGGTTTGGAACATCCTAAAAGGGCTTTCATTGCTTGAAGGAAGCGAAGACATTGCAGCCTTCACACGCACACGTCTTATTGAAGAAGCCCTGTTCGGTGCAGACTTCCTTGTTCGTATGCAAAACGAAAAAGGCTTCTTCTACATGACGGTCTTTGATAAGTGGAGCAAAGATACTGCGCAACGAGAAATCTGTGCCTACGAAACGCAACTTGGTCACAAATTTGACGACTACCAAGCAGGCTTTCGACAAGGTGGCGGTGTCGCCATCGCAGCGCTGGCCGCGGCGTCGCGTTTAGGTGTTCATGGCGAATACGATCAACAGAAATACCGCAACGCCGCTGAAAATGGTTACTGGCACCTAAAAGAGCACAATACGCAGTACCTCAATGATGGTGAAGAAAACATCATCGACGAATACTGTGCGCTACTAGCTAGTGTAGAACTGTTTAAAGCCACCAAAGAAACTCGCTACTTGGAAGAGAGCCGTTTGTGGGCGCAACACTTAGTTGCCCGCCAAATGAGCGACGAGCAGATTCAACACTTCTGGTCAGCAAACCAAGACGGCAGTCGTCCATACTTTCACGCTGCCGAAGCAGGTCTACCAGTTATTGCTCTATGCGAATACCTAGCAATTGAAGACGACTCCGTACAGACAGAATCGGTAAAACGCATCGTTAACCGAGCGTGTGAGTTTGAGATCAAAATATCGAATAAAGTGACCAACCCATTCGGTTACCCTCGCCAGTATGTTAAAGGCGTAAATGAGTCAAAACGCGATGCATTTTTTGTCGCACACAACAATGAATCCGGCTATTGGTGGCAAGGCGAGAATGCTCGATTGGGCTCACTCGCGACCATGGCGTATCTCGCTCAACCGCATATAGCGTCGCAAGAAATACAGCAACAACTTTCCGTGTTTGCTCAAGATGCATTGAACTGGATTGTAGGCTTAAACCCATACGACATGTGCATGCTTGATGGCCACGGTCGTAACAACCCTGATTACCTTCCTCAATATGGTTTCTTCAACGCTAAAGGCGGTGTGTGTAACGGAATCACTGGCGGCTTTGAAGACGAGGAAGACATCGCATTTAACCCACCAGCACAAAAAGACGACATGTTACAAAACTGGCGCTGGGGCGAACAATGGATCCCGCATGGCGCTTGGTACTTACTCGCGATAATGAGTCAAGCTCAGCATATTTCTCAGTTGGAAACCTCTAAAAATATTAAGGAACAATAATCATGGGGATGTATTTTGTCGGTATCGATGGTGGCGGCACGTCATGTCGAGCCAGGATCAAAGATTCACAAGGTAATTTTCTTGGCGAGGCCAAAAGCGGCAGCGCCAACATCATGCTAGGTGCTGAAGTTGCAATGGCTTCGATTCTTGAATCCATCACTTCGGCTGCCGAGCAAGGCGGTCTGACACAACAAGATTTCGCATCGATGCATGTCGGCTTAGCCCTTGCAGGTGCTGAGCACAAAGCATCTTGGCAAGCCTTTATGTCTCTTCCTCATCCGTTTGCCAGTATGACTCTTAATACTGATGCTTACGGCGCGTGCGTTGGTGCACACAATGGCGAAGATGGCGCAATCATGATCGCAGGAACGGGCTCTTGTGGCATCTACCTTAAAGGATTGGAGCAGCACGTTGTCGGTGGTCGCGAATTCCCTATTTCGGATCAAGGTGGCGGCGCAGTGATGGGGCTTCGCCTAGTTCAACAAGTTTTGTTAGCAGAAGATGGCATCAGGGAGAAAACGCCTCTAGCACAACACGTCATGGCGCATTTCGAAAATGACGTTGATAACGTGGTGGCTTGGTCTAAACAAGCGCTTCCTCGTGATTATGGCCAGTTTTCTCCTGCGATTTTCCAACATGCAGAACAAGGTGATGCACTAGCAATTGAGATGCTGAAGCAAACTGCAGCTGATATAGAAATGTTTCTCGTGGCATTAAACAAGCGCGGCGCAACGCGTATTTGTTTAATGGGCAGCATTGCTGAACGTATTTTAAGTTGGCTTTCGCCACCAGTTCAGCAATGGGTTGTTGAGCCACAGTTTGACGCGATTGAAGGCGCAATTATGTTTGCAGGTAAACCTGAACATAACCTTTACTCGCTCAGTGCGGCGTAGGAGTAGATATGGAATATCGTGTTGATCTCGTCGTCCTATCAGAACAAAAGCAAAACTGCCGTTTCGGACTGACTTTCCATAACTTGAGCGATCAAGATCTCCACAATTGGAGCCTGATTTTTGCTTTTGATCGCTACATTCTGCCGGATAGTATTTCGAATGGTCAGCTCAAGCAAATTGGCAGCTACTGCACCCTCAAACCAGAAGGGTTGGTGCTGGCAGCTAACCATCATTTTTACTGCGAGTTCAGTATTGGTTCGAACCCATTCCGTTACTATTCTGATGGATTCAATGAAGCCTTGGTCAACTTTGAAGTCAACGGCAACCTTCAGCGAGCTCAAGTCGATGTCACGCCGATCGTATTGGCTTCACCGTACCGTGAACGTAGTGAGATCCCTTCCAGCTTGACGCATGCGCAGCCTTTATTGCCAAAACCAAACCATATAGAAGTCAGCGATCACTGCTTTAGCTTTAATCATCAAGCTGGCGTTGCGGTTTATTCAAACCTAGCCAATTCAGCTAAAGAGTGGTTACTTGAAGAGCTTAAGCGCATTCATCAATTTGAGTTCGCATCAGACAATGGCAGTCAGATCATCTTCAAAGGCAACCCAACCTTGGATGAAGGCGCTTACAAACTGAAGGTAGCAGAAGAGTCGATCAAAATTGAAGCAGGCTCTTCGTCTGGTTTTACCCATGCTTGTGCAACGTTATTGCAACTGATCAAAGTTGGCGATCAACCAGCCTCAATGGAAGTGGTTTGCTGTTCAATCAAAGACCGACCACGTTTTCGTTACCGCGGTATGATGCTAGATTGTGCTCGCCATTTTCACTCCGTTGAGCAAGTCAAACGTTTGATCAACCAGTTGGCTCACTACAAGTTCAATACATTCCATTGGCACCTTACCGATGATGAAGGTTGGCGAATTGAGATCAAATCATTGCCTCAACTAACCGATATTGGCGCATGGCGTGGGTTGGATGAAACCAATGAGCCACAGTACACGCACCTTGCTGAGCGTTACGGCGGTTTTTACACTCAAGAAGACATCAAAGACGTGGTTGCCTTTGCTTCGAAACGAGGCATCACTGTTATCCCTGAAATCGATGTACCAGGCCACTGCCGAGCTGCCATCAAGTCGTTACCACACCTATTGGTAGAAGCTGAAGACACCACCGAATACCGCAGCATTCAGCATTACAACGACAACGTCATTAACCCAGCTCTGCCGGGGAGCTACGAGTTTATCGATAAAGTGTTGGAAGAAGTCTCCGCGTTGTTCCCTGCCCCTTATGTTCATATCGGTGCGGATGAAGTACCTAACGGCGTATGGTCAAAAAGCCCAGCGTGCCAAGCACTAATGGAACAACTGGGTTACAGCGACTACAAAGAGTTACAAGGGCACTTCTTGCGTCATGCCGAAGACAAACTGCGCAAACTTGGCAAGCGCATGCTGGGTTGGGAAGAAGCACAGCATGGCGACAAAGTCAGCAAAGACACAGTGATCTATTCGTGGTTAAGCGAAGAAGCGGCGTTGAACTGCGCGCGCCAAGGTTTTGATGTGGTGCTACAACCAGCGCAAACCACCTACCTAGATATGACCCAAGATTACGCACCAGAAGAACCGGGCGTGGATTGGGCTAACCCGTTGCCGCTAGAAAAAGCTTACAACTATGAACCACTCGCTGAAGTGCCAGCCGACGATCCAATACGTAAACGCATTTGGGGCATTCAAACCGCATTGTGGTGCGAAATCATCAACAACCAGTCTCGTATGGACTACATGGTCTTCCCGCGCTTAACCGCAATGGCAGAAGCATGTTGGACAGACAAACAACACCGAGACTGGACCGACTATTTATCACGTTTGAAAGGACACCTACCGCTGCTTGATTTGCAGGGAGTGAATTACCGTAAACCGTGGAAGTAATACAGAGCTGATGTAGAAGCATCACGCTTGAAGAGTTTTTAAATTTTGGCTGCAGACGCAGCTTTGTAAAAAGGAAAGACACAAATGAAATACGGCTATTTCGATAACGAGAATCGTGAATACGTCATTACTCGCCCTGATGTACCTGCTCCTTGGACCAACTACCTAGGTACAGAAAAATTCTGTACCGTTATCTCGCATAACGCAGGTGGCTATTCGTTCTACAACTCTCCAGAATACAACCGTGTTACTAAGTTCCGTCCAAATGCGACATTCGATCGCCCAGGACACTACGTTTACCTACGTGATGATGAGACGGGAGATTACTGGTCAATCTCTTGGCAACCAGTTGCCAAGAGCCTAGACGAAGCGAACTACGAAGTTCGTCATGGTTTGTCGTACTCTAAATTCAAGTGTGAATACAGCGGCATTAGCGCAACCAAAACGCTCTTTGTACCAAAAGGCGAAGATGCAGAAATTTGGGATGTGGTCATCAAGAACACCTCTGACAAACCGCGTACGATCAGCGCATTCTCATTTGTTGAGTTCTCGTTCAGCCACATTCAATCTGATAACCAAAACCACCAGATGTCTCTCTACTCTGCTGGTACGTCATACAACGAAGGCGTGATTGAATACGACCTGTACTACAACACTAACGATTTCGAAGGCTTCTACTACCTAGCGTCAACGTTTGATCCAGATTCATACGACGGTCAACGTGATAGCTTCCTAGGTCTATACCGCGACGAAGCAAACCCACTAGCAGTAGAACAAGGTAAGTGTTTTAACACCGCACAAACGTGTTACAACCACTGTGGCTCTCTGCACAAGCAATTTACTATCCAACCAGGTGAAGAAGTTCGCTTTGCTTACATTCTGGGTATCGGTAAAGGCAACGGTGAGCGTCTGCGTGCTAAGTACCAAGACCTTGCAGAAGTCGACAATGCATTTGCTGACATCAAAGCACACTGGGATGAGCGTTGTGGCAAGTTCCAAGTGAAATCGCCAAACGAAGGCCTAGACACCATGATCAATGCTTGGACGCTATACCAAGCAGAAACATGTGTGGTTTGGTCTCGCTTTGCTTCGTTCATCGAAGTCGGTGGCCGTACTGGTCTTGGTTACCGCGATACGGCGCAAGATGCAATTTCCGTTCCTCACGCGAACCCGAAAATGACTCGTAAGCGCATCGTTGATCTACTGCGTGGTCAAGTAAAAGCGGGTTACGGCCTACACCTATTCGATCCTGATTGGTTCGATCCTGAAAAAGCAGATGTTAAGCCATCTAAATCTCCAACGGTTGTTCCTACTCCGTCCGATGAAGACAAGATCCACGGTATTGAAGACACTTGCTCTGATGATCACTTATGGCTAGTACCAACCATCTGTAAATACGTGATGGAAACCGGTGAGCACAGCTTCTTCGACGAAGTGATTCCTTACGCGGATGGCGGTGATGCAACCGTGTATGACCACATGAAAGCTGCGCTAGACTTCTCAGCTGAATACGTGGGTCAAACGGGCATCTGTAAAGGTCTACGTGCCGACTGGAACGACTGTCTAAACCTAGGTGGCGGCGAGTCTTCAATGGTGTCTTTCCTACACTTCTGGGCGCTACAAGAGTTCATCGACCTTGCAAAATACCTAGGCAAAGAAGCTGACGTTGAGAAATACACCGAGATGGCAGCAAACGTGCGTGAAGCGTGTGAAACACACCTTTGGGACGAAGAAGGCGGCTGGTACATTCGTGGTCTAACGAAAAACGGCGACAAGATTGGTACAGCGCAACAAAAAGAAGGTCGTGTGCACCTTGAGTCAAACACTCTTGCGGTGCTGTCTGGTGCGGTATCTCAAGAGCGCGGTGAAAAGGCAATGGACGCAGTCGACGAGAATCTATTCTCTGAATACGGCCTACATCTGAACTCACCATCATTCGCAACACCAAATGATGATATCGGCTTTGTAACCCGCGTTTACCAAGGCGTAAAAGAAAACGGTGCGATCTTCTCACATCCAAACCCATGGGCTTGGGTTGCTGAAGCAAAATTGGGGCGTGGTGACCGTGCGATGAAGTTCTATGATGCTCTCAACCCATACAACCAAAACGACATCATCGAAAAACGTATCGCAGAACCGTACTCCTACGTGCAGTTCATTATGGGTCGAGACCACCAAGATCACGGTCGTGCAAACCACCCATGGCTAACTGGCACATCTGGTTGGGCTTACTTCGCAGTGACCAACTTTATCCTTGGTGTGCGCACAGGTTTTGATGGTCTAACTATCGATCCATGTATTCCAACTAACTGGCCTGGATTTGAAGTCACTCGTCAGTGGCTAGGCGCGACTTACAACATCAAAGTTGTTAACCCTGATTCAGTCAGCAAAGGCGTGAAATCTATCACTCTGAACGGCGAAGCTATCACTGGCGCATCAGTACCAGTTCAAGCGGAAGGCTCCGTGAACGAAGTGATCGTAACACTAGGTTAATCGCTGAAAAATTCCCCAATGCACTTTTGCTCTTTAGCTTGTGCATTGGGTTCGCTAGCAAAATTTTAAGGTGCGGTGTATTGCCGCCCTTATTGAGGTTCGAATCATGATCAAATTTGGTACAGGCGGTTGGCGCGCATTCATCGGTGAAGAATTCACTAAAGATAATGTTCGTTTGGTTGCTCAGGCAGTAGCAAACATCACTAACAGAGAATCAGTGGCAGATCGTGGCTTTATCATTGGCTATGACCGACGTTTTCTGTCTGATAAAGCGGGCCGTTGGTTTGCCGAAGTTTTAGCGGCAAATGGCATTGTAGTTAGCTTTATCGATAAGTTTGTTCCAACACCAATCGTGATGTTCAAAGCAAAAGAGATGGGCTGTGCTTACTCGGCGTGCATCACCGCATCGCATAACCCTGCAGATTACAATGGCATCAAAGTCTTCATTGAAGGTGGTCGTGATGCAGATGAAATCATTACCGAGAAAATTGAAACTCAAATTTCCACACTTACCGTACAAGATGTGAAAAGTGTCGATTTTGATCAAGCGGTTGAAGACAAGTTGATTGAAATCATCAACCCGATGAACGAGTTTGTTGATTCAATCATCGACTTTATCGACATTGAAGCAATCAAAAAAGCCAACCTTCGTGTGCTGATTGACCCGATGTTTGGTGTCGCGAAAAACGCACTACAAACCGTCCTAATCAACGGCCGCTGTGAAGTAGACGTGATCAACGACGGAAAAAACCCAGACTTCGGCGGTTTAATGCCTTCTCCAAGTGCTGCGACCCTGTACCGCTTGATGCACCTTGTCGAGCAAGAAGGCTACGACATCGGTATTGGTACTGACGGCGATGCAGACCGTCTTGGTATCATCGATGAGAAAGGCAACTTCATTCATCCAAATGAAGTGCTGATCCTGCTGTATTACTACCTATTGAAATACAAAGGTTGGAAAGGCTCAGTCGTACGTAACATCGCGACAACACATCTACTAGACAAAATCGCCGAAGATCACGGTGAGAAATGTTTTGAGGTTCCAGTTGGCTTCAAACACATCAGCTCGCAAATGGAAGCAGATGACTCACTGATTGGTGGAGAAAGCTCTGGTGGTTTAACTATTCGCGGTCATATCAAAGGTAAAGATGGTGTGTTCGCATCGAGCTTACTGGTTGAAATGATCTCGGTAACGGGCAAAAAGTTGTCTGAGCTACTGGATGAAATCTATGGCAAGTACGGCTACGCGTACATGGCAGAAGGTGATTGCAAATTCAAACCAGCGCAAAAAGAAGTCCTATTCAACAAGATATATGTTGAAAAACAACTGCCTGAGTTTGAGTTCGATATTGAAAAAGTCAGCTACGAAGATGGCGCGAAAGTCTACTTCAAAAACGGCGGTTGGATCATCGCGCGCTTCTCTGGTACTGAGCCATTACTACGTATTTTTGCAGAAATGCAAGATAAGGACACTGCGGAACGTGTTCTTCAACAGTTTAAAGACTTCTTGTCTCTATAACTGACCTTGTGCCTGCTTCGAGCACAATGATGAGAGCCGACGCTGTCTGGAAAAGGCGATCATCAACAGGAGAAGAGCACTTGCCCGGCATCACTGCCGGGCTTTTTTGTATCTATAAATCGAGAATGGATTCGCAATCCCGTATGCAGAGACATTAAGCGAACGCTAGCACGCCTTGAGTTTCGATCTTCACAGCAACACGCTCACCGATATGAAGCGGCTGTGATGCGATAGCCAGTAGACGATCACCATTAGCATCAATCACATAACGACAATGATCACCCATGAAGTGCTGCTCAAGCACAGTGACCGCACTGTCTTCATCCGACTGAATTTGGACATGTTGTGGTCGCAGTAGTAATGAACAAGCAGATTGCATTTGAATCTCTTGCTGTGCACTCGCCTCAACTACACCAATATGGGTTTCGTATTCCGTATCTGAAATGCGCGTTGCGGCTAGGTAGCTACCACCACCTAAGAAGTCTGCAACAAACTTGCTCGAAGGTTGGTAGTAGAGTTCTGAAGCCGTGCCGTATTGCTCAATAACACCGTGGTTCATCACCGCCATTTTGTCTGCAAACGCAAATGCTTCTTCACGACTGTGAGTCACGAAAATCGCTGTAACGCCTTGTGCCTTAAAAATCTTACGGATCTCGCTGATTAACTCGTGACGAACCTGAGTATCAATATTGGAAAACGGTTCATCCAAAAGCAGTAAATCAGGGCTGTAAGCCAGAGAACGGGCAATCGCAACGCGCTGTTGTTGTCCACCAGAAAGCTGATGTGGATAACGATCGGCGTAACCTTGAAGGTGCACGAGTTCTAGCATTTCATCAACTTTCGCGCGCTTTTCCTGTGCTGATTGATGCTTCAAGCCAAAGGCTATATTTTGCGCAACTGTCAGATGAGGAAATAGTGCATAATCTTGGAAGATCATTCCGATATTGCGCTCTTCTGGCGGCAACCAATTTTCACCATCATCAATCGTCTGACAATTTAAGCTCATTTGACCAGAAGTAAGAGGCAGCAAACCAGCAATCGCTTTCAACAAAGTCGTTTTGCCACAACCACTCGCCCCTAAAAGACAAACGATTTGCCCCTGTTCAACTTCAAGCGACAAAGACTCTAAAACGGTTTGAGCATCGTATTGGCAAGTTAGGTTTTTAATTGATAGTGCGCAGCTCATCAGTGATTTTGCTCCAGTGAACGGTTAACAACAACAAGCGGGATCAACCCAACAAGAACCAACAATACAGCAGGCAGAGCTGCCAATTCTAAATGCTCATCCGAGGCAAAGTTATATACGTATGTTGCCAGTGTTTCAAAATTGAATGGACGCAGAAGCAGAGAGGCATTGAGCTCTTTCATCGACTCAATAAACACCAACAATGCCGCAATCAGTGCACCACGTTTTACCAGTGGGAAGTGCACTCGCCACAGCATCGTATTAGGCGTACATCCCATCGTGCGTGACGCCATATCTAACGATGGAGAAATTTTATTTAGATTACTTTCGATACTACCAATCGCAACAGCAGAGAAACGCACCACCATCGCAAAGATCAACGCAAACATTGAGCCTGAGAAAATCAGCCCCGGTCTACCCCATTCCATCGCCTTCGCAATATCGTTTACGCGATAGTCCATAAACAGCACGGCAACCATCACGCCGATCGCCAATACCGTTCCAGGTACTGCGTAGCCCATTGAGGAAAGACGCATAAAAGCAAGGCTTTCACGTTTGCCATTGACTCGGTGAGTAAAGTTAACCACAAGAGCAACGGCCACGCCGATGATCGCAGCAATGACAGACACAACAAGACTGTTCCACGCGTACTCACGGAATTCTGGTGTCCAGCTTTGCTCAAAGTAAGTAATGGAGTAATCAATCAACTGAAGTAATGGCAAAATGAACGCCACAGCAACCAGCCCCCAACACCACACCAGTGCCGCCCATTTTTTCCAGCCACTTAACTCGTAACGAAAATCTTCATGGCTGTTAAATTGGCTTTGGAATAGTTTCTGCTTTCTGCGGCTATAGCGTTCTGTACTGAGTAGCAGCACAACAATCAACAGCATAATTGCGGAAATTTTAGCGGCCGCGTTAAGGTTAGAATAACCAAGCCACGTGTCGTAAACCGCTGTCGTTAATGTGTTAACGGCGAAATAGCTGACAGTGCCGAAGTCCCCAATGGTTTCCATCGCCACCAGCGACAAACCCACGGCAATAGAAGGTCGCACCAAAGGCATCGAAATACGCCAAAAGCTCTCCCAAGGTGAGCATTTCAGCAAGCGGGCACTTTGCAGCAGTGAAACATTCTGTTCCATAAACGCCGCGCGGCACAGTAGATACACGTAAGGGTATAACACCAGAGACAGGACAAAGGTCGCCCCCGGCAAGGTTCGAATATCAGGGAACCAATATTCGCCAGGTCCCCACCCGGTGACATCACGCAGGAATATTTGAATTGGGCCAGCAAAGTCGAACCAATCCGTAAATATGTAACCAATAATGTAACCCGGCATTGCCAATGGCAATACAAGCGCCCACTGTAACCACTTTTCCGTTGGCAACTTACACATTGCCATCAACCAAGCGCTTGGAATACCGAAAATAAGAGAGAGGCCCATAACCCCAATCGTTAAGACGACGGTGTTATAGATATAGGTTGGCATCACCGTCGACATCAAATGTGTAAACAGGTTATCCGTTTCACCAATTGCGGTGTAGAAGATCGCTAAGATCGGCAAAACCAGTAACAGAGTTATCGCTCCACTACTGGTTTTCCATAGAGAATGTCTATCTTTCATTGCCTAATTACTGCAAGGCTTTATGAAATACAAATGCTGGTGCAAATACATCTCATATCCTTTAATCAAATGGGGGTATAGTTATACCCCCACAAGGAATTAAAGGTCAAATTTCACTTCATCTAGTAGCTTAATCGCTGCTTCATGGTGAGAAGCGATATCATCTAGAGAAAGCGTGTCTGCTTTAAAGTCGCCCCAAGATTCCACAAGTTCAGAACGCTTAACGCCTTCTTTTACTGGGTACTCGTAGTTCACTTCTGCGTACATCTTCTGAGCGGTTTCGCCAGTCAAGAACTCCATAAGCTTAAGCGCGTTATCTCGGTTTGGAGCGTATTTCGCCATCGCCATACCAGAGATGTTCACGTGCGTGCCTGTTGTTTCTTGATTCGGGAAGTTAATGTAAACCGCATCAGCCCAAGCTTTTTGCTCTTTGTCGTTAACCATTTTGCCTAGGTAGTAGCTGTTACCCAAAGAAACATCACATAGACCTTCTTTAATCGCTTTTACTTGTGCACGGTCGTTACCTTGAGGTTTACGAGCAAGGTTCGCTTTTACGCCTTCCAACCATTCTTTCGTTTCTGCTTCGCCGTAGTGAGCGATCATCGAAGAAACAAGAGATACGTTGTATGGGTGCTTGCCGCTGCGAGTACAAATCTTACCTTTGTATTCTGGTTTGGCTAGATCAGCATAGTTAAAGTCCGCACCTAGTTTGCCAACACGGTCGCGAGAAGAGTAAACACTACGAGTACGTAGCGTAAGTGCAAACCACTCATTCTCTTTGTCTTGGTACTGAGCTGGTACATTTTCTTCAATGATCTTGCTATCAACTTTCTGAACTAGACCTTTGTTTGTCAGTTCTGCTAGACGGCTGATATCAGTAGTCAGGACAACGTCCGCTGGGCTGTATTCGCCTTCCTGAGCTAGTTTCTCTGCTAGACCTTCCTTCGCAAATTTAACGTTTACTTTGATGCCAGTTTCTTTAGTGAACTCGTTGAACATTGGTTCAACTAGAAAAGGTTGACGGTAAGAGTAGACGTTCACTTCTTCAGCTGCCATTGCTGTTGGAGCTAGAGTTGCGCAAGTCAGTGCTGAAAGAGTTAGCAGTTTTTTCATTGTTTAATCCTTTACCATGCTAATGATAACGTTTATCAGTTGCGTTATTATATGTATGTTCAATAAGAAAACAACGACCAAAATAAAAAAACCTGCTCATCGGAGCAGGTTTTTACATACCGAGAATGTAACTATTTATTACAAGGCATATTTACTTCACAGTTACGAATTCAGGGTAAGCACCAACACCACAATCGTGCATATCCATACCTTCCATTTCTTCCTCTTCCGTAACTCGAATACCAACCGTAGCTTTAAGAATCGCCCAAACCACTAGGCTTGCACCAAATACCCAAGCAAAGATCACTGCGGCACCAAGAAGCTGCGCACCAAACGTTGCTTCACCGTTGCTTAGAGGAACAACCATTAGACCGAAGAAACCACAAACACCGTGAACTGAAATTGCACCTACAGGATCGTCAATCTTCAGTTTATCGAGACCGATGATGCTAAATACCACTAGCGCACCCGATACCGCACCGATTGCTACAGCATACAAAGGTGATGGTGATAGTGGGTCTGCCGTGATAGCTACCAAACCAGCCAGCGCACCGTTAAGGATCATGGTTAAATCTGCTTTACCCCAAGTGGTTTTACACACAAACAATGCAGCAATCGATCCCGCAGCCGCAGCCGCGTTCGTGTTAAGGAAGATTTGACCAACCGCCGTTGCGTTTTCAAAGTCTGAAACCATCAATTGAGAACCGCCATTGAAGCCAAACCAGCCGAACCAAAGAATAAACGTACCCAGTGTTGCTAATGGCATGTTCGAGCCAGGAATTGGGTAGATTTCACCGTTTTTACCGTATTTACCTTTACGAGCACCAAGCAGTAACACGCCAGCTAGCGCCGCAGACGCACCTGCCATATGAACAATACCTGAACCCGCGAAGTCGCTAAAGCCAGCTTCAGATAGGAAGCCACCGCCCCATGTCCAGTAGCCTTCCATTGGGTAAATGAACGCGGTCAAAACAGCTGAGAACAGCAAGAATGACCAAAGCTTCATGCGCTCTGCAACGGCCCCCGAAACAACAGACATCGCTGTTGCAACAAATACCACTTGGAAGAAAAAGTCGGATTCAAGAGAATGGTCTGCGCCTTCACCCTGGGTACCAATCAACCCACCGAACGATGGTAGCCAACCGCCTTCTCCGTTATCGACGTACATAATGTTGTAACCAATAACAAGGTAAGTGGTACACGCTATCGCGTACAAACAAAAGTTTTTGGTTAGAATCTCAGTTGTGTTCTTAGAACGCACTAGACCCGCTTCTAACATGGCAAAACCTGCTGCCATCCACATTACCAACGCACCGGAAATGAGGAAGAAAAAGGTGTCGAGTGCGTAACGTAACTCGGTTACTGTTGTTGCTAATTCCATAATAGTGTCTCCAATCCCTTGAATACTTAAAGTGCTTCTGCGTCCATTTCACCCGTACGGATGCGCACCGCTTGGTTCAGGTCGTACACAAAAATCTTACCGTCGCCAATTTTTCCGGTCTGCGCCGCTTTTGTGATCGCCTCTACGACGCGATCAACATTGTCTGCATGTGTCGCAATTTCTATTTTGACCTTCGGTAGAAAGTCCACTTGGTATTCCGCGCCGCGGTACAACTCAGTGTGGCCCTTCTGGCGACCAAAGCCTTTCACCTCTGATACTGTCATCCCTTCGATACCGACATCAGCCAATGCTTCGCGAACATCGTCTAACTTAAACGGCTTAATAATGGCGTTGATTATTTTCATGCAATTCTCTCCGAAGCTTTCATCCTGAAACACTTCTAGTAATCCAATCTACGTGCCAAGTTTTTAAGCCATTGAAATAAATGTATTTATAGTAATTTACAGGTTTATAAACAAAAAAAACCTTTTTCACAAATATAAAGCAATCCCGATGGAATTACCCAAAACTGTGCATTAAATGTTCAAAAAGTCTTTCCATTGCTCAATCAGTGCAACAAAGTCTTCAATGCCGCAGCTTGCTGTACTCTCTGCATCATAGAAATCGAACTCACTTTCCATCTCTACATCGTAATCGTGCGATAGAGCGTTCTCCTGCACCAGAACTTCATCCCCTTGAATCATCAAGCTGATCTCAGTACCTGTTAAAGTATGCTCTTGAGAAGGAAGAGAAAACGCCTTATCAATTAAAGCTTCTACTTGAGCAATCTTCACTGGATCTTTTCCGATTTCTTCTTGTAACCAGCGCCCTACGATCTCATGCCCCATGCTGCATTTTACGTAGTACTCGCCCATCAACGTATTACGGATGAATTCAAATTCCATCGAGGTTGCCTTTTCGTATCAATTTGGTGCGGAGTATAACGAATTACGTCCATAAAAAAAGCACCTCAAGTGAGGTGCTTTTCGTCGTTTAGCTTTACTTATGCTGGCTCTTGGAAGATAACTTCATCAGCTTTCTTGGTGTACTGTTCCATTTTATGGAAGTTCAAGTAGCGGTAAGTATCTGTTGCCGTTGCGTCGATTTGCTTCGCGTATTCTAGGTATTCTTCTTTGGTTGGAATCTTACCTAGGATTGCACCTACTGCTGCTAACTCCGCAGAAGATAGGTAGACATTCGCGCCAGTACCTAGACGGTTCGGGAAGTTACGCGTAGACGTAGACATGACTGTCGATTTGTCAGCAACGCGTGCTTGGTTGCCCATACATAGTGAACATCCTGGAGTTTCAATACGAACCCCTGCACGTCCGAAGATGCCGTAGTAGCCTTCTTCTGTCAGTTGGTCTTTATCCATCTTCGTTGGTGGCGCTATCCAAAGGCGCGTCGCTAACTGACCATTGAACTTATCAAGCAATTTACCTGCAGCACGGAAGTGACCAATGTTCGTCATACAAGAACCGATGAACACTTCATCAATCGCAGTGCCTTGTACTTCAGATAGCAAACGAGCATCATCTGGATCGTTTGGTGCACACAGTACTGGCTCATGGATTTCGGCCATGTCGATTTCAATCACATGCGCGTATTCCGCATCTGAGTCCGCTGACATCAATTCAGGTTTCGCCAACCACTCTTCCATCGCAGTGATACGACGCTCGATTGTACGGCGGTCACCGTAGCCTTCCGAGATCATCCACTTAAGCATTACGATGTTCGAGTTTAGGTATTCTTCGATTGATTCTTGAGATAGCTTAACGGTACAACCCGCAGCAGAACGCTCAGCTGATGCATCAGACAGTTCGAATGCTTGCTCAACCGTTAGTGTTTCTAGACCTTCAATCTCAAGGATACGACCAGAGAATTCATTCACTTTACCGGCTTTTTCAACAGTCAGTAGACCTTGTTGAATCGCGTAGTAAGGGATGGCATGAACTAGGTCACGAAGTGTGATACCCGGTTGCATCTTGCCTTTAAAGCGAACCAAAATTGATTCAGGCATATCCAATGGCATAACGCCTGTTGCCGCTGCGAATGCAACCAGACCAGAACCAGCTGGGAATGAAATACCTAGCGGGAAACGAGTATGCGAGTCGCCACCAGTACCGACAGTATCTGGCAGTAGCATACGGTTTAGCCACGAGTGGATAATGCCATCGCCTGGACGTAGAGAAACACCGCCACGGTTCATGATGAAATCAGGAAGTGTATGGTGAGTATTCACGTCTACTGGTTTAGGGTACGCAGATGTGTGACAGAACGACTGCATAACTAGGTCTGCTGAGAAGCC
The DNA here is from genome assembly GCF_028823755.1 of Vibrio sp. VP6. Classification (NCBI taxonomy): domain Bacteria; kingdom Pseudomonadati; phylum Pseudomonadota; class Gammaproteobacteria; order Vibrionales; family Vibrionaceae; genus Vibrio; species Vibrio sp. VP6. The sequence goes on from NZ_JAPEID010000001.1 coordinate 238,946, forward strand.
AAGACACGCAAGGTCTTTAAGCTCATCACGCGTCATAGGACCCGTTGTATCTTGAGAACCTACGGTTGTCATCTTAGGCTCACAGTAAGTGCCCGGACGAACACCTGCTACACCACATGCTTTACCAACCATTTTCTGTGCAAGCGTGTAACCCTTGCCAGAATCAGCGACTTCACCAGGTTTACGGAATACATCAGAAGACTCAAGACCTAGAGCTTGGCGCGCTTTATCTGTTAAACCACGACCGATGATCAGTGGGATACGACCGCCAGCACGTACTTCATCAATCAGCACGTCTGTTTTTAGAGAAAACTCAGCAAGTACTTCACCTGTTTCGTGGTTACATACTTTGCCTTCGTATGGGTAAACGTCGATAACGTCGCCCATATTCAACTTCGTTACATCAACTTCGATAGGCAGCGCGCCCGCATCTTCCATTGTGTTGAAGAAGATAGGTGCAATTTTACCGCCAAGCACATAACCACCAGCGCGTTTGTTAGGTACGTAAGGGATATCATCGCCCATGAACCATAGCACTGAGTTAGTTGCAGATTTACGAGAAGAACCAGTACCAACAACATCACCAACATACACTAGCTGGTGACCTTTTGATTTTAGCTCTTCGATTTGTTTGATTGGACCGATGGTGCCTGGCTGGTCAGGGTTAATACCCTCACGTTCGTTTTTCAGCATCGCAAGCGCGTGTACTGGAATATCAGGGCGAGACCATGCATCAGGAGCTGGAGAAAGATCATCCGTGTTCGTTTCACCTGTCACTTTAAAGACAGTCAGCGTGATTTTTTCTTCAAGCTTAGGCTTAGATAGGAACCATTCAGCATCCGCCCAAGATTGAAGCACTTTTTGTGCATGAGCATTGCCTGCTTTCGCTTTCTCTTCTACATCATAGAAAGCATCAAACATCAGTAGCGTATGAGACAGAGCTTTCACAGCGATTTCAGCCAAGGCTTCATCGTCTAGTAGTTCAACTAACGGTGCAATGTTGTAACCGCCTTGCATTGTACCCAGTAGCTCAGCCGCTTTTTCTCGGCTTACAAGCGGTGAAGACACTTCACCTTTTGCTACTGCAGTCAGGAAACCAGCTTTAACATAAGCAGCTTCATCTACACCTGGTGGAATACGGTTTTCTAGTAGGTCAAGAATGAACTCTTCTTCACCTTGCGGGGGATTTTTCAGAAGTTCTACAAGTCCAGCAACTTGTTCTGCGTCTAGCGGTTTAGGAACAACTCCTTCGGCAGCACGCTCTTCGACGTGTTTACGGTAGGCTTCAAGCACGACTTTTTCCTCTCATTGCGGTTCCTCCTCTATTATTACTATTGTTAAAGTAAAGGAGTGAACATCCTTGGAAACTTGGCTCTCCATTGCCCTTGTTTTCATTCAATTCTGATTGAGAAACAGCGCCGTAGAGGCCAAACTGTGGGCAAAAGAATAGCAAATTTAACCTTAAATTAAAATCTTATCATTTTGACCAACATAGCAACTTACGACTAAAGTCCTGCTAATTTTGACCAAATATGCCAAGGTTTTGCTTTCTACAGCCCAATTATTTAAACGACGTTCCTACGATCAAATACACAGCTTCCATATCCTGCTCCGTACGACCGTATGCCAACATAATAGGTCCAATTGGCGAGTCCACACCAAAGAAAATTGATGCAGCGTTATACAATGGTGCTTCATTCAATTTCAGATCGTTGTCTGACCATGTACCGCCATGTTCTAGCGACGCGCCTACATAAACTGGCGCTTCAAACAATCCAAAATCATTGTCGAACCATTTGTAGCGATATACCAAACTGCTGAAGAATAAGTTTTGCCCTATCAAGCTGTTTCTCGGTATGCCTGACAAATGCAAAAAGCCCCCTAACTCACGAGGGTCCAGCGTTATCGACGAGTTTTTACTTTGCACAAAGCTGTATTCTGCTTGTCCGACTAAAGTATGACGCTGATAGCTCATTGCCCCCTTAAATCGAGCGTCAATTTCATACACTGTATCTTCCACAATATCTTTAGGCTTGGACTGACCTATCTCTTCAGGGCTGGTATCGTGAGAAACCAAATATTCTAGGTCTACCAACAAACCTCGCGTAGGAAAAGCAAAATCATCGAGGGTGTCTAAGCGGTAATTGGCAAACAAGCCTCTTCGCTCAAAATCTAGATTACCTACAGACGCCAATGTCGATAACTCAATGCTACCCGAAGAGTATCGACCGCCCAATCTCAACTCTTGCCACAACGTAGGCTGAATGCCAATCGCTATCTCGGAAACAAACTCGGTATAAGACACTGGCAAAAAATCGTTCACCGAACTTAAACTCGAGTCATCATCACTGACTGGCAAGTTTCGCCCTTCACTGCTGTACGCCACCTTACCAGCAACAAAAAACTCTTGGCTCGACAGGACCGGAGAATACAGCTCCGCCTCAATAAGCTTATCTGTGCCCATCTCAACGTTGAGTGCCATTTCAGCACCGTGAGAGTTTAAGTTGGTAAAGTTAGTCGACATCCCTATGCCGTATTGGCTGTCGGTATCAAAGTCATCTTCGAGGAAGAAACGGAAGTTAAGGTAGTTTGGCCCCCAAGATTTTTCGTTAACGTCAAACACCAATAAATTCGAACCATCGACTTCTTCAAAGTGATAAGTAATTAACTCAAATCGGTCCAATGCATAGAGGTTTTCTACCGCTTTTTCGATTTCAGCCGTTTCGATTTTACGGCCAGTTTCCAGTTCCAAACGGTTGGTCAACAAAACATCGCTATAGTGGGTATTGTTTACAATCACAATCTCATCCACTACGCGATCGTCACCATAAACGAGCTTTTTGCGAACTTCCTGCTTATGGTCGATGTACTTTTGATACTCCGCGTTTGATAAACGCAGTCCCGCTAGCTTCGACTCCATTTCTCTGGTGATGTCATAGCCAGATTGAAAAGCCCAAGGCATTTTGTCGAACTCGACGGTTTCCATTTGGCCGACATTGGGACGAATGTAAACATCCTGTTCTTGTAGGGTTTCGACTTGCTGCTGGGTACTGCGACGCACCAGATAGTTGGAGAGTTGGTCTGCAACGGTAAACAGCCCAGTAAAATCATCTTCGGTTTTGTAGTCGGTACTGATGTCTACCGCGATAACCACATCCGCGCCCATCGCACGCGCAACATCCACTGGCATGTTGTTGACCACGCCACCGTCAACAAGCATGTGGCCATTTAACTTATACGGAGGGAGTGCGCCGGGTACAGACATACTGGCCATCATGGCATCAACTAAATAACCGTTGCCGATCACCACTTCGTCCAGTTCTAAAATATCTGTCGCAACGGAACGGTAAGGAATGGCAAGCTCATCAAAGGAGTCAAAACGTCCGAGGTTGCCTGTGGTCTCGCGCAACACACGCAACATGTTTTGCCCTTGAACCACACCAGTTGGAGCACGAACCTCGCCGAACCGCAAACCAAGGTCGGTCGTGATTTGATAGCGGTCTTCATATTCTTTGTCACGAACACGACGCTGACTGCGATCGACGCGATCACGATAACCACTGTTCCAATCAACAGAATAGATAAAACTTTCGATTTCATCGGCGCTCATGCCTGTCGCGTACAAGCCGCCAACATAAGCTCCCATGCTTGTCCCTGTGATGATATCGACAGGAATGTGCATTTCTTCTAGCGCCTTGAGGACACCAATGTGGGCAGCACCTTTTGCGCCGCCACCAGCGAGAACAACCGCGACTTTAGGACGAGTCGGAGTATCCTCATTTTTGACTTGAGCAACAGAAGGAGTGGCTATCAAAAACAAACTTACCCACAACGCGAAATAGCGCGACATCGGGCTTGATGACAGCGTTTTGAACATCCACTTCTTCCTTTACTGAATACTTGATCACTAATATGTACTAAGAATTGACCAGTGAAACAAGTCCATGTTGTTGATTTGGAGATCCTACCAATCAAACAAACTATTCAACCAGTTAGATTTTTTCTCACACTGTTGTTTGATTTGACCCGTTTTATCCCATACTGGAAGTTTGTAATCGCTGCGGCAATTCATCTCTAAACCACCGTTGGAGGTCGGCTTAAAGCCAAGCGTCGTCACTTCTTTAGGCCAAGGCAACTCCAAACGCTCAGGAATTCGCTGCGCCAAGTATTCCGCGTAAACACGCAATGCACCGCTTGAGCCCGTAAGGTTGATTGGCTTGTTATCATCACGGCCTAGCCAAATGGTCGTCACTTCACGACCATCAATCCCGACAAACCAGCTATCACGAGTATCGTTACTGGTGCCCGTTTTACCCGCTAACGCAGCCCAAGCGAATTGGCTTTGAAGGTAGCGGCCCGTACCTTGTGCGACACCTTGTTTCATCGCGTAAGTCGTTAGCCAAGCCGCTTGTTCGTCAACCGCGCGAGAGGAGCGAGGCAACGATTGATAAAGCACGTTACCGTCCATATCGATGACGGAACGAAGCGCGGTCAACTTAGCACGTTTACCCGAGTTAGTCAGTGTTTGGTACATTTGCGCCACTTCAAATGGCGTCAATGAAAACGAGCCCAAGAACATAGAAGGCACAGGACGAATCTCATCTTTGTTGACGCCTAAGCGTTCAAGTGTGCCAGATACTTCAGGAATACCAAGCTCCATCCCCAACCTTACCGTTGGTACATTCAATGACTTCGCAAGCGCAAGGTAAAGTGGCACATCACCACGATATTTACGGTCGTAGTTACGCGGAGTCCATACCGAGCCTTTGCTACCTTTCAAACTTAGAGGCGTGTCGTGCAGCGTCGTCCCCAAATTGTATTTGTCTGGCTGTTCAAGCGCGGTCAGGTAAATTGCCGGCTTGACCAACGAACCAATTGGACGACTAGCATTAAGCGCACGGTTAAAGCCTTCATAACCCACGCGTTTACCACCAACCATGGCACGAATTTCACCACTGTGGCGATCAACAGCCACGGCAGCAGCTTCGAGTTCTTTGCCGCCTCGCTTAGCTAAATCCGGTATTTTCTTCGCGATAGCCTGCTCCATTTTACTTTGAGAGACAGGATCGAGAGACGTAAACACGCGCAGACCAGTTTCAGCCTTGAAGCGATCACCGACCTTCTCTTTCAGCTCGATATTCAATTGCTGGAAGTATGCAGGCTGACGGCTCGCAATACGTGGTTTGCTTTGTGTATCAAGAGGTCGACTCACAGCTTGTTCATATTGCTGCGATGTGAGCATGTTTTGTTGCATCAGCAATCGAAGCACCAAGTCTCGACGCTCTTTAGTGCGCTCAGGATAGCGAACAGGATTGTAATACGACGGTCCTTTCACCATGCCCACCAGCATCGCAAGTTGATCAATTCGCAACTCTTGGATTGGCTGCCCAAAGTAGTAGCGTGATGCTAAGCCAAAACCGTGGATCGCTTCGCCGCCGCTTTGGCCCAAATATACTTCATTGAGGTAGGCTTCTAAAATGCGGTCTTTGCTGTAACGGTAATCAAGAATAAGCGCAATATAAGCTTCGCGCACCTTACGCCACAGTGTTTTATCACGGGTTAGAAATAAGTTTTTCGCTAGCTGCTGCGTTAAGGTACTGCCACCTTGCACGGTGCGACCCGCTTTGATGTTCGCCACTAAAGCACGGGCAATAGCCAATGGTGAAACACCATCATGCTGATAGAAGTCTCGGTCTTCTGTCGCCAACAAGGCATCAACTAAAATTTCAGGGAATTGGTCACGACGTAAGAACAGACGTTGCTCATCACGATCTTTTTCAAGCATCCCCAGCATCTTTGGCTCAAGGCGCAAGTAGCCTAGATCGCCTTTTGACTCTAAAGATTGAATACGCTGTAAACCACTGTCTGAGAAGTGCAGCATGACGTGGCGATCCGGTTCTGGGCCATCAGCAAATTCAAAAGGACGGCGAATCAGTTCAACACGAGTCGAAGAAGAAGAATACTCACCAGGATAACGAGGCTGACTTACCTTGCGGTAGTTCAGTACATCTAATTCGTTGCGAAGCTCTTGAATGGTGATGTTTTCACCTGGATTGAGGTTCAAAATGCGCGCGTACACAACGGTAGGCAATTCGAATAGCTGCCCATCAAAGCGTTCTTTAACCACACTATCTAGGTAAATACCAACAAACAGCAACACCGCGGCAAGAGCAACGCCGGCTTTCCAGCTAAAAGACCACAACACTTTGAGCCAAGAACGTTTCTCGTTGGTTGGCTTTTTACTCGGCGTGCGACGAGGGCGTTTTGTGGTGCCTTTGCTGGCTGTACTTTTCTTCGCAGGCGCTTTCTTAGCGCTTGGCTTCTTACTGTCAGTCATTATTCAATTGTCTTTTCGTTTTCGTTGTCGCTACGTGGTTTGCCGGGTCATCTGGCCAAACGTGTTTTGGGTAGCGCCCTTTCATCTCTTTTTGAACGTCTTTGTAGCTTCCATTCCAGAAAGCCGCCAAGTCTGACGTCACTTGCAATGGACGTTGCGCGGGAGAAAGTAGTTCAAGCACCAAACGCTTGCGGCCAATGGCCACCGTTGGCGACGTACTTTCCCCAAACACTTCTTGCATTCGCACTGACAATACGGGCTCATGCCCATGTTGATAACGAATGCGCTTTTTAGTCCCAGTCGGTAACTGATAATGTTCTGGCAACCATTCATCCAAGTGTTGATTGAGTGGCCAGCCTAATCGAGCATTAAGCGCTTCGACCAAGTTTATCTTGCTCAGATCTTTCACCGAAGCGACCGACGTCATGTACGGTTCTAACCATTCGTCTAATGAATCCAACAAACTGGCTTCATCAAACATTGGCCATGCTTGCTCAGGTAACCAATCCACCGCACAGCGAATACGTTCAAGCAGGCTTTCCGCTGCCGGCGTCCAGTTTAGACTGCTTACGCCCTGACGGCGGACATAAGTGAGTAAAGCTTGTGTCATTTTTTCTTTACCCGGATTAGGTAATGACACCCTTTCAATCACCAATTGACCGAGTTTTCGTTGTTTCTCGGCCACTAAACGCCCTTTCTTTTCATCCCAATCCACTACTTCTTCAGTAGAAAATAGTGAATCAAAAGTCGTTTGCAATATATTGACGTCCAATTCACACGCTAAATGTATTTGGCTCGAATTGGAATGAGACCGCATCAGATCAATCGCGACCAAGTACTCACAGCCGCCTAACATATCGTCAGGACGACATTCTGCACCATGACCATTCGCTAGTGCAAAACGACCAAATTGATTGGCGCGTTGCTGAGCGATCCTGTCGGGAAACGCCAAGCTCAACACCAACGGCAATGCATCTTCATCCACTTCTCGAAGGCTAAACGTGGTATCGAGTTTATGCGCAAGAGATTGTGCGCGCTTCAATAACAACGATTTTTTCGGATGAGAACCGGACAACCAACGATGCAAGCTATGTGCGATATTCGTTACATTACGCTCTGGCTCTTCAATTAGGGCGACCGCCGCCAAAGCGACATTTACCATCTTATCGCTGTGGGATTGCGATTTAATTAACATCGCTGCCGCGCGAGGTTCTACGCCCAAGTCATGAGCCTGCTTTCCTTCCGCAGTCAGTTGTCCTTGCTCGGTAATAAGCCCTAATGAAAACAACAACTGCTTAGCTTGTTGCAGCGCGGCAGCAGAAGGAATATCGAGCCATTTTAGCTCATGAATATCGGTCGTCCCCCAAAACGCCAGCTCCATTACCAAGCTCGCAAGATCGGAATGCAAAATCTCAGGTTGTGGCACTTGTGGCTGTTGCTTGAGTTGGCTTTCTGAATAGAGGCGAACGCAAATCCCCTCTTCAATTCGCCCAGCACGACCAGCTCGCTGGATGGCTGACGATTGAGCAATACGCGTTTGCTCCAATCGTGTAAGGCCATTTTTCAAGTCAAAACGCGCAACGCGCTCCAAACCAGAATCCACCACAAGGCGAATGCCTTCAATTGTCAGAGAGGTTTCCGCAATGTTGGTTGCCAATACGACTTTGCGCTTACCTTTTTCTGCAGGAGAGATGGCTTTCTGTTGCTCAGTAAAGCTTAACTGACCATACAACGGGCATACTTCAACATCGTCCGGTAAGTGCGATAAACGCTCTTGCACTTGCTTAATGGCCGCCACACCGGGAAGAAACGCAAGCAGAGAGCCTGACTCTTTATTCATCAAACTCTCTATATTTTTTGCCATTACCGTTGAAAGATGATCGTTGGCAGTAAGCGGAACATAGCGAGTTTCCACAGCAAAGCTGCGCCCTTCTGATTCAATATAACAAGCTTCCGGCAGTAAAGATTGCAACGCTTCTTGATCCAACGTTGCCGACATCACCACCAGCTTAAGATCGTCTCGCAATGCTTCTTGAACTTCCAAGCTAAGCGCCAAAGCCGTATCGGCATGAATACTGCGTTCATGGAACTCATCAAAAATCAGCAAATCGACACCATCTAGCTCAGGGTCATTTTGGATCATGCGAGTCATGACCCCTTCAGTCACAATTTCTAACTGAGTAGAAGCACTTACCTTTGTCTCGCCACGAACGCGATACCCCACTCGCTGGCCAACTTGCTCGCCCAGTTGCTCGGCCAAATATCTCGCGATATTGCGCGCGGCTAATCGTCTTGGTTCAAGCATGATGACTTTCCCAGTCACCACTTGGTTCTGGATAAGTTGTAAAGGGAAGTACGTCGATTTACCCGCACCAGGCGCGGCTTTTAAAATAACCTGATGTTGATGTTTGACCGCCGTAAGTAGCTGGGGCATCACGGCTTCAATCGGCAATTGTGACAAAGGAAATACCTTGTGGTGTAATGGTGGCAACATTGTACATAAAAACATTCCCGTCTAAATAAGCAAATGCAATTCAAACCCGCTTTAGAGTCAGCCACTCTACTTAAACGCTACAAACGCTTCCTTGCTGATATCGAATTTGATAATGGTGAGCTGCGCACCATCCACTGTGCGAACACCGGTGCGATGACAGGTTGCGCGACACCCGGTAATAAAGTTTGGTTTTCAACGTCCGACAACCCAAAACGCAAATACCCCAACAGCTGGGAGCTAAGTGAAACCGCGCAAGGGCATCGTATTTGTATCAATACTGCCCGCGCCAACCAATTAGCCGTTGAGGCTATTGAAAATAATGTCATTTCAGAGCTTTGCGGATATGACACACTTCAAACTGAAGTGAAATATGGCAATGAAAATAGTCGAATTGATATCTTGCTCAGCGCAAGCGACAAGCCAAAGTGCTATATAGAAGTGAAAAGCGTCACCCTTCTTGATGAGACAGGCTCAGCTGGACAAGGATACTTCCCAGATGCCGTCACGACTCGTGGTCAAAAGCACCTGAGAGAGCTCACAGAAATGGCACAAAATGGAAGTAGAGCCATACTTTTATTCACTGTTTTACATTCAGGTATTGAAAAAGTATCCGCGGCACACCATATAGACGCGAAATATTCACTATTACTCAAACAAGCACAAGACGCCGGAGTAGAAGTTCTCTGCTATAAAGCCGAACTGAGCAATACTGAAATGAAGCTAATTTCCGCTATTGATTTTATCAATTAAGAGAAAAAATGATGTCGTCTTCACATTGACGACAACTTTGCGATTCAGTGTTTGCTTGCACCGCCTCTTTTTGCTATAGATACCCGCCTTAAATTGACTGCGTAGCAGTTGACTAGGTGTAAGTAGGAGATGCTGTATGCCAGAAGCAAAGAAGAAAACGATCGGCATCCTAGCCATTGCCGGCGTGGAGCCATATCAGGAGAAGCCTGGTGAAGAATACATGTCACCAGCGCAGGTTGAACACTTTACGAAAATCTTAACAGCTTGGCGTGACCAACTACGAGCTGAAGTAGATCGTACCGTTCACCACATGCAGGACGAAGCAGCAAACTTCCCAGATCCAGTTGACCGCGCCTCTCAAGAGGAAGAGTTCAGCCTAGAACTGCGTAATCGTGACCGTGAGCGCCGTTTGATCAAGAAGATTGAAAAAACATTAGACAAAATCAAAGAAGATGATTTTGGTTTCTGTGAGTCTTGTGGCGTTGAGATTGGCGTTCGTCGCCTTGAAGCACGTCCAACTGCAGACCTTTGTATTGACTGTAAAACACTTGCAGAAATCAAAGAGAAGCAGATGCAAGGTTAATCACCACGCATTTGATTACTGAAGGGAGCTAAGGCTCCCTTTTTGTTTTGGCTAATATCAGTCCCGTAAGCGCTCAGAACCACAAACACTCACCACAGGCAAAACGCTATTGCCACTTCGTGTTTACAAAACCTAGCTGAAGCGTTACTTACGATGACTAAACTGTACATCTAATAAGTTCGAGATACACCCATGGCACGCTACGTAGGTCGATTTGCCCCATCCCCTTCTGGCCCATTACACTTTGGCTCATTGATTGCTGCGCTTGGCAGTTATTTTCAAGCCAAAGCAAACAACGGAATTTGGTTAGTACGCATTGAAGATCTTGATCCACCAAGAGAAATGCCCGGCGCTTCGCAACTGATTCTAGAAGCGCTTAAAGCTTACCAGTTGCATTGGGATGGAGAAGTGGTGTATCAAAGCGAGCGTCATGACCTTTACCAAGCACAGATCGACGCTTGGCTCGACAACGGTGACGCCTATTATTGCCAATGCACTCGCAAGCAAATTAAAGAGCACGGTGGCTTTTATCCGGGAACTTGCCGAGATAAAAACTTGAAAGAAGGCGCGATTCGCCTAAAAATGACCAAACCCGTCGCCCGCTTCCTCGATCAGAAACATGGAATGATTGAGATTCCAGAGCAATTGGTTAATGAAGATTTCATTATTAAACGTCGAGATGGATTATTTGCTTATAATCTTGCGGTAGTATTGGACGACATCGACCAAGGGGTTACTGAAGTGGTTCGAGGTGCAGACCTGATTGAACCAACAGGACGCCAAATCAGTTTGTACCAAATCCTTGGACAACCTGAAGTTAGCTACTTGCATTTACCATTGGCGATGGATGACAACGGCAACAAATTGTCGAAACAAAATCACGCGACAGCTATTGATATCGAAAACCCTAAGCCAGCTTTATTGCATGCCATGACGTTTTTAGGCTTTGATGTGCCTGAAGAAATAAAAGCCGCCAGCATGAACGAAATTCTTCGTTGGGGCTGCGAAAATTGGCGCTTAGAACAACTGCCATCAGAGATCGAGATCACACCGCGATTCTCAAATGGCACTGTGTAGGCTATCATTAGCCGCAAAATCAGCCCTAGAGGCGCAGATAACTAACCAAAGCAAGATTGGATTAAACCCAGTTATTGCCAGATGCACATGAATACAAACGACTATACACCAAGCGAACCTGCCACAGTTCCAGAGCTCGCTCTCAATGTAATAACTCGTGAAGAGCACAACATTTCGCGTAAGCAGATCAGTGACAACGCACTGAAAGTGCTGTACCGACTAAACGGTGCTGGTTTCGATGCTTTTCTTGTGGGTGGCGGGGTTCGAGACTTACTGCTTGGACAAAAACCGAAAGACTTTGATATTGCGACCAACGCAACGCCAGAACAGATCAAGCAGCTATTTAGAAACTGCCGCTTGATTGGCCGACGCTTCCGTCTGGCACACATTATGTTTGGCCGAGACATCATCGAAGTGGCGACATTCCGCGGTCACCATCAAGAGCAAAAGAACAAAAACATCTCTCAGCAATCCAAAGAAGGTATGCTGCTACGCGATAACGTGTACGGCACCATTGATGAAGACGCTGAGCGCCGTGACTTTACGATCAACTCGATGTACTACAACATCGCTGATTACTCGATCCACGACTACGCGCGCGGTATCGAAGATTTAGAAGATCGTCTGATTCGTCTGATTGGCGATCCAGAAACACGCTACCGTGAAGACCCAGTGCGCATGCTGCGTGCGGTTCGCTTTGCCGTCAAACTGGACTTTGATATTGAAGAAGACACCGCAGCACCAATCGAAGAGATGGCGCCGCTACTGCGCGAAATTCCTTCCGCTCGTCTTTTCGAAGAGTCACTCAAACTCTTGCAATCAGGCCACGGTCTAGAGACATACCACCTGCTACGTGAATACAACTTATTCCAACAGCTGTTCCCAGCCATTTCGAAGCACTTCACAGAAGACTACTCGTCGCATACTGAACAAATGCTCGATCTTGTGTTGGATTCCACAGACATGCGTATTGAAGATGGCAAGCGCATTAACCCAGCATTTATGTTTGCTGCGATGCTGTGGTACCCGCTGTGTGCACTAGCAGACAAACTCATGGATCAGCATAACTTGTGTCATTACGACGCGATCATGGAAGCGAGCAACATCATTCTTGATGATCAAGTTCGCACCATCGCAATTCCACGTCGCCATACTGCGACCATCCGTGAGATTTGGCAGCTGCAATTGCGCCTTCCACGACGCAATGGCAAACGTGCGTTCCGCCTAATGGAACTCAACAAATTTAGAGCTGGCTTTGATTTTCTTGAAATGCGCGGTGAAATTGAGGGTGGCGACACTCTGAAGCTTGCTAAGTGGTGGGAAACTTTCCAAAATGCAGGCCGAGAAATGCGCCAAGCGATGGCCGCAGACCTAGATGGTCAAGCACCAAAATCGGGCCAACGTCGCCGCAAAACCTTTCGCAAGAAAAAGAGTAAGCCGAAATCATGATCACAGCGTACATTGCGGTAGGCAGTAACTTGGCTGATCCTGTCAGCCAAGCTCAGCAAGCGATTGAGGCTCTAAAAACGTTACCAAACTCTGAGTTTGTACAAGCGTCTTCGCTATACAGCAGCACGCCTATGGGGCCACAAAATCAGCCGGATTACATCAATGCGGTTGTGGCGATCAAAACAAATTTGACGCCTCTTGAGCTACTTGATTGCACCCAAGCAATTGAGCAAGAGCAAGGGCGTGTCCGAAAAGACGAACGTTGGGGACCAAGAACCTTGGATCTTGATATCGTTCTTTACGGCAATGAGGTGATTAATTCCGAAAGACTTATTGTTCCTCATTACGGAATGCGAGAGCGCGAATTCGTACTCTACCCTCTTGCGGAAATTGCACCAAGTTTACAACTCCCTGATGGGACCGAGGTCTCTGAACTACTGGAACAAGTAGATAGAAACGGCCTCAGAATTTGGTAGTCATAGCCAGCTCCTAGTAAGGATAAAACAATGAAAAAGATGACCATCAACGACCTTATCAAGTGGAAGCAAGAAGGTCGTAAATTTGCTACTTCAACCGCTTACGATGCGAGCTTTGCACAACTTTTTGAAAGCCAAGAAATGCCCGTTCTTTTAGTTGGTGATTCACTTGGTATGGTATTGCAAGGTGAAAACGATACGCTACCAGTAACGGTAGATGACATCGTGTACCACACTCGCTGTGTGCGTGCTGGCAGCCCGAATTGCTTGCTAATGGCCGATATGCCATTCATGAGCTACGCAACACCAGAGCAAGCGTGTGAGAACGCGGCAAAATTGATGCGCGCAGGCGCAAACATGGTAAAAATCGAAGGCGGCGACTGGCTAGTTGATACCGTTAAGATGCTTACTGAACGCGCAGTGCCAGTCTGTGCTCACCTTGGTTTAACCCCTCAGTCTGTTAACATTTTTGGTGGTTACAAAATCCAAGGTCGCGATCAAGAAAAAGCGGATCGCATGGTAAAAGATGCGTTAGCGCTACAAGAAGCAGGCGCTCAAATCGTCCTACTAGAATGTGTGCCTGCTGAACTGGCAGAACGCATTACTAAAGTACTCGACGTGCCAGTCATCGGTATCGGTGCGGGTAACGTAACGGATGGTCAGATTCTTGTAATGCATGATATGTTCGGCATCTCTGCCAACTACATGCCTAAATTCTCCAAAAACTTCCTTGCTGAAACAGGTGATATGCGCAAAGCCGTTGCAAAATACATTGAAGATGTAGCAAACGGTGTATTCCCAGACGACGCTCATACCATTGCCTAGAGGATAAAAGCATGCAAACTTTTGCGGAAATCTCAGCAGTTCGTGAACACCTTAAAACCTTTAAACGTGAAGGTCGTAAAATTGCCTTCGTCCCTACAATGGGCAACCTTCACGAAGGTCACTTAACTTTAGTGCGTAAAGCACGCGAATACGCTGATATCGTTGTCGTAAGCATCTTTGTAAACCCGATGCAATTTGATCGTGCAGACGATTTAAATAACTACCCACGTACGCTTGAAGAAGACTTAAGCAAGTTGACGGCAGAAGGCGTCGATGTGGTATTCACGCCAACTCCAGAAATCATCTACCCAGAAGGTCTGGATAAGCAAACCTTCGTCGATGTTCCTGGCCTATCAACGATTTTAGAAGGCGCGTCTCGCCCAGGTCACTTCCGTGGCGTAACGACCATTGTGAATAAGCTATTTAATATCGTACAACCGGATGTAGCATGCTTCGGCGAGAAGGACTTTCAACAACTTGCTGTTATCCGCAAGATGGTTGATGACCTAGCAATGGATATTGAAATCATTGGGGTACCAACCGTACGAGAGATGGACGGTTTAGCAATGAGTTCACGCAATGGCCTGCTGACACTGGATGAACGTCAACGTGCGCCAGTGCTTGCTCGAACAATGCGTTGGATCAGCAGTGCCATTCGTGGTGGCCGCGATGATTACGCATCCATCATTGAAGATGCAAATGATCAGCTACGCGCTGCCGGTCTTCATCCTGATGAGATCTTCATTCGTGATGCTCGTACCTTGCAAGTGATCACACCAGAAACGACACAAGCTGTCATTCTGATGTCGGCATTCTTAGGTCAAACTCGTCTTATCGACAACCAAACCGTTGATATGGTTGTGGAATCGAAAGATGAAGCAGAATCTAATGATGGCACCGCAGCAAACGCTGAATAAGCCAAACGCTCAAAAGAAAAAGGTCGACCTTGTGTCGACCTTTTTTATGTTCTACGTATAGACGCAATCAAATCCTTCAGGACGTGTTTTAAACCGTTTGTGCAACCACATCCACGCAGGAATATCGCGTCTTATCATTTTTTCGAGTTCTTGGTTCAAGATACTTGCCGCTTTCATCGCATTACGCTTTTCAAAATACTCACTGAGATCCTTCCCAATATACAACGTGTAGTGATGATTCCTGCTCACTGTGACACCTGATATGACCGCGCACTGTGTTGCGTCAATAAGCACACTAGACCCCACAGTGCTCGCAGCTTGTTCAACGGCAAAAAACGGTGCAAAAACAGAATGGTTGGCACCATAATCATGATCAGGTAAATACCAAAGTCGATGGCCATTTTTCAAAACTTTGAGCATTGATTTCACGTCTTTTCGATCGATCATTTGATGCCCAAAACGAGTTCGGCCTCGATGTTGAATAAATTCATAAGCAGGGTTTGAGTTTGGTCGATAAACACCATAGCCTTTGGCAAATTGGCTAAAGATACGAGCGGTTATTTCCAAGTTCAAATGGTGACTACACACCACTAATACAGCGCGACCGTTCTTTTCCTCTGTGAGCAGACGATCTTTGCCAACAATAGAAGTTATGCGATTAATTCGCCAGTCTGGCCAAAACCAAGCGATACCAGTTTCGATGAGCGCCATTCCCGTGTATTGAAAGTTTTTTCGTACCACATCCTTGCATTGCCAATCTGTATAGTCAGGAAAACATAGCTGAAGATTACGCAAAGCGATCTTGTATCGTCGCTTCATTAAATGCATCGCAACGCAACCGATGCTTCTACCTAAGATTCGTAAAACTACATACGGCAGTACATTAACAATGATTGCTAGAGATCCAAATGCCAGCCAAACAGACCAATATTTGGGCTTAAGTAACTGATAGGAAAAAAGCGGCGGCGGGACAATATTCATAGGATCACTCATTTATTACAAATGATTGAAACCTATCATGATAAAAACCGGAAGATTGTATGGGTATGTATTGTTGTGCATGCAAAAGAGCAGCGTAAATCGCTGCTCTTTTCTTTATGAGCATGGCTTAGCTTCGTAGCCCAATCCCTTTTGTTACCAAGTAGTGGGCAATGGCGTACAGCACCACAACAAACACACCCAGTACACTAAATGAAGTCACGATACCGACATCCGATACGCCTAAAAATCCGTAACGGAATGCATTCACCATGTAAACAATTGGGTTGATTTTCGATACACCTTGCCAAAACTCAGGCAACAGGCTAATCGAATAAAACACACCGCCAAGATAGGTAAGCGGCGTTAAGACAAACGTAGGAATGATTGAGATGTCATCAAACGTCTTTGCGTAAACCGCATTGATCAATCCACCAAGAGCAAACACCACCGACGTCATAAATACCGTCGCCACA
This sequence comes from Vibrio sp. VP6, assembly GCF_028823755.1. NCBI lineage: Bacteria > Pseudomonadati > Pseudomonadota > Gammaproteobacteria > Vibrionales > Vibrionaceae > Vibrio > Vibrio sp. VP6. Next base: position 255,308 of record NZ_JAPEID010000001.1, read on the forward strand.
ATAATGCCCCAGTGCTCAACCTGTAGATCCACAAACAGCAGCGACACGCACGTCACAATAGCACCAACCAGCAAGCCACGGGTTACACCACCCATGACATAACCTGCGATGATGACGTAGTTTGGCACAGGTGCAACCAACAACTCTTCGATGTTCTTTTGCAGTTTTGCACTAAAGAATGAAGATGCGACATTTGAATATGAGTTGGTGATCACCGACATCATGATCAAACCCGGCACGATGTATTCCATATAGCTAAATCCGCTCATTTCACCAATTCGAGAACCGATCAGATTACCGAAGATGATGAAGTACAGCGTCATCGTAATCGCTGGTGGCACCAAAGTTTGTACCCAAATACGCGAGAAGCGCGTCACCTCTTTACCCAGCAAACTACGAAATGCCGTCCAATACAGTTGGTACATTTACTTGCTCCCCTCTCTGACAATGCTGACAAACAGTTCTTCTAATCGGTTGGCTTTATTGCGCATCGACAGCACTTTCACGCCATGTTCCGTTAATTGAGCAAACACCGCATTGAGACCTTGGCTTTTATCTAGCTCAATTTCTAATGAGCCATCGATTAAGCTTTGACGATTGACACCATTCAACTCAGGCACTTCGCCGTCAGTCTCGATATCTAGAATAAAGGTTTCTACGCTGAGCTTACTGAGCAACGCTTTCATGGTTGTGTTTTCAATCAACTCGCCGCGATTGATAATGCCTATGTTGCGACATAGCATTTCCGCTTCTTCTAAATAGTGCGTAGTAAGAATGATAGTGATCCCTTGCTGCTGATTGATTTCTTTGAGGAAATCCCACATTGAACGACGCAGCTCAATGTCCACCCCTGCCGTCGGCTCATCCAAAATCAGCAGTTTTGGCTCGTGCATGAGCGCGCGAGCAATCATCAAACGACGCTTCATACCACCCGATAAGTTACGAGCACGCTCTTTGCGCTTCTCCCATAAATCGAGCTTCTTCAGGTATTTTTCTGCTCGCTCTTTTGCCAGAATTTTAGAAACACCATAGTAACCCGCTTGTTGAATGACGATCTGCTCAACCGTTTCAAATTGGTTGAAGTTGAATTCTTGAGGCACTAAACCAAGATTTTGCTTGGCAAGTTCTAAGTCAGTATCAATGTCATAACCAAAAACTTTTGCCACTCCAGAGGTCTTATTAACCAAAGAAGAGATGATGCCGATCGTGGTTGATTTTCCTGCACCGTTAGGTCCAAGAAGCGCGTAAAAGTCACCTTTTTTAACTTGTAGACTGATGCCTTTTAACGCTTCAAAGCCGCCCGCATACGTTTTACGTAATTGTTCAATTTCTAATGCGTACATAGCGTAATGATTGCCATCTGTTAGTGAATTGGGATGACCAGTTCCAAGATAAGCATCACCTGAAGCTTAGTAGGAAGCTGGAGAAAGTTTCATTAGTTTATCGTCGAATAACGATGATTACAATTAAACCTTTCGACAATATTGGAAATATCAACCTTGTAATTTTCAAGGTTTTCAATTGAGGGGGTTAAGGGGAAACAAAAAAGCGCTGCTAAACAGGCTGAGCAGCGCTTTCATACAGAACGTAAAAATTAGGCTGTCATTCGCTGGTATTGATCCGATTCAACATGCGCGACAGCCGCATTCAAGGCCTCGTAGCGGAACTGATACATATTGTTATCCGGCACTAGGTCGATGACATGAAACTTCTCGAGTTGCTCGCGAGTACGCTGATTCGGACACAACAAGTACACTTCACAGTGAGCATCTAACGCGTCTTTAATGGCGTTTTCGAGAGCTAAGCCCACCGTAACATCCAGCATAGGAACATCGGTCAAATCCAAGATCATCACGTCGTAATCAGAAATACTGGTGTGTTGACGAGAAATAGCCTTAGACACACTGAAAATCATCGGGCCAGAGAGATAGAAGAACAACACTCGCCCATTGGCGCGATCTAACAATCCTCGTTCACTGTCCGTAAGTGGCACGTCGTCTTCGTCGGCATCACTGATGGCTTTTACCTGACGAGCTTGTTCGCGACTCAAGCGCTCAATAATCATGATGTTTGAAACAAACACACCCAAACCAACAGCCACAATGAGATCAACAAACACTGTCAGTAGCATCACGCCATACATGATCGCCATGCCAGAAAAACTGACCTTATGCGCGCGCTGAATAAAGCTCCAGTCTAAGATGTTAAAGCCAACGTACACCGCGATGCCTGCTAGCACAGCCATTGGGATAGGTTCGGTTAATCCACCAGCCACCAAAACAACCAGAGCCAGTACTAAGGCTCGCACCACACCAGATAATGGAGAGCGAGCGCCAACTTGGATGTTTGTCACCGTGCCCATCGTCGCACCCGCTCCTGGAAGTGCGCCGAATAAACCTGAAATCATGTTCGCTAAGCCCTGACCACGAAGCTCTTTGTCGGAATCGTGCTCTTTTCGGGTAAGTGAGTCACCGATAACCGCAGTTAACAAGGTATCAATACAACCGAGCGTACCTAACACCAATGCATCGATGACCATTTCAACGAACATATCGGGGTCGATATGTGGCGCGACCAAAGATGGCAGGCCAGCCGGAATTTCCCCGATACGGCGGATATCTTCCGTATCAAACAACATCACCGACAATAAGGTCACTGCGACCAGTGCCACCAATTGGGCGGGTACATATTTGCGATACTTCTTTGGGAAAAAGAACAGAATGCCTAATGTCAGCAAGCCAAGGAAAAGCTCGTTAAATTTTAGATTAGAAATGGTTTCAGGCAGCGCTGACAATGTCCCTAGCACTCCTCCCGCAGGCGCAGCGTGCCCCAGGAGTGGCGACAATTGAAGAATGATGAGTATGACACCAATACCCGACATAAAGCCGGAGATCACGCTGTAAGGCATTAAGGTGACGTATTTACCCATCTTCAGCGTTCCAAGCAAGATCTGAAATGCCCCCGCCATCATGACAACAGTAAACGTCATCGCCATACCTGTTTCAGGGTACTTCGCCATCATACTGGTCAATACGGCTGTCATGATCACCGTCATCGGACCCGTGGGTTCTGAGATAAGTGTATTTGAGCCACCAAACAAGGAGGCAAACAAGCCCACCATTATGGCGCCCCAAAGGCCAGCTTCTGCGCCCGCCCCCGAAGCAACCCCGAACGCCAACGCCAAAGGGAGAGAAATAATGGCCGTGGTCACCCCGCCAAATATATCCCCTTTGAAATTGATATCTTTAAAACGACTACCGAACACCGTTTAGCTCCCTGCATTAATTTCAAAATTAAATAAGTAAAATGTCATTACTTTAACGAGGAATGTGAAAAATTAAACCATAAATAAATTATGGCTTAATTCGTTATCTAATAAGCGGTCTGAATTGTACGAATTTATTTCCAAGAACACGTCAGATGAGTCCTGTCTGACGCATATTTAACGGGATCGAAATTGTAACATTGTGTATAGTTACAACACTGATCGCTTGATATGTTTCAATTGCGATGAGTGCTTTTGTCATTTAAGGGAAGTAGTTTGCAAGATGCCGGAAATTAAACAGTTATTTGAGAATAATTCAAAATGGTCGGAAGAAATCAAATCTGATCGTCCTGAATATTTCGCTAAGCTCGCCGAAGGCCAAAAGCCTGATTTTCTTTGGATTGGCTGCTCCGATAGTCGAGTACCCGCAGAACGATTAACCGGCCTTTACTCCGGTGAATTATTTGTTCACCGCAATGTTGCAAACCAAGTCATTCACACAGACCTCAATTGCCTTTCCGTTGTTCAATACGCCGTTGATGTACTCAAGGTGAAGCACATTATTGTGTGTGGCCACTATGGTTGCGGCGGTGTTAACGCGGCGATAGATAACCCCCAACTCGGGCTTATCAATAACTGGCTACTGCACATCAGAGATCTTTACTTCAAGCATCGTTCTTACTTAGATCAAATGCCTGTTGAAGATCGTGCCGATAAGCTTGGTGAAATTAACGTTGCAGAACAAGTTTATAACCTAGGCAATTCAACCATCATGCAAAACGCGTGGGAGCGCGGGCAAGATGTCGAAATTCATGGTGTCGTATACGGAATAGAAGATGGTCGCCTTGAATATTTAGGTATTCGCTCTAATTCTAAAGAGACCGTTGAAGCATCGTACCAGAAAGCACTGTCGACGATTTTAAACCCTGACAATAAGCAAACGCCCATTTATATGGGCGTTTTTTTGTATTTCGAATAGTGAACTCAATTATTCTTGAGGAACCACTTTACCGATGAATGGTAGGTGACGGTATTTTTGAGCGTAATCGATACCAACACCAACAACGAACTCGTCAGGGATCTCGAAACCAATCCAATCAACTGGCACATTTACTTCACGGCGAGATGGCTTGTCTAGTAGCGTACAAATCGCGATAGATTTCGGTTCACGTAGCGATAGGATTTCGCGAATTTTATTTAGCGTGTTACCTGTATCGATGATGTCTTCAACAAGCAAAACGTCTTTGCCTTTAATGTCATCATCCAAATCTTTCAAGATGCGTACATCGCGTGAGCTTTCCATCGTGTTGCCGTAGCTTGATGCCGTCATAAAATCAACTTGATGAGTCAGTTCAATAGCACGCGCTAGATCGGCCATAAATACAAAAGAACCACGCAACAAGCCAACCAAAACTAGGTCTTCACTGCCTTGGTAACGCTCTGTAATTTGTTTGCCTAATTCACGAATTCGTTCCTGAACTTCTTGCTCAGAAATCATGACTTCTATTGTATGTTTCATACTGTGCTCAATTTAGTTTGTGGGTTGAGGTAGGTCGCACGCAAACGATCACCTAATCTTACGGCGTGTAGTGTATCACCACGAAGAGTGGGTTGAAAGTCACATCCTTTTGCGGAAAATTCTTGGGAGCGCTGCCAAATTTTCGAAAGTTTACAGCAAAACTTATCAATAATAATGACATTACTGTCTATAAATTATCCATCAGATGTTGACCTTGTGCATATGCACCATTACACTCATCACTGCTTAAAGCAATTATTAAAATAATCAATTAGGGGGTTACCCCCAACAACAACTCAAATGGCAAGGAAAATGGATATGGACTCAATTGCAAAGAGACCTAGAACTAGGCTTTCTCCTCTTAAACGTAAGCAACAACTCATGGAAATCGCGTTAGAAGTATTTGCACGCCGTGGTATTGGCCGTGGTGGTCACGCAGATATTGCTGAAATTGCGCAAGTGTCTGTTGCAACCGTTTTTAACTACTTCCCAACTCGCGAAGATTTGGTTGATGAAGTTCTCAACCATGTTGTCCGTCAGTTCTCGAATTTCCTTTCGGATAATATCGACCTAGACATACACGCTCGTGAAAACATCGCAAACATCACCAATGCGATGATCGAGCTCGTAAGCCAAGATTGTCACTGGCTGAAAGTTTGGTTCGAGTGGAGCGCATCAACTCGTGATGAAGTTTGGCCTCTATTTGTGTCTACCAACCGCACTAACCAATTACTGGTTCAAAACATGTTCATTAAAGCGATTGAACGCGGTGAAGTGTGTGATCAACACGATTCAGAACACTTGGCAAATCTATTCCACGGTATTTGTTACTCGCTGTTCGTACAAGCAAACCGCTTCAAAGGTGAAGCCGAGTTGAAGGAACTCGTGAGCGCTTACCTAGATATGCTTTGCATCTACAATCGCGAACACTAAAGCTCAGATTTGAATACAAACAAGCCCACCACATGGTGGGCTTTTCTATGTTTGTCCGCTTCGAACATTAAAATACAAAAAAACCGCTGAAATTCAGCGGTTTTTATTATTCTTTCAGTAAGAGAACTTACTTCTTCTTAACTGCTTTTTTATTTGGCAGGTCAGTGATTGAACCTTCAAATACTTCAGCAGCTAGACCCACAGACTCGTGTAGAGTTGGGTGAGCGTGGATAGTTAGAGCGATATCTTCTGCATCACAACCCATCTCGATCGCCAGACCGATTTCGCCTAGTAGTTCACCACCGTTAGTACCAACGATAGCACCACCGATTACGCGATGAGTTTCTTTGTCGAAGATTAGCTTAGTCATACCATCTGAACAGTCAGATGCGATTGCACGACCTGATGCAGCCCATGGGAATGTCGCCACTTCGTACTTGATGCCTTCTGCTTTCGCTTCTTTCTCTGTCTTACCAACCCAAGCCACTTCTGGCTCAGTGTACGCGATTGAAGGGATAACTTTAGGGTCAAAGTAGTGCTTCTTACCAGAGATAACTTCAGCCGCTACGTGGCCTTCATGCACACCTTTGTGAGCAAGCATTGGCTGACCAACGATATCACCGATCGCGAAGATGTGAGGAACGTTAGTACGCATTTGCTTATCAACGTTGATGAAGCCGCGCTCGTCGATTTCTAGACCCGCTTTTTCACCGTCGATAAGTTTGCCGTTTGGTACACGACCGATAGCAACTAGAACCGCATCGTAGCGCTCTGCTTCAGCAGGTGCTTTTTTGCCTTCCATTGAAACGTAGATACCGTCTTCTTTCGCTTCAACTGCTGTTACTTTCGTTTCTAGCATTAGCTTGAACTTGTCTTTGATACGCTTGGTGTAAACCTTAACGATATCTTTGTCTGCTGCAGGGATTACCTGGTCAAACATCTCAACGACTTCAACTTTAGAACCTAGAGAGTGGTAAACCGTACCCATTTCTAGACCGATGATACCACCACCCATGATAAGCAGTTTTTCTGGCACTTCTTTCAGTTCAAGAGCGTCAGTAGAGTCCCAAATACGTGGGTCTTCATGCGGGATAAATGGCAGTTTGATTGGACGAGAACCAGCCGCAACGATTGCGTTGTCGAAGTTAACTACTGTTGACTCGCCTTCACCTTCTACAAGGATAGAGTTAGGGCCAGTGAACTTACCGTAACCGTTTACCACTGTTACGTTACGCATCTTAGCCATGCCGCTTAGGCCGCCAGTTAGTTGGTTAACAACTTTTTCTTTCCAGATACGGATCTTGTTGATGTCTGTTTGCGGTTCGCCGAACACAACGCCGTGATCAGCCATCGCTTTCGCTTCTTCAATTACTTTAGAAACGTGTAGAAGTGCTTTAGATGGGATACAACCCACGTTCAGACACACACCACCTAGAGTGCTGTAACGTTCAACAAGTACAGTTTCAAGACCTAAGTCTGCACAACGGAAGGCAGCGGAGTAACCAGCAGGACCAGAACCAAGTACAACAACTTGGGCTTTAATTTCTTTGCTCATTTTGACCTCTTGTAGTCATTATCCCTAACAGGCTGAGTGGGTATCGATTTTTTCTGTTTAAGAGTTATTCGTTTTAAACAATTATTTTCAGACCGCCAACAGTTTACAGAGATGTTAATGGTGTGAAAAGTAAATCAATTTAGCCTGTGAGCTAGACAACAATTCGATTGTGAAAACCCTGTAGAGAATAAGGGAGATAACCAAATTGTCCGGTAATTATTATTAGCAGAGGCGGCTAAATTGCCGCCTCTCATTCATCTAACTTCTATTAAAGAACTAGACGACGAATGTCAGATAGACATGAATTTAGGTAAGTGATGAAGCGCGCACCTTCAGCACCATCGATCACACGGTGGTCGTATGATAGAGACAGTGGAAGTTGTAGACGCGGTTCGAACTCTTTACCGTTCCATACAGGTTTCATTTCTGACTTAGACACACCTAGGATACCAACTTCTGGCGCGTTTACGATTGGAGTAAACGCCGTACCGCCGATACCGCCTAGGCTAGAGATAGTGAAACAGCCACCTTGCATGTCAGCAGCAGTTAGCTTGCCTGCACGTGCTTTCTTAGAAACAGCCATTAGCTCTTCAGATAGCTCGTAGATGCCTTTCTTGTTCACGTCTTTAAATACAGGAACAACTAGACCGTTTGGCGTATCTACTGCGATACCGATGTTCACGTATTTCTTCAGAATTAGGCTCTCACCGTCTTCTGATAGAGAAGAGTTGAACGCTGGGAACGCTTCAAGTGCTTTAGCAGCCGCTTTCATGATGAACACTAGTGGAGTGATCTTCATGCCAGTGTCTTTCTTCGCTTCAATCGCGTTTTGCTCTTTACGGAATGCTTCAAGAGCCGTGATGTCTGCGTTATCCCACTGTGTAACGTGCGGGATCATTACCCAGTTACGGTGTAGGTTAGCACCAGAGATCTTCTTAATGCGAGATAGCGGTTGTACTTCTGTCTCACCGAACTTGCTGAAGTCCACTTTTGGCCATGGTAGTAGACCAAGAGCGGCACCGTCGCCTTTGCCAGATGCTGCAGCACCAGACTCAAGACGCTTAAGCGCTTCTTTCACGTAGTTCTGAACGTCTTCTTTCAGGATACGGCTCTTACGACCAGAACCTTTAACCTTAGAAAGGTTTACACCGAACTCACGAGCTAGACGACGAACAACTGGAGACGCGTGAGCGTACTCATCATTGTCTTGGAAGTCGCCAGCTGCTGGAGCTGCTGCCGCTGGAGCTTCTGCTTTAGGAGCAGGAGCCGCTGCAGGTGCTGCCGCTTGAGCTGGAGCCGCTGCCGCTGCAGGTGCAGGTGCTGCGCCCGCCACTTCGAATACCATGATTAGTGAGCCAGTAGACACTTTGTCGCCAGCTGCAATCTTGATTTCTTTAACTGTACCAGCAAATGGTGCAGGAACTTCCATAGAAGCTTTGTCGCCTTCTACAGTGATCAGAGATTGCTCTTCTTCCACTGTGTCGCCAACAGCAACCATGATTTCAGTTACTTCAACTTCGTCGCCGCCGATATCTGGAACGTTAACTTCTTTTGCCGCAGACGCTGCTGGAGCTGCTGCCGCTGGAGCTTCAACTGCCGCAGGAACTGCTGGAGCACCTGAACCTGCAGTTTCGAATACCATGATTAGAGAGCCAGTCGATACTTTATCGCCTGCTGCTACTTTGATCTCTTTAAGCGTACCTGCGAATGGTGCAGGAACTTCCATAGAAGCTTTGTCGCCTTCTACAGTGATAAGAGATTGCTCTTCTTCGATGCTGTCGCCGATTGCTACCATGATTTCAGTAACTTCAACTTCGTCACCACCGATGTCTGGTACGTGAACTTCTTTCAGTTCTGCCGCTGCTGCTGGAGCTGGAGCCGCTGCTGGAGCCGCTTCTGCCGCAGGAGCAGGTGCAGCGTCAGCTGCACCCTCGGCTTCGAAAATCATGATTAGAGAACCAGTAGAAACCTTGTCGCCTTCTGCAACTTTGATTTCTTTAACGATACCCGCTTGAGAAGCAGGAACTTCCATAGAAGCTTTATCGCCTTCAACAGTGATCAGAGACTGTTCTTCTTCAACCTTGTCGCCAACGCTTACAAGAATCTCAGTAACTTCAACCTCATCCGCACCGATGTCTGGTACATTAATTTCGATTGCCATTTCTTATCTACCTTCTTAATTAAGCGTATAGCGGGTTAGTTTTCTCAGTGTCGATGTCGAATTTCTTAATTGCTTCCGCAATTACAGATTTCTCAACTTCGCCACGTTTCGCTAGTTCAGTTAGTGCTGCTACTACTACGTAACCTGCGTTCACTTCGAAGTGACGACGTAGGTTTTCACGGCTGTCTGAACGACCGAAGCCATCAGTACCAAGAACTTTGAAAGACTCAGCAGGAATGAATGCACGAACCTGCTCTGCGTAGTTCTTCATGTAGTCAGTTGCTGCGATAGCTGGCTCAGTACCCATTACTGTTTGGATGTAAGGTACTTTCGCTTCCGCTTCTGGGTGAAGCATGTTGAAACGCTCTGCATCTTGACCGTCGCGAGTTAGTTCGTTGAATGACGTTACAGAGTAAACATCAGAAGCAACACCGTACTCTTCGCTTAGGATTTGAGCTGCTTTACGTACTTCATTCATGATAGTACCTGAGCTCATTAACTGAACTTTCGCTTTATCGCCCGTGTAAGTTTCTAGCTTGTAGATACCTTTACGGATGCCTTCTTCAGCGCCTTCTGGCATTGCTGGCATTGCGTAGTTTTCGTTCATTAGCGTTAGGTAGTAGAACACGTTCTCTTGATCAGGACCGTACATGCGACGGATACCGTCTTGCATGATTACTGCTACTTCGTACGCGAATGTTGGGTCGTAAGAGATACAGTTAGGAACGGTACCCGCCATGATGTGCGAGTGACCGTCTTCGTGCTGTAGACCTTCGCCGTTCAGCGTTGTACGACCAGCAGTTGCGCCTAGTAGGAAACCACGTGCTTGTTGGTCGCCCGCCATCCACGCCATGTCGCCAACACGTTGGAAGCCGAACATTGAGTAGTAGATGTAGAACGGGATCATTGGTAGGTCGTTTGTCGAGTATGAAGTCGCAGCAGCAACCCATGAAGACATAGCACCTAGCTCGTTGATACCTTCTTGTAGAACCTGACCTGACGTTGCTTCTTTGTAGTAAGAAACGATGTCGCGGTCTTGTGGTGTGTAGTTCTGGCCGTGCGGGTTGTAAATACCGATTTGACGGAACAGACCTTCCATACCGAATGTACGCGCTTCGTCAGCAATGATAGGGACGATGTTCTTACCAATGTTCTTGTTCTTAAGTAGAACGTTAAGTGCACGTACGAATGCCATAGTAGAAGAGATATCACGCTTCTGTTCTTCTAGTAGTGGCTTGAATTCTTCTAGCTCAGGAACGATGAGTTCTTGAGTAAAGTTTGGTAGACGCTGTGGCGTGTAGCCGTGTAGCGCTTTACGACGAGCGTGTAGGTATTCGTACTCTTTTGAACCTTCTTCAAGTTTCAGGTACGGAAGTTCTTTCACAGCTTCGTCAGTTAGGATGTCTTGTAGACCTAGACGATCACGTAGGTGTAGTACGTGAGTCATATCCATCTTCTTAACTTGGTGCGCGATGTTCTTACCTTCAGCCGCTTCACCCATGCCGTAACCTTTAACAGTCTTAGCTAGGATTACTGTTGGACGGCCTTTAGTTTCTGCCGCGTTTTTGTAAGCAGCGTAAAGCTTAGAAGACTCGTGACCACCACGCTTAAGTGCGAAGATTTCGTCGTCAGTCATGTCAGCAACTAGCGCAGCAGTTTCTGGGTACTTACCGAAGAAGTGCTCACGCACGTATGCGCCATCTTTCGCTTTGAACGTTTGGTAATCGCCATCGATTGTTTCGTTCATAAGCTGTAGAAGCTTACCAGTGGTGTCTTTAGCTAGTAGAGAATCCCAGTTGTTACCCCAGATTACTTTCACTACGTTCCAGCCAGCACCTTTGAACAGACCTTCAAGTTCTTGAATGATCTTACCGTTACCCATTACAGGGCCATCTAGACGCTGTAGGTTACAGTTGATTAGGAAACATAGGTTGTCTAGCTTCTCACGCGCAGCGAAAGAGATAGCACCACGTGATTCAGGCTCATCCATCTCACCGTCACCTAGGAACGCGTAAACGCGCTGCTCAGAAGTATCTTTCATGCCGCGGCCTTCAAGGTACTTAAGGAAACGAGCTTGGTAGATCGCAGAGATCGGACCTAGACCCATAGATACGGTTGGGAACTGCCAGAATTCAGGCATTAGTTTAGGGTGCGGGTATGATGGGATACCTTTACCATCCACTTCTTGACGGAAGTTGTCTAGCTGCTCTTCAGTTAGACGACCTTCAACGAACGCACGAGCGTAGATACCCGGTGAGATGTGACCTTGGTAGTAAACTAGGTCACCACCGTCCTTCTCGTTTGGCGCACGGAAGAAGTGGTTGAAACATGTTTCGTAGAATGCAGCAGAAGACTGGAAAGACGCCATGTGGCCGCCTAGTTCTAGGTCTTTCTTAGATGCGCGAAGAACGATCATGATTGCGTTCCAGCGAATGATGGAACGAATACGGCGCTCAAGCGTTGTGTCACCAGGGTAAGCTGGCTCTTGGTCTGCAGGAATCGTGTTGATGTAGTTAGTTGTGATACCTGTTGGCATATCAACACCGTCTAGACGTGCTTTGTCTAGAACCTGCTCTAGTAGGTACTGAGCGCGTTCTACACCTTCTTCACGTACAACTGACTCAAGTGCTTGTAGCCATTCTTGAGTTTCCAGTGCATCTACGTCATGCTTCATATCAGACATGGCGATCTATCCTTCTGTTGGTTGGATCTACTTATTTAAGTAACACTCTTACGAGTTGTTACCCTGCTGAATTCGACGCAGAGAACGCTCTCGTCGAGACTCTTCTCGAGTCAAATCCAACAATGTTTCTTCGATGTAAGCCAAGTGCGAATGAGACATCTCACGAGCCTTTTCAGGCTGACCAGAAACAATCGCATCCACAATGTTAGCTCGGTGTTTACTCACTTTCTCGACCGCCTCTGGGCGGCGACGTAGTAATTTAAAATTCTGTAGAATGTTTTGCTCAAGTAGAGGAGCTAAGCTACGCACAATGTGCAGTAACACGACATTATGAGCCGCTTCTGTTATGGCAATTAAAAACTGCATAACTTCCGCTGATTCCGCTTCGATATCGTTGTTTGCTTGCTCTTTACTAATGCGCTCAAGGCAGCCTTGAATGCGTGCAAAATCTTCTTCGGTACCACGCAAAGCTGCAAAATACGCTGAAATCCCTTCCATTGCATGACGTGACTCAAGCAAATCAAGTTGGGTTTCAGAGTGGCTAGACAACAAATTCAGCAAAGGATCGGAAAAGCTTTTCCAGATGTTTTCGCTAACGAAAGTACCGCCACCTTGGCGACGAGTTAACAAACGTTTCGCTTCTAAGCGTTGGATGGCTTCACGGACTGAAGGACGAGACACATCGAACTGTTTCGCCAGTTCGCGCTCTGGTGGCAATTGTTGCCCCGGAGACAATGTTCCTTCCACAATCAACCTTTCTAACTCTTGTTCAATAACATCAGAGAGCTTTGGCTGACGAATCCTTTGATAAGCCATAATTTATTGTTCTTCTACTCTTGCAGGTAATTGGTAATACCAATTTTAAGTTGGTGCAGAAATTAACATAATTAAAACGCAACTGTCCAGCCAAAAATTGACCTAAATCATAGAACAGACTTACAACCAACAGTCTGATAACAATTGACTATTAAAACGGCAAAAAAATTGGTCTGACCAATTACATTAACAAAACAAATGGGAATTAGACGTGCTAGCGGTTTTGGAAAAGAAATACAAAAAATGACAAAATGATCAGTCTATTTATTCACCAAAACGAACTCATTAGTCGTAAAAATGTAGTTAATTTTTAACAACCACTAATATTTCTCGTATCAAAAAAAGGCATACCTGATCGTATGCCTTATTTATTTCCGTTTTTTGAATTTACAGTTTTGCTACAAATCAACGTTGAACCAGCTGCCTATATTTAACCCAATCAAAGCTTAGACCAGGATCGCTTTTTCTCAAGGGAGCAATGTATTGATGACCGGTAATTCGCGGCAAGGTAATTTGAGGATATTGGTGCATGATGGCTTGAGTTAATCGAGCAAGTGATTGATATTGCTCTTCTGTATACGCCACAAATTCTGTTCCCTCTAGCTCAATGCCAATAGAGTAATCATTGCAACGGTCTCTCCCGGCAAAGCTTGATTGCCCCGCATGCCATGCTCTATCAAGAAACGAAACGAACTGAACAATCTCACCGTCGCGCTTAATTAAACAATGCGCTGAAACGCCCATTTTGTGAATTACCTCAAAAAATGGGTGCGCGTTAGGATCAAGATTACCGCTGAAAAAATCTTCAATATACGGCCCACCAAACTGACCAGGTGGCAAACTGATGTTATGAACAACTAATAGAGAGATATCGTGTTCGCTGTTGCGTGCATCAAAAAATGGTGATGGAACATGCTTTGCGTGAGTCAACCATCCATTATCGATAATTGGGGACATATCAACCTCTATAGTTTGCAAATTAACTGCTGAAATTATTGACACCGGAGAGTATCATTCGATGCCATCTCCCTTTCAAGACAAGATTTGCGATGAAGAACACACACAACATTCAAGAACGCCTAGAATACCTTAAACAACAACTCCCTTTAGAGATCACTCGCTCTGTCGCTGATACCCTAAAAGAAGATCTAGGTGGCAGTGTCGACGCAGATAACGACATTACTGCATCTTTGATCCCTGCCGATGCGGTTAATACCGCAACGATTATTACTCGTGAGCATGGTGTGTTCTGTGGTCAAGCATGGGCAGATGAAGTTTTTAAACAGCTCGGTGGCAAGGTCAGCATTGAATGGCACGTAAAGGACGGCGATAAAGTCGAACCTAACCAAACCCTTTGCACGCTGACAGGCCCTGCTCGTGACTTGTTGACTGGTGAGCGTAACGCAATGAACTTCATCCAAACGCTGTCTGGCTGCGCAACAGTTACCGCAGAGTACGCTGAAAAAATCGCGCATACTGAGTGTCGTCTACTAGATACACGTAAAACCATTCCAGGTCTGCGTAGCGCACTAAAATACGCCGTGACGTGTGGTGGTGGCTTTAATCATCGCATCGGCGTGTTCGACGCTTACCTCATTAAAGAGAACCACATTATTGCTTGTGGTGGCATCACTCAAGCCATCCAAAAAGCGAAAGAGCTCAACCCAGGCAAACCGGTAGAAGTAGAAACGGAAAGCTTAGAAGAGTTGAAACAAGCGATAAACGCTGGTGCCGACATCATCATGCTAGATAACTTCACAAAAGAAATGATGCGTGAAGCTGTAGCGATTAACGCAGGTCGTGCCGCTTTAGAGAACTCCGGCAACATTACGCTAGAGACCATCGCAGAATACGCAGAAACCGGTGTCGATTACATTTCGGTAGGCGCGTTGACTAAGCATCTAAAAGCGATGGATCTTTCGATGCGCTTCAAATAATTCCAGAGAACCAAGCGATACTAATTCTCTTAATCTCATAGAGTTACGCTTTTAAAACAAAAATAAAGAGCCACAAGGCTCTTTATTTTTATCCGCTTAAAAAAATAACACCACTCGCAAAACCTTGTATGTGATATGCAACTACAGTGCAAAGATTTTTATCTCACTCGAGAGCCACTTCGTTTCCAGTTTCCACTTGTTTCTACTCTTTTTACTCTTCTGTCCCATGCATAAGCATTAACTAAATTTATCTTAAGGAAAGAAGATGAAAACGAATAAACAGAAGAAGCAGCAAGGTTTTACGCTGATTGAATTAATGATTGTGGTGGCAGTGATTGGTGTCTTGGCGGCGATTGCAATGCCACAGTACCAAAAATACGTTGCCAAAAGCGAAGTAGCATCTGTTTTAGCCACACTTACTGGTGCAAAAACTAACGTAGAAGCATACACAGTAGAAAACGGCTTATTTCCAAACAATGTCTCTGACGCATCACCGACGGCTTTGGGTGTACCAGACATGCCGCTGGGAAGTGTAGTGTTTAAAAGGGATGATAATACTGATGGTGGTACAATAGAATTTACTTTTACCTCAGTAACTAGCGGAGCAAGCTCCTTAGTAGCGACCAAAAATTTAACACTCACTAGAACAAAAGAAAAAGGGTCTTGGGCTTGTTCATCTACCAACCTAGAAAATGAACTTCTCCCAAAAACCTGCAAAAAATGATAACCAACCTCTCAACAATTCTTCGCCAAGCAGGATTACTAACATTTTCCCAAGAAGAATCGTTGCTTGAGCAAGTCAAGGCTTCTGGCATTTCGATGCCAGAGGCTTTACTCAGTTCTGGATTATTTACATCAAGCGAACTCGCTGAGCACTTAAGTTCTCTCTTTAGTTTGAGTCAGCCCGAGTTATCTCAGTATGAGTACGCTTCGCTTTGTCAACAACTCGGTCTACGTGAATTAATCACTCGACATAACGCACTCCCACTCCAGCGTACGCCTTCAACTTTGTTATTAGCCGTTGCCGACCCGACGAACCAACAAACAGAAGATGACTTTCGTTTTGCGACAGGGTTACAGGTTGAACTAGTCTTGGCGGATTTTCGTCAACTCAGCGCGGCAATTCGACGCTTGTATGGTCGTTCATTGAGTCATGAGAAGTCTGGATTAAAAGAGATCAACCAAGAAGAGTTAGCCAATCTGGTTGACGTGGGCGCAGATGAAATCGACAACATTGAAGACTTGAGCCAAGATGAGTCTCCTGTTAGCCGTTACATAAACCAAATTCTGTTGGACGCTGTGCGCAAAGGCGCATCCGATATCCACTTTGAACCTTATGAAAAGATGTACCGAGTTCGTCTACGTTGCGATGGCATTTTGATCGAAACTCAGCAACCGCCAAATCACTTGAGTCGTCGCTTATCAGCTCGTATCAAAATTCTCTCTAAACTTGATATTGCCGAGCGACGTTTACCACAAGATGGGCGAATTAAACTCAAACTGAATCAAGACACCGCGATTGATATGCGGGTATCCACGCTACCTACCTTGTTTGGAGAGAAAATCGTACTCCGACTGCTCGATAGCAGCTCTGCATCACTGGATATCGACAAGCTTGGTTATAGTGAGCAACAAAAACAGCTGTATTTAGAGGCTCTGCGTCGTCCACAAGGTATGATTCTGATGACAGGTCCAACAGGAAGCGGCAAAACCGTTTCGTTGTACACTGGGTTAAGTATTCTCAATAAACCAGAGATCAACATCTCCACAGCGGAAGACCCGGTAGAAATTAACTTATCGGGCATTAACCAAGTTCAAGTCCAACCTAAGATTGGTTTTGGCTTTGCAGAAGCTCTACGTTCTTTTCTGCGTCAAGATCCCGATGTGGTCATGGTGGGTGAGATTCGAGACCTAGATACTGCGGAAATCGCGATTAAGGCGTCCCAAACCGGTCACTTAGTGCTCTCTACTTTGCATACCAACTCTGCGGCTGAAACCATCATTCGTTTATCAAACATGGGCGTAGAAAGTTTTAACCTCGCCTCTTCTCTTAGTTTGATTATTGCCCAACGCCTAGCTCGCAAACTTTGTCCATATTGTAAACAACCGCAAGAGCATACCGTTCAACTTCAGCACCTCGGCATTCAAACAACTGACAACATTTTTAGAGCCAATCCAGATGGTTGCAACGAATGCACCCATGGTTATTCTGGCCGAACAGGTATCTATGAAGTCATGCGCTTTGATGAATCTCTATCCGAAGCTCTTATTAAAGGAGCCTCGGTACATGAACTGGAAAAGCTTGCCATTGCGAACGGCATGAGCACCTTGCAAATGTCCGGAATAGAAAAACTCAAACAAGGCATCACAAGCTTTAGTGAGTTACAACGCGTGCTCTATTTCTAATCCTTTAATCAGCAGTTACCCCCTATGAAAACTACGACACCACAATTAAAGAACTTCCGTTGGAAAGGCGTCAACAGCTCAGGGAAAAAGACCTCTGGTCAAACTCTGGCAATGAGCGAAATCGAAGTACGAGAGCGCTTAGATGCCCAGCACATCAAAATCAAAAAGCTAAAGAAAAGCAGCATCTCTTTTTTGACCAAACTTAGCCATCGCGTAAAAGGGAAAGACATCACGGTTTTCACTCGTCAAATCTCAACGATGCTAGTAACCGGTGTGCCGCTAGTACAAGCATTGAAATTGGTCTCTGATAACCACAAAAAAGCGGAAATGAAATCCATTTTGATGAGTGTAACTCGGGCTGTTGAAGCGGGTACACCGATGTCCAAAGCGATGCGTACCGCCAGCAACCATTTTGACCCGCTGTATACCGACCTGATTGCGACAGGAGAACAATCGGGCAACTTAGACGAAGTGTTCGAACGCTTAGCTACCTACAGGGAAAAAAATGAGCAGCTTAGAGCCAAAGTGATCAAGGCTCTAATATATCCAGCCATGGTTATTCTAGTTGCACTGGGAGTATCGTTTATCATGCTAACCAAGGTCATTCCCGAGTTTGAAAAAATGTTTGTTGGCTTTGGCGCTGAATTGCCATGGTTTACAAGGCAAGTCTTAGATCTTTCCGCTTGGACACAAAACTGGAGCCCATTTATCGCACTTGGCTCCATCAGTGTATGTATCTCCGCGAGAGTACTCTCTAAGCGTTCAGATTCTTTTCGCTTAATGCTCAACCGCTCTGTACTTAAGTTTCCAGTCCTTGGGGCAGTTTTATCGAAAGCCGCTATCGCAAAATTTAGTCGAACACTCGCTACAAGCTTTACGGCGGGCATTCCGATTCTAACCAGTTTAAAAACCACCTCGAAAACGTCCGGAAATATGCATTATCAATTGGCTATCGAAGAGGTTTATCGCGATACCGCAGCAGGAATGCCGATGTATGTTGCAATGCGCAATTGCAACGTGTTCCCTGAGTTGGTGCTGCAAATGGTTATGATAGGCGAAGAATCCGGCCGACTTGACGATATGCTCAATAAAGTTGCCACAATTTACGAGTTTGAAGTGGACAACACCGTCGATAACCTCAGTAAAATCTTAGAGCCATTGATTATCGTTTTTTTAGGTATCGTTGTCGGTGGCTTGGTCACAGCAATGTACTTGCCAATCTTTAACTTAATGAGTGTATTGGGCTAGAATGAGCCGTTAATCCCTTCAAAATAGCATGTTGCTGATTTGACTTATCGCTCAAGAGACAAATATGGAAGTGTTGCAGTACTACCCTTGGCTATTCGTTGTGTTTGCCAGTATCTTCGGTTTAATTGTGGGTAGTTTTCTTAATGTGGTCATTTATCGGCTACCTAAAATCATGGAATTAGAATGGCGCCGTGAATGCGCCGAATCATTCCCTGAATATAAGATTAAGCCACCTCAAGAAGTTTTGACATTAAGCGTGCCTCGCTCTTCGTGCCAAAACTGCGCGACGCCAATTCGTATTCGAGACAATATTCCTGTAATCAGCTGGCTATTGTTAAAAGGAAAATGCCATCATTGTCATACCGCAATTAGTCCTCGCTATCCGCTGATAGAATTACTCACTGCTGCGTGCGCTGGTTTTGTGGCTTATCATTTCGGCTTTAGCTACTTTACGGTTGCGTTAATCTTTTTCACATTTGTCTTAATAGCCGCGACTTTTATCGATCTCGATACTATGCTGCTACCGGACCAATTAACATTACCATTAACTTGGGCTGGCATTGCGTTAGCATTAACAGAAATAAGCCCTGTTAGTCTACAAGACGCCGTAATTGGTGCGATTGCCGGTTATTTGTGTCTTTGGTCAGTATATTGGGGTTTCAAACTGCTTACTGGTAAAGAAGGCATGGGTTATGGTGATTTTAAATTGCTGGCTGCCCTTGGCGCTTGGCTAGGATGGCAATCATTACCAATGATCATCCTACTTTCTTCCGTCGTCGGTGTGATATTCGGACTCGTTCAGTTACGACTACAAAAACAAGGTATAGAGAGAGCTTTCCCTTTCGGCCCATATTTAGCGATTGCAGGATGGGTAAGCTTAATCTGGGGCGACCAAATTCTAAGTTGGTACTTCACGTCAATTTTAGGGGTGTAAATGGCTTTGGTAATAGGCTTAACGGGTGGTATCGCCAGCGGTAAAACTACCGTAGCGAATCTGTTCAAGCAGCAGTTTAAAATTGATATTGTCGATGCAGATATTGTCGCACGAGAAGTCGTCGAACCTGGAACTCCCGGGTTAAATGCAATCATTCAACATTTTGGTCAAGACATTACGCATGACGACAACACCTTAGATCGTGCCAAGTTACGCGAAAAAATCTTTTCTAATCCAGAAGAAAAAGCTTGGCTCAATGCATTGTTACATCCGATCATTCGAGAAAAAATGATAGTAGACCTTCAACAGGTCACGTCGGATTATGCGTTATTGGTCGTGCCATTACTCGTTGAAAACAACCTCGATAGTTTGTGCGATCGTGTCCTCGTTGTAGATGTAGAACCTGAAACTCAAATTTCTCGCACCGTTAAACGCGACAACGTAAGCGAAGAGCAAGCACATGCGATTCTCGCCTCTCAAGCTTCAAGACAGCAGAGACTCGATATCGCTGACGATGTGGTTAAAAACAATCCAAATGACCCAGATCTTTTGCTTCAAATCACAGATTTGCACGAAAAGTACCTAGCCATGTGTAAGAAAAATCTGCGAAAATAGGAATGAAACTCACCAAGGCTTATGTCGATGACCACGCACAAATTTGAACATCCGTTAAATGAGAAAACTCGTATTTATCTAAGAGTAGAGTCTCTGCTGCGTCAGGCTCACTTGGCCTCTGGTTTTGCCGATAATCACCAGTATCAACTTTTTTTCCGTGCTCTTTTTGACATGGTAGAGATCTTCGAGCAGATCCAACTAAAAAGTGAATTGGCTAAAGATCTTGAGAAACAGCGCCTCTCCTATCGCCATTGGCTAAATGTAGAAGGTGTTGATCAAGAAGCCCTCAATTCGTTACTCAATGAAATTGATGTGGTTCATAGTCAATTAATGGGTGCAGAGCGTTTTGGTCAAGCGTTAAAAGAAGATCGCTTCCTTAGCTCTATTCGCCAACGTTTCAATCTACCCGGTGGCTCGTGCTGCTTTGATTTACCTGCATTACACTATTGGCTTCATCTGCCTATTGAACGTAAAAAGCATGATGCCAACCAATGGCAAAAGAGTTTGAAACCACTTTCCGATGCGCTCACCTTGTGGCTAAAGCTTGCTCGTGAAACCGGTCATTTTAAAGCCCAAATCGCGCGTGCAGGATTCTTCCAAAGTGACGCAGATGAAGCAAATATCCTCCGACTTCATATTCCTATGAAGTATGGCGTCTACCCTATGATTTCAGGTCATAAAAATCGTTTTGCGATTAAATTTATGGCTTTTGAAAATGGTCAGGCATGCACACAAGATGTCGAGTTTGAATTAGCCGTTTGTAGCTAATCAAAACATCAGGCTATTATTCTAAATACTTCGCTTTAATACCAAGATTACAATGGGACGATTCAACTATGTCTAAAATTACTATCGTTCAATGCCCTCAATGTGGTACCGACGTTGAGTGGGGAGAACAAAGTCCTCATCGCCCTTTCTGTAGTAAAAAGTGCCAAATGATCGATTTTGGTGAATGGGCAGATGAAGAAAATGCCATTGCTGGCGCCCCAGATATGTCAGACAGTGACGGCTGGTCAGAAGATCAATACTAGAGGTTCTAGGTTCTAGGTTCTAGGTTCTAGGTTCTAGGTTCTAGGTTCTAGGTTCTAAAAGTTGAGGAAGTTGGCGTGAAAGCGTCAACTTTTTTATTGCCTGTCGGAAAACTTTCCCTGAAGGCTTCTCCACTACTATCGGGGTTGTAACCTTTCAAGTTACAGTTCCACTCTATATCAGCGGGTTAAGTAATTTATTTAAACACAAGCAATTTGTTTAGCTCAGAACGCAGATATTTTTCTTGCTACCTAGGAAGAGGCGCGGAGTGTACGCCAGTACATGAGCACCGATGACAACGGTAGAAAGAGAAATAGCCAGTTATGAGGCAAACATAAAAAAAACGGAGCCCTAAAGGACTCCGTTTAATGAGAACGCTAGTTATAGCATTACTTCTTAGCAAGTTTCTCTTTGATACGAGCTGACTTACCAGAACGCTCACGTAGGTAGTACAACTTGGCACGACGTACTGCACCACGGCGTTTAACTTCGATGCTATCAACGATTGGAGAGTGTGTTTGGAACGTACGCTCAACACCTTCACCGTTAGAGATCTTACGTACAGTGAAAGCAGAGTGCAGGCCACGGTTACGGATTGCGATTACAACGCCTTCGAAAGCCTGTAGACGCTCACGGTCACCTTCTTTAACTTTAACCTGAACTACAACAGTGTCACCTGGTGCAAATTTAGGTAGGCCTGATTTCATTTGCTCTTCTTCAAGAGCCTTGATGATGTTACTCATTTTTAAAATTCCTAGAATAAACTGATACTAAATAAATTAGGTTACTTTGCATTATGCTCACTAATGAACTCTGCAAGTAATTGTTCCTGTTCGTCAGTCAGAGCTAGGTTTTCCAGGAGCTCTGGTCTTCTAAGCCAAGTTCGGCCCAGCGACTGCTTTAGTCGCCATTGACGAATGTCCTTGTGATTGCCTGACATCAGTACCGATGGCACCTCTTTGTCATCCAATACTTCTGGACGCGTATAGTGAGGGCAATCTAGCAAGCCATTAGCAAAAGAATCTTCTTCTGCTGACGCAAAATCTCCTAATACGCCCGGAATAAACCGAGATACAGAATCAATTAACGTCATGGCTGGTATCTCACCACCCGTCATCACAAAATCCCCAATCGACCATTCTTCGTCGACTTCAGATTGAATGATGCGCTCATCTACCCCTTCATAACGACCACAAATCAGAAGCAAATTCTCATTTGTTGCCAGTTCTTCGACTCCTTTTTGGTCGAGCTTACGACCTTGAGGAGATAGGTAAATGACTTTCGTCTTACCCGGTGAGGCTTTCTTAGCGGTATGAATGGCATCGCGTAAAGGCTGAACCATCATTAACATACCAGGGCCACCACCGTAAGGTCGGTCATCGACAGTGCGATGTTTGTCGTGAGTGAAATCGCGAGGATTCCATGTCTCAATCGACAAAAGACCTTTTTTAACCGCTTGACCTGTTACTCCAAAATCAGTAACAGAACGGAACATTTCAGGAAAAAGGCTAATAACGCCAACCCACATGTTTATCTCGCTCTGTAATTTTGGAGATTAGAATCCAGGATCCCAGTCAACTTCGATCCGTTGAGCTTCGCGATCAACTTTGATGATCACTTGCTCTTCAAGGAACGGAATTAGTCGTTCCTTTTGCCCGAAAGCATCTTTAAGATTTGCTTTAACAACCAGAACATCGTTTGAGCCAGTTTCTAGCATGTCAGTAACGACACCTAGATCGTAACCTTTAGTGGTTACTACGTGCATTCCAAACAATTCACGCCAGTAGAATTCATCTTCTGACAATTCAGGAAGTACTGCAGGGTCAATAGCAATTTCAAAGTTAGTCATTAAATGCGCGTCTTCACGAACATCCATGCCTTCCAGCTTAGCCACCATACCTTTGTTATGGCGCTTCCAGCTTTCTACTTTGTACTCAACCCACTTGCCCTTTTGGTTAATATACCAAGGGCTGTAATCGAAAATGCTTTCAGCATTGTCTGTGTAGGAAAAAACCTTAAGCCAACCTCGAATGCCGTAAGTAGCACCAAACTTGCCTACAACAATCTTTTCGTTGCTCATTGTTTCTTTACCTTTCATCGACATAAACTAGTTTCTACTTCTGAAGTAAAAATTAAGCCGCTTTTTGAGCGTCTTTAACTAGCTTAGCAACGCGGTCAGATACAGACGCGCCTTGACCAACCCAGTGGTTAACGCGGTCTAGGTCTAGACGTAGACCTTCTTCTTGACCTTTAGCAGTTGGGTTGAAGAAACCAACTTTCTCGATGAAACGGCCAGTTGCAGCGTTGCGGCTGTCCGCTACTACGATTTGATAAAATGGACGCTTCTTAGCGCCGTGACGTGCCAAACGAATGGTTACCATGTCGTCCTCTTTGCTTTCTCAAAAATAAAATTAACCCCAAAAACCGTTCAATAACCTGAACAATCTGGGGTCTCGTGCCAAAATAAAGCTCCGGAATTTTACTCTTATCCCGGAGCAATGCAAGGGTTTAGTTACTTTTTCACCAACATAAATCGAAATTCAAGTTTGTGACGCAGCTAACACCCTGAAACTATAGTCACATCGATGAATTATCGACCAAATGGATTGAAGCCGCCGCCTCCACCCATACCGCCCATCATGCCTTGCATGTTACGCATCATGCCTTTCATGCCGCCCTTCTGCATTTTCTTCATCATCTTCTGCATTTGGGTGAACTGCTTCAGTAGACGGTTAACATCTTGAACCTGTACACCTGAACCTGCAGCGATACGCTTTTTACGCGAGCCTTTAATGATTTCAGGACGTTGACGCTCTTTCATCGTCATTGAGCTGATGATCGCTTCCATTTGCTTGAACATCTTGTCATCGACTTTGTCTTTCACGTCAGATGGTAACTGAGACATACCTGGTAGCTTGTCTAGCATGCCCATCATGCCACCCATGTTTTGCATTTGACCTAGCTGTTCACGGAAGTCTTCAAGGTCGAAACCTTTCTTCTCTTTGAACTTCTTCGCTAGCTTCTCTGCTTTTTCTTGGTCAACATTGCGTTGTAGGTCTTCAATCAAAGACAGAACGTCGCCCATGCCAAGAATACGCGATGCAACACGATCAGGGTGGAACGGCTCTAGTGCGTCAGTTTTCTCACCGACACCTAAGAACTTAATTGGCTTGCCCGTGATATGACGAACTGACAGCGCAGCACCACCACGCGCATCACCATCAACCTTAGTAAGAATCACACCAGTAAGTGGTAGTGCATCACCAAAGGCTTTTGCTGTGTTCGCCGCATCTTGACCTGTCATTGCATCAACAACGAACAGCGTCTCAACAGGATTGATAGCTGAGTGAAGATCTTTGATCTCCCCCATCATCTCTTCATCGATAGCCAAACGACCAGCGGTATCGACAATTAATACGTCGTAGAATTTCTTCTTCGCGTGGTCGATTGCTGCGTTAGCAATATCAAGTGGCTTTTGATCTGGTGAAGATGGGAAGAAGTCGACACCGATGTCTGATGCTAGTGTTTCTAACTGTTTGATCGCCGCAGGACGGTAAACGTCGGCAGACACCACAAGCACTTTCTTCTTATCGCGCTCTTTTAGAAGCTTAGATAGCTTACCTACCGATGTGGTTTTACCCGCACCTTGTAGACCTGCCATCAAAAGTACTGCTGGCGGCTGTGCTGCTAGGTTAAGCGCTTCGTTAGACTCACCCATTACCGCTTCAAGCTCTGCTTGAACGATCTTGATGAATTCTTGGCCCGGAGTTAAGGATTTAGAAACTTCTACGCCAACCGCTTTTTCTTTAACGCGGTTTACGAATTCGCGAACAACAGGAAGTGCAACGTCAGCCTCTAAAAGGGCCATACGAACTTCACGCAGGGTTTCTTTAATGTTGTCTTCGGTCAGACGACCTTTGCCACTGATATTTTTCAGCGTTTTGGATAATCGATCCGTTAAATTCTCAAACATCTTTGTCTCTTCGCTAAAATGGCGATTAATTAGGGTGAGTATACCTTAGCCAACGTCACAGTCATACCCGAACACTACTCTTATAACTAAGTTGAGGGCTAACTTGTTAATTTCAATATCTCATCTCTCATGATTGATGACGCATATAACGTAGCCCCAAAGAGTAATGCAAGGTATAATTTCGTCACCGTGCACAACAACATTTAGGATTCATGGATAGCTTAATTGCCATCGCGGCCGCCATGCTCTACGTTTTGGCGATTGCGACCATCATACCTGGACTCTCTCAACAGTCAGGAATCAAAGCAAAAACAGTGTTTGCCAGTGCTGCCTGTGCGCTTGTTTTTCATGCGTGGATTTTGAGTGACCTGATATTTGATGGTTCTGGTCAAAACCTGAGTATTCTTAACGTCGCGTCTTTGATCAGTTTTATTATTTCGCTGGTCATGAGCATTGCAATGTTGAAAAACCGACTGTGGTTTTTATTGCCTGTCGTTTATAGCTTTGCTGCCATCAACTTAACTGCTGCCACATTTTTACCAAGCACGTTTGTCAAGCACTTAGAAAATGACCCGAAGCTACTCATTCATATCTCTTTTGCACTATTTTCTTATGCAACGCTCACCATCGGCGCTTTGTACGCGCTGCAATTGGCTTGGCTCGATCACAAATTAAAAGCGAAGAAGTCGCTGGCTATTAACCCTAATTTACCACCGCTGCTAATGGTTGAACGTCAGCTATTTAAAATCATTCTGATTGGTAACTTACTTCTAACAGGCACACTCATCACTGGTTTTGTGTTTGTACAAGACATGTTTGCGCAAGGCAAAGCGCATAAAGGTATTCTTTCCTTCATTGCGTGGATCGTTTATTCCATCTTACTTTGGGGCCACTACCATAAAGGTTGGCGCGGTCGAAAAGTAACGTGGTTTGCGGTTGCTGGTGCGACGTTATTAACGTTGGCCTATTTTGGCAGTCGTTTTGTAAAAGAAATCATCTTGAATTAAGGAGCTCTCGGGCTCCTTTATCCTTTATATTCGCGGACAGATAAAATACAGTACGCATTAATTCATTGAATTCGCAGCTCACTTTGCTGTTGAATTGCCAAAAACATACAAGGAACAGCTACGTTTTGGACGACATATCTACGGGTATCTTATTTGCGCTACTCGCGTGTCTTATCGTCATATCAGGTTATTTTTCTGGTTCAGAAACAGGGATGATGTCTTTGAACCGTTACCGCTTGAAGCACTTAGCGAAAAGTGGGCATAAGGGCGCCAAACGTGTCGAAAAGTTATTAGACCGACCAGATCGCTTGATTGGTCTTATTCTTATCGGCAACAACCTCGTGAACATTCTTGCTTCAGCAATTGCGACCATCATCGGCATGCGCCTATACGGCGATTTAGGTGTCGCGATCGCAACGGGTGCACTAACTATGGTTGTCTTGGTGTTTGCCGAAGTCACACCAAAAACCGTTGCAGCGCTGTATCCAGAGCGTGTTTCCTACGCGAGCAGCATCTTGCTCACTATCCTAATGAAAGTGCTATCACCGCTCGTAATGCTGGTGAACTTTATTACTAATGGTTTCATTCGTTTGCTTGGCGTGAAAGCTGATCACACGGTAGAGGACCATCTAAGTTCGGAAGAGTTACGCACGGTCGTAAATGAAGCTGGCGGACTTATCCCTCGTCGTCACCAAGACATGTTGGTGTCTATTCTCGACCTCGAACACGTTACTGTAAATGACATTATGGTGCCACGTAATGAGATTACGGGTATCGATATTAACGATGACTGGAAATCCATTGTTCGTCAGTTAACACACTCGCCACACGGTCGAATCGTTTTTTATCGCGACCAAATCGATGAAGTGGTTGGTATGCTGCGTTTACGTGAAGCGTACCGTTTGATGCTAGAAAAGAACGAGTTCAACAAAGAGACGTTACTGCGCGCGGCAGATGAAGTGTATTACATTCCCGAAGGAACGCCGCTGAACGTACAAATGTTGAAGTTCCAGCGCAACAAGCAGCGCATCGGTCTGATCGTAGACGAGTACGGTGATATTATCGGTCTAATCACCCTTGAAGACATCCTAGAAGAGATCATTGGTGAGTTCACGACGTCTATTTCTCCTAGTTTGTCTGATGAAATCAGCCCACAAGGCGATGGCAGTTTCTTAATTGAAGGCAGCACCAATATCCGCGATATCAACAAAGGTTTGAAATGGGATTTACCTACCGATGGCCCTAGAACCTTGAATGGTCTGATTTTGGAACACCTAGAAGATATTCCAGAGAGTCATTTAAGTGTCCGTGTCGCGGGCCACCCGATGGAAATTGTTGAAATCGAAGAAAACCGAATCAAATTAGTTCGAGTCTATCCGAAGAAGAAAAAATCAACGTCCAAATAACCAAAACAAAAAGCCTGACTCATGTCAGGCTTTTTGTTTTGTGTTGCCGTTCCAAAAGAACTTAGTCTACGCGCAGCTCTTTTAGCATTGATTCTGGTAAAGCCAACTCGTCGTTTTTATTAACAGACACACCTGCGGCTAGAATGTTCTTGGCAATTTGCTGTGCTTCTTCTAAAGAATGCATCGCTGCAGTACCACACTGGTACTCATTTAGCTCAGGGATTTTGTTCTGGCTTTCCACTTTTAGCACATCTTCCATAGAAGCAAGCCATGCGTCTGCGACTTGCTGTTCAGAAGGCGTACCAATGAGACTCATGTAAAAACCAGTGCGACATCCCATCGGTGAGATATCAATGATTTCCACACTGTCACCATTTAGGTGATTGCGCATGAAACCTGCGTACAAGTGCTCTAGTGTATGGATGCCTTTCTCTGAAAGAATGTCTTTGTTAGGCGCAGTGAAGCGTAAGTCGAAAACCGTAATGGTATCTCCTTTTGGAGTTTGCATGGTTTTCGCGACACGCACTGCTGGCGCATTCATGCGAGTGTGGTCTACGGTGAAGCTATCGAGTAAAGGCATTACATCTCTCCTGATTGTAATTCCAACACCTTGAGGTATTGGTTTGGTTTTTATACCCAAATGGGGTTAAAAGAACCAGCTGCTGTTGTCTTCCAATTCCTGACGACATTGTTTCAGCTGCCAGCCATAAGTCTTTGCGGTTTGCTCAACGCGCCGAGCCACTTTCATCAAACTAGGCTTTCTTTTGTAAGTTCCACGTTTATAACCGCCTCGCCCTTCATGATAGGCCAGATACTGGTTATAAGGGTCCCACAATGAAATGCCTAACTGGCGACGAGTCTCGTGGGTATACCACCCAACAAACATTATCGAATCATCAAAATTGGAGCGCGAACCACCTTGCCCGGTGGAATCTTGGAAGTCATCCCAAGCTGGATCTTGAGCCTGTGCATAGCCATACGCACTGCTTACGCGTCCCCAAGGAATGAAACCCAATACGTAATCTTTGGGTGGTTTGGCATCATGGCGGAAACTGCTTTCCTGCTTGATGATGGCCATGGCAACATGAATGGGCGTTCCCCACTCTTTTTCCATATCTTTCGCATCATCATACCAACCAGATTTTTCTCGGAATATCTCACATAGGTTATCTTGCTGTTTTGGTGGCGCTGTCGCACATCCCGCAAGCAACACACTTCCTAGCACCGATACAACCAACGGCTTAATGTTCAATCCCACCCAATCCTTACTTATTGATTATTATTTTAGATAAGCGAAGTAGTTTTCCAGAAACTCGTCAAAAGATAACGTATCGCTTTCTTCCGCTTGTCGCTGTTTCTCAACTGAAGAAGCCACTTCCGTTTCCATTATATCTTGCGAGTAATGTTGGTAACCGTGAGCCAGATTTTCTTCACGGAACTTCATGCCAAGAGCACAACCTACTTTGCCAAGTCCACCAAGTTCTTTGGTTAGCTCAAGCAATTGGCCAGAAATCGTCAGTTCAGGGTTATCAATCCATGCTTCTAGCTTGTCACATACAGCTTGGTAAGCATCGCCACCAGCCGCAGAATCCATCTCTACTGCAATTTGGCGCAACTCAACGAATACTCGCTTCGCCCAATCTTGCAAAGATAAGCGTTCACCTTGGCAACCGATCTGCAGCATCAAACCTTTTTCACGACCAGAGATGATCACTTTGTTCCAGTTGTCACGCCAGCATTCTAGTTCGCAGTTATCCATTGGGTCAGAATCTGACAACGCCGCCCACGTTAGGAAAAGATCTAAGAAACGAACTTGCTCTTCGCTAACACCAACGGCACTGAATGGGTTCACATCTAATGAGCGCACTTCAATGTATTCCACGCCCGCACGACTCAATGCATCTGATGGCTTCTCACCACTTTTCGCTACGCGTTTCGGACGAATTGGTGCGTACAATTCATTTTCAATCTGGAGAATGTTGGTATTGAGCTGACGGTACTCACCATCCACTTTTACTCCAATTTTTGCGAATTCTTCAGATGGTCGACGAATCGCATCACCTAAACCTTCAAGATATTGGTCAATACTGTTGAAACCAATTTTCAATACGCTTTGAGCACTGTTGGTATAACCAAGATCACTCAAGCGAAGAGACGTCGCTTTAGGGAGATACAGTGTCCCACCGATGCTTTCAAACGGGAGTTTAGTCTCACGGCCTTGAATGAACGAACCACATAACGCTGGCGATGCACCAAAGAAGTAAGGGATCATCCAACCAAAACGGTAATAGTTACGAATCAAAGCAAAGTAAGCAGCTGATTTGGTGTCTTGGCGAGCTTGCTCATCCTGCTCACCATAAAGCGCATCCCAAAATGACTCAGGGAATGAAAAGTTGAAGTGAACACCAGAAATAATCTGCATCAAGCTACCGTAACGGCGTTTTAGCCCCTCACGGTACAATGTTTTCATTTTCGCCGAGTTCGATGAACCGTACTGAGCAAGCTGAATATCATCTTCACTGCCGACATAACATGGCATAGAAAGCGGCCACATCTTTTCTTCGCCCATTTTGGTTTGAGTGAAATGGTGAATGTCTTTCAGTTGCGCCATCAATTCTGGAATGTCATGAGAAACCGGAGTGATGAACTCCAGCAACGATTCAGAAAAGTCGGTGGTGATCCATTTGTTTGTGAACGCTGAGCCCAAACCCTCTGGATGAGGTGTTGTTGCTAGGTGTCCATCCTGACGATAGCGCAAAGTTTCTCGCTCAACACCGCGTCCAAACTGCTTAAATACTTCGGGGTTTGATGCAACTTTTTTTAGTCGCGCAGCAAAATCAGTCAAAATGAGGTTCGCTTATATTAGGAGCAGGACACTTGTCGCTCGGGACAAGTGAAAGCTAAGTTATTGATAGTTCATGCATCTAGATAAACAACCCATTAAAAGTCGCTTATCTAGATGAATAGCGGAGAGATCACTCTCCGCTATTAAATGTGTACTCTATCGAATGATTTCAAGCTCTTCTACGTCTTTCCCCAACTTTTCTAGTTGAGGACGAAGTGATTTAGCATCACCAACGACAATGATTTGATAGTCATTCGGATCAAACCATTTTTGAGCTAATGCATTCAAAGTTTGCTTATCCACTTTCTCAACGATAGCGTTTCTTTGCTGCAAGTAATCTTGATCGAGGTTGTATTTGAGAATATCACTAATGAGTTCCGCTTTTTGTGTCGGCGTTTCATACTTCAGTGCATCTTTTTGACCGACCGCTTGGCGCATAAATTTCATTTCTTCATCAGTCATTCCAGATTGAGCGTATTCATTCAGCTCATTTTCCATCTCGATAATCGATGCGACCGTCGAATCGGCACGAACTTGCGCGGTAAATACAACCGAACCGGTTTCAGGATTCCCCGAGAAGTAACCGTAAGCACCGTAGGTGTAGCCTTTGTCTTCACGCAGGTTTTGGTTGATGCGACTGTTAAAGTTACCCGCTAGATTAAAGTTCGCGAGCTGGCTCAGATAAAAGTCACCCGTGGCATCATAAGGCATGCCTTGACGAACCATCATAACCACACTTTGCGGTGCACCTGGTTTGTCGACAAGATGAATTTTCTGCTCACCTAATGCTGGTATTGTTTGAGGAGCATAAAGTGGTGCCGCTTCATCTTTCCATTCAGCCCAAAACGCAAGCTTCTGCTCAATGTCTTGTTTAGCAATGTCACCCACCACCACGACTTGTGCGCTCTGCGGTGTGTAGTGCTTAGCGTAGAACTCACGCACATCATCAAGCGTTAGCGCACTGACACCAGCTTGCGTGCCGTCTTTTGGGCGTGCAAAAACAGAATCGCCATACAGCACTTGTCGACTTGCTTGAGATGCCATCCAACTTGGATTTTGATGTTCGTACACAAGCCCTTCGAGTGCCTGCATTTTCACACGATCAAAATCTTCTTGTTTGAACGCAGGCGATAGCAGCATCTCTTCAACGATTTTCAGTGTTGGCTCTAAATTCTTTTCTAAAGAAGAAACGCTGATGTTCGTCGTGTAGCCTGTGGCATCGACAGAGATCATGCTGCCGAGTTTATCGAGCTCAGCTTGAATTTGTTCCACGCTACGTTTGGTCGTTCCTTCTTGCAACATAGCGGCCGTCAGTTGCGCTAGGCCTTCTTTGCCTTTTTCCACAAAACGCGTGCCCGCAGGCAAGCTGAATTGCATCATGACTGTCGGAGTTTCGTTGCTCACGGTGCCGAGTAGTTCAGAGCCGTTGTCAAAGTGCACGTTGTACAGTTCTGGCATTGTTGCTTTCACTGACTCACCGACCGGTGGCTGTACTGAACGATCAAAATTGTCCGTTGCGCGGCGATAGGCTAACTGATCATCGGTAATTTTTTTGTACTCTGGCAAGGTACGCTCTGGCGTTGTAAATGTCGCAGACTTAACAGCAAGATCCGTTTTGCCTTTTGGTACCACGCTCAAGGTGACTTTCGACTTACCTTGAATAAAGTTTTGGTACACCTTCTCAACAGATTGAGGAGTCACGGCGCGAATCTGTTCCAATTGTTTTTCAATCAAATCAGGTTGGCCAAAGAAAGTTTCATTCGACGCTAGCTGTGTGACTTTACCTTTCACGCTTTCAAGCGCAAAAATCGCATCCGCTTCAGCTTTACCTTTCAACTGCTCCAGACGATCGTCAGTGACGCCTTTCTCTGCAAACTTGCTCATCGACTTCATAAGCTCATCATACAAGGTCGAAAGATCGCCTTTGTCTCCAGAATCTCCCATCGCGTAGACATAGAAATTACACGCAAGCTCTGCACAGTCATGGAAGGAACCCGCATCAACCGCTTTTTGCGTCTTCACTAAATCTTGGTACAGCACGCTGTTGGTACCACCACCTAATACTTCCGATAGCGTATCCAGAGATGCTTGGCTCTCTTCGCCGCTGTATGTGGTTGGCCACGCAATCATTACCATCGGTTGTTGGATACGATCTTCCAACGTAATGTATTTGTCTTCTTGCAACTTAGCTGGTTGTTTCGGTGCGTTTTCAACCTCTGGACCGCGAGGAATGGAACCGAAGTATTTGTTTACCCACTCCAGTGTTTGCTCGACATCTAAGTCACCACCGATCGTGATCGTCGCGTTATTTGGACCGTACCAACGCAGAAAAAATGCTTTAAGATCATTCACATCAACACGGTCAAGATCTTCAACGTAACCGATGGTTTGCCATGAGTAAGGATGACCTTCTGGGTATAACGCTTCAGACATACGTTCCCAAATCAAACCGTACGGACGGTTGTCATAACGTTGCGCACGCTCATTTTTCACCGTAGATCGTTGAATTTCAAATTTGCGCTGTGAAACCGCATCAAGTAAAAAGCCCATACGATCCGATTCAAGCCACAGCATTTTTTCCAGCTGATTCGCAGGAACGGTTTCAAAGTAATTGGTGCGATCGCGATTGGTCGTACCGTTTAACGTACCACCCGCCTCTGTGATGATTTTGAAGTGCTCTTGATCGCCAACGTTCTCTGAACCTTGGAACATCATATGTTCAAAGAAGTGCGCAAAGCCCGACTTACCGATTTCTTCACGAGCTGAGCCGACGTGATACGTGACATCAACGTGTACCAATGGATCAGAGCCCTCTGGCGCTAGAATTACGGTCAAGCCGTTATCGAGTTTGTATTTTTGATATGGGATCTTAACTTTGCCGTCTTCTGCTTTCGATGATTCGACGAAAGTCACCCCTTTTGGCAACGATGAAACAGGGTAATTTGATGCACAGCCCGTGATCACTAACAGTGAGCACGCGCCAACCCAAAACATTCTCATGTACTTTCCTTAAAATAATCCGAGATAAATGGCCGCTAACAAGCTGTACCGAGCGGCTTTTCCTAAAAATATTAAAATCACACACGGCAGAAGTTTCATCCTTAACCATCCAGCCGCGAGACACAACGGATCACCAATAATTGGTAACCAACTGAAAAATAATCCCCAGTAGCCATATTTTGCTAGCCACTTTAAAGCGGTATGACCATGTTTTTCTTCTTGGGTTTTATTGGGGATCCATAACCCAAGCCAGTAATTGGTTAAGCCACCAAGCGTATTACCTATTGTGGCAACCAAAAGAATAGAAGAAACCGCATATTGATTGAGTGAGAGAGTTGCGATCAGCCCAGCTTCAGAGCCACCAGGCAGTAAGGTGGCGCTCAGAAAACCCGTTAAAAAAAGCACCCACAATGCTGAATCAGAAAACCAAAGGGCTAAATGTTCAAAAGCTGAATTGAATGCGTCTAGCATGTCATATCAAGTAATACCTTGCCTCTCGTTCGCCCCGATTCCACTTGTTGGTGTGCGGCGATAACTTCAGTCATAGGGTAAATGTGTTGCACTTCTGTTTTAAGTAATCCCACACCTACCATGTACAACAACGTGTCTAACTGTGAAGGATCTGGCTCAACCCACATACCGCTTGCCTCGAAGCCTAACAGCTTGGCCTTGTCACAAATTAATTCAGCGCTAATCGTTGGTACCGTGATCACGCGGGCATTGTCTTTTAGGCACTTGAGGGCATCTAGAGCCGCATCGCCACCAACCAAATCAATTAAAACATCAACGCCTTCAACACGTTCTGACACTGGTGCAAATTGATAGTTCACTGCATGAGCGCCAAGTGTGGCGAGGTAGTCTAAATTTCGTTCACTGCAGGTGGTAAACACTTCGGCTTTTGTCGCCACAGCAATCTGCACCGCTAAGTGCCCTACGCCACCCGCTCCTGCGAGAATTAATACTCTATCGCATTCGCTGACATTCGCTTTGCTTAATGCTTGAGCTGCGGTTTGCCCTGCCAATGGTAAAACCCGCTGACATTCGCTTTGCTTAATGCTTGAGCTGCGGTTTGCCCTGCCAATGGTAAAACCGCCGCCGCTTCTAGCGTGACCGAACTTGGCACGTGACTTAGCTCCGACTCCGGAACACAAACATATTGGCTATAACCACCACCTTGGAGAGGAAAGCCAATAAAACCGGCCACTTCATCTCCCACAGCAAAGCGAGAAGTCTTAGTACCACAAGAGGCGACTTTCCCAGAAATATCGTAACCTGGCACCCAAGGCAGTTTGTCTTTATTCTGGGAAGCAGCCCAGCCAAGTCCCGCTCGTGTTTTGACATCGATAGGATTCACGCCAGCATAATGCACCTTGACCAACACTTCGCCAGACTTAGGGATCGGAGTTTCAGCGCTTTGAATCGCCAGAACATTGGCGTCGCCAAACTCAGTGATAACAATCTGTTTATGTTCCATAACTCACTCCCTGAGGGACAAATAAAAAAGGGATGCCGGAGCATCCCTTTGACTATAAACCATTTTGTTTAACCAAGTTAATGGCAAGCATGTAAATTGGTTGATAATTTTATCTTCAACACGATAACTATATTTACGTGTTACAAGAGTCTTTATCCAACCAAGGCCAACAGAATACCTGCCGCTACCGCGGAGCCAAGTACACCAGCTACGTTTGGTCCCATCGCATGCATCAACAAGAAGTTTTGAGGGTTTGCATCAAGCCCGACTTTGTTCACCACACGCGCAGCCATAGGTACGGCAGACACCCCTGCCGCGCCAATGAGTGGGTTGATGTCCTCTTCTGAGAACTTATTAAGAAGCTTAGCCATGAGAACACCTGCGCCTGTACCGATACTGAACGCCACAGCGCCTAGACCAAGAATGCCTAATGTTTCCAAGTTTAAGAACTGGTCAGCTTGCAGTTTCGAGCCAACCCCTAAACCCAAGAAGATAGTCACAATATTGATCAGTTCATTTTGTGCAGTTTTCGATAAACGATCCACTACACCCGCTTCACGCATCAGGTTACCGAGACAGAACATACCAACCAATGGCGTCGCAGAAGGTAGGAACAGAATCGTCATCAACAGCACGGCCATCGGGAAGAACACTTTTTCCCACTTACCAACATGACGAAGCTGCGCCATTTTGATTTCACGCTCTTCTTTGGTAGTCAGCGCTTTCATAATTGGCGGTTGAATGATCGGAACTAATGCCATGTAGCTGTATGCCGCTACCGCAATCGCCCCCAATAAGTCTGGCGACAACTTGCTGGCCAAGAAGATCGCCGTTGGACCATCAGCACCACCGATGATGGCGATAGATGATGCATCTGCCATCGAGAATTCCATCCCTGGCACAAAGTTAAGCAAAATAGCCCCAAACAAGGTCGCAAAAATACCAAACTGCGCTGCCGCCCCTAACCAAAGTGTTTTAGGGTTCGCGATCAATGCGCCAAAGTCCGTCATCGCACCAACGCCCATAAAGATCAACAATGGGAAAACTCCCGATTCGATCCCGATATAGTAGACGTAGTACAACAAACCGCCCGGCTCAGTGAAGCCCGCATTAGGAATGTTAGCTAAGATAGCGCCAAAGCCAATTGGCAATAAAAGTAATGGTTCAAAACCTTTACGAATCGCTAAAAACAACAGCGTACAGCCAACCAGCATCATGCAGATTTGGCCAAACTCAAAGTTAGCGATCCCTGTTTCTGACCATAAGGTCATCAATCCGTCCATGATACTCCCTTACGCCAAGCTGAGAAGAGGTGCACCAACGGTAACGGCATCACCCTCTTTAACGTTCAGTTCTTGAACGATACCACCGCGAGCTGCACGAACTTCCGTTTCCATCTTCATTGCTTCAAGGATCAGTAGGACATCACCTTCTGCGACTTCAGCACCCGGCTGAACGTTCACTTTAAAGATGTTTCCTGCAAGCGGTGCAGGAACCGATTCCGCATTTGCCGTCACAGGAGCAACGGGAGCGGCCACTGGTGCAGAAGCTGAACTTGGCGTCACAGAAGTCAATTGTCCTTTTGGCCCCACTTCAACTTCGTAGACTTGTCCATCAACGCGAACACTGTAAGTTTCTACGCTACCAGACGCGACTGGAGCCGCAGGCGCTGCAACTGGTTTTGCACTTTCCAATGTGGGTGCTGGTTCAAAAGCATCAGGGTTACCACGGTTTTTAAGGAACTTCAGACCAACTTGAGGGAACAACGCATAAGTAAGTACGTCATCAACGCGTTCACTCGCAAGCTTAATGCCTTCAGACTGAGCCTTATCCATTAAATCCACCGTAAGAGCTTCCATTTCTGACTCTAACAAATCAGCAGGGCGACACGTAATTGGCTCTTTACCTTCAAGGACTTTTGCTTGTAGTTCGGCATTCACTGCCGCAGGAGCGGCACCGTACTCTCCTTTGAGAACACCAGCGGTTTCTTTAGTGATGCTCTTGTAGCGCTCGCCGGTCAGTACGTTAATGACGGCTTGAGTACCAACGATCTGAGACGTCGGTGTTACGAGAGGAATAAAGCCAAGATCTTCACGTACACGTGGGATTTCTTCTAACACCTCGTCGATACGATCCGCTGCACCTTGCTCTTTTAGCTGACCTTCCATATTCGTCAACATACCACCTGGGACTTGAGCAATAAGGATACGGGAGTCCACGCCTTTTAGTTGCCCTTCCCACTTCGCGTATTTCTTACGTACTTCACGGAAGTAAGCTGCAATAGGTTCTAGTTGATCAAGTTTCAAATTGGTGTCGCGCTCAGTACCTTGCAGCATTGCTACAACCGTTTCTGTCGGAGTATGCCCGTAAGTACAGCTCATCGAAGAAATAGCCGTATCGAGGATGTCGATACCAGCCTCTACCGCTTTGATTGCCGTAGCAGTAGAAAGACCAGTGGTAGCATGGCAGTGAAGTGCCAGTGGTACATCACAAGAGGCTTTAATGCGTGTGATTAGCTCTTGCGCTTCGTAAGGCTTTAGCAAGCCAGACATGTCTTTGATACACAGAGAATGACAACCGAGATCTTCCAAACGCTTTGCTAAATCAACCCAAGTATCCGTATTGTGAACAGGGCTTGTTGTGTATGACAGGGTGCCTTGCGCATGAGCGCCAACATCTACCGCCGATTTCACCGCTTTTTGGAAATTGCGAACATCGTTCATCGCATCAAAGATACGGAATACATCCATACCATTGGCATGAGCACGCTCAACGAACTTCTCTACTACGTCATCAGCATAATGGCGATATCCTAAAAGGTTTTGACCACGAAGTAGCATTTGCATTGGTGTATTTGGCATCGCCTTTTTCAACTCACGTAGACGCTCCCAAGGGTCTTCCCCAAGGAATCGAATACACGAATCAAACGTTGCACCACCCCAGGTTTCTAGGGACCAGTATCCAATCTTATCCAACTCAGCTGCGATAGGCAGCATATCTTCGATACGCATACGCGTAGCAAACAGTGATTGATGGGCGTCTCGAAGGACCACATCGGTAATAGCTAGTGGTTTAGACATGCTCTTAAACTCCTTTTTAATCCTATATTCGGCTACTTCGCGATTGAAGCGCGATGTTGATGAATCGCCGCTGAAATCGCTGCCACTACTTGTGGAC
Source organism: Vibrio sp. VP6 (assembly GCF_028823755.1). Classification (NCBI taxonomy): domain Bacteria; kingdom Pseudomonadati; phylum Pseudomonadota; class Gammaproteobacteria; order Vibrionales; family Vibrionaceae; genus Vibrio; species Vibrio sp. VP6. Next base: position 293,291 of record NZ_JAPEID010000001.1, read on the forward strand.
TAACAGCTGAAGAGGTTGATTGAACTTTGGTATTTGTTTTTGGTGCTGCGATCGGCTCTGGTACTTCTTCTGGTACCAGTTTCGACAATAGCCGAACGAGATAAACAAGAATGGTGAGGAAAATAAATACGACCGCCATCCCCGTAACCATAAGGGTGGCCGCATCTACTAGCAGGCTTCCTATATTCGTCATGTTGCTTCCTTTCTTTGTCATCCTGACAACGTGCAGGACTTTATTAGCGTCAAATCCCGACCAATGGATTATCTCGATTGGTTAAATTTTGTCAATTTTGTTTAAGGAAGGATTTAAATAATCTCCATAATTGATTATTTATTCACTACCCAGATCACAATTCAAACTTAAACCATCGAGTTAGAATGAATGCTCAATATATAAACAGGTTAATTCAAAGAGCACGAGAAAACTGCGATTAAGATTTCAAAACAAAACAAGTGAGATTAAAAGAAAGAACTATTAAAACAAAAAGATAGGAGTAAAGATCAAAACAAAAACACCATTATAACATGTGATTAACACATTTTATTTAAATCACGTTAGTCATCATTTTGCTGGAAACGAAGAAAGCATGGCGCACCGATGATGAATTATTAGAGATGATTGACTAGATACGCAAAGTGACATTGCAGTTCAATCAGATAAGAAAAGAAACCTACTTTGACAGCGCAGACTAAAGAATAAGTAGTGAGTGTTTGTTTTTCAGATACAAAAAAAGCCTCGCATAAGCGAGGCTTTTTGATAAGTGGCGCGTCCTGGAGGATTCGAACCTCCG